>JAGWWC010000023.1 GCA_018970545.1 Betaproteobacteria bacterium | reverse complement strand
CGCAGCGTCTCAGAGAGCTGACGCACACGCGGCGTGTCCGCGCTGTCAATCTCCGAGATCGAAAACCGATTGCCCTCAATGTGTTTCAACACACCCGGCGCAATGATTTCCGCTGCCGGATACACCACACTGCCAATCACCCGATCAGTGGGGATGCCACGGGCCACAATGCCGCCGGGATCAACACTTTCCACGACGCGGCCGTCATGGGGGCCACCGAGCTTCATAAAGTACCAATACGGGATGCCATTTTGCGCAGTCAGCACAATCGTGTCATCGGTGAAGGCGGACGCGAGATCATCCACAACCGCTGCAACCTGATGGGCCTTCATGCCCAGCACAATGACATCCTGCGGGCCGGCCTCACGGACATTGCTCACGACCTTGGGCTGCACGACAAATTCGCTGCCATCTTCTTCGATCAATCGAAGGCCGTTGGCCTTTAAGGCCTCGAGATGAGGGCCGCGCGCGACCAGCGTGACCGCTTCGCCCGCCTTGGCGAGCCGGGCTCCTAAAAGGCCGCCGATTGCACCCGCTCCAATCACACAGATTCTCATCACTTCACCTTTTTCAGAAGGACCGCTTCGCGGCCAACCGCTTGTTAAGTCGGCTCATAGGTATTGATCAGGGTCCCGATGCCCTCAATGCTCACTTCCACTGTGGTCCCCGGACGCATGGGCAACACGCCCGCCGAGGTGCCGCAGGAAATCATATCGCCTGGCATGAGCGTGATTTCTCGAGAGATGAAACTCACAATCTCCGGCGGTGAAAAAATCATATCGGCCACGGGATAGTTTTGCCGCTCGCGGCCTGAGATCACCGTCCGTACCCGGGCGGATCGCCAATCCAGGCCCTGGGCGACTGCTGGCCCAAAGGGGCCAAACCCATCACAGCTCTTGGCGCGAGACCATTGCTGAAACGTCGGGTCTGCGTTCACCAAATCCAAGGCCGTCACATCATTGACGCAGGTAAACCCAAAAATCATTGACTCCGCCGCATCGACCGACACGTTGCTGCACGTCGCCCCAATCACGATACCGAGCTCACCCTCGTAGACGACCTTTCCGTCATATGAGACCGGTTTTCGGATCGCGTCAGTCGGATTGGCAAAACTGTTGGCCGACTTTTGAAACACCAGTGGATTGGCGGGGGCGGAATGGCCGAGCTTGGCGGCCATCTCGTGAAAGTTGTTCCACAGGCAGAGGAACTTCGAGGGCACCACGGGATAGAGCAGCCGCACCGAATCGAGGGTCACCTCACGGCCTGTCGCGGCTTGCGGGTCGATGATGCTGGTGCCCGAATAAACTTGTATGGAATTAGATCCTTCCATTTGGCAGCCGACTTTGATTTCGTGCTGATCGTCTTTCAGTTCAGAAAATCTAAACCATCGCTTCATATTTTTATTCACTATTGTCCAAGACAGTCAGGAAGTCGTGCTAGCCTGCGCTGCGCATCACAAGAGAAATTTCAGTCCCCTATTCTGCACGCTTTTCCGGAGACTCAACATGGCCTTCACCGCCTTAAAGAAACTGTTTGTCCAATCCACACTCGCACTAGGCTTTTTAGGCGCAGCAGTCTCGGCCCAGGCCTGGGAGCCCACCAAGACAGTGGAGTTTGTCGTGCCTGCGGGCACCGGCGGCGGCGCTGACCAGATGGCCCGGCTGATTCAAAACATCATCGCCAAGAACAACCTCATGAAGCAGTCCATGGTGGTCGTCAACAAAAGCGGCGGCTCTGGCGCCGAGGGGTTCTTAGAGGTCAAAGGCGCGAAGGGTGACCCTCACAAAATCATCATCACTCTGTCGAATTTATTCACCACACCGTTGGCAACCGGGGTGCCCTTTAGCTACCGGGATCTCACGCCAGTCTCAATGATGGCCCTGGATCAGTTCGTGCTCTGGGTAAACGCCGAAGCGCCTTACAAAACGCCGAAAGACTTTATCGCCGCCGTCAAAGCAGCGGGTCCTGGCAAGATGAAGATGGGCGGCACGGGATCGCGACAGGAAGATCAGATCATCACCGTAGCACTCGAGAAGCAGACCGGCACCAAGTTCACCTACATTCCTTACAAAGGCGGCGGTGAAATCGCAGTCCAGCTGGTGGGCAAGCATATCGATGCCTCCGTAAACAACCCCATTGAGGCCGTTGAACATTGGCGCGGTGGCAAGCTGCGCCCCCTATGCGTGTTTGACGACGAGCGTATCCCGCTGAAAGATAAAGTCACCACCGATATGTCCTGGAATGACATCCCCTCCTGCAAACAAAGTGGTGTCGATGTCGATTACTTGATGCTGCGTGGCATTTTTATGGCCGGCGGTGTGACCGCTGACCAGACCAAGTACTACGTTGACTTAATGGCCAAGGTCCGCGAGACACCCGAGTGGAAAGATTTTATGAAGCGTGGCGCCTTCAACACCACCACCATGACCGGTGAAAACTATCGCAAGTGGGTAGAAAAGGAAGAGGGTCGCCATCGTCAGCTGATGCAAGAAGCCGGTTTCATCGCCAAATGAGCGCACCGGAAAACAACGAGGCAGGTGACCATCGGTCAGCCGCCTCGGTTCGAAGTCTAGAGGTCGTCACTGCCGCTATCCTGTTTGCTCTGGGTGCGGTGGTGATCGCCGACAGCCTGCGCATCGGCGCTGGTTGGAATATGGATGGTCCCCAATCGGGCTATTTTCCGTTTTACATCGGCATCTTTCTGTGCCTCTCTAGCCTGATCAATTTCTGGCATGCAATCCGCGATCCAGAGACCGCCTCCGAATCCTTTCTGACCCGGCACCAGGCCTCGATGGTCATGTCGCTGCTGATTCCCACTACTGTTTTTGTGATCACGATCGCCTTCATCGGCATCTATGTCGCCTCCGCGCTGCTGATCGGCTGGTTCATGGTCCGGCTCGGAAAATTTAATCTCGCCCGCACAGCACCCATCGCCATCGGCATTCCTGCGGTGCTTTTCGCTCTCTTCGAAATCTGGTTCAAGATGCCGCTGCCGAAGGGCCCACTGGAACAACTCTTCGGCGTGGCCTAGGCCCATATGCAAGAAATTCAATCCCTGATCGGCGGCTTTGGCGTCGCACTGTCTGCCTACAACCTGCTTTTGATGCTGATCGGTATCGTGCTGGGCGTGCTCATTGGCGTGCTGCCCGGACTCGGGGGCGCCAATGGGGTCGCGATTCTCTTGCCGCTCACCTTCAGCATGCCGCCGACTTCAGCCATCATCATGCTGTCGTCCATCTACTGGGGAGCGCTCTTTGGCGGGGCGATCACCTCGATTCTGTTCAATATTCCCGGTGAACCCTGGTCAGTGGCCACCACCTTTGATGGCTATCCGCTGGCACAGAAAAACCGGGCGGGCGAGGCATTGACCGCCGCGTTTACCTCATCGTTTATCGGCGCCTTCGTGGCCACCTTGGTGCTGACCTTCTTATCGCCCGTTGTGGCCGGCTTTGCATTGAAGTTTGGGCCGCCCGAATATTTTGCCGTCTGCCTGCTGACCTTCTGCGCCTTTGTCGGCATGAGCCACGATCCACCGTTTAAAACGATTGCCTCCATGATGCTGGGCTTTGGCCTAGCAGCAGTCGGCCAGGATTCGGTGACGGGGACACTGCGGCTGACCTTCGGCCAGACCGAATTGCTCAAGGGCTTTGATTTTCTGATTGCAGTGATCGGCCTTTTCGGCATCAGCGAGATCATTCAGACCCTCGAAGAGGGCCTGAGTTTTCGCGGCGGCAACGGAAAAATCAAACTCGACACCGTGCTCAAAACTTGGCGCGAGCTGCCACGGTATTGGATGACATCACTACGCAGCTCTGTAGTGGGCTGCTTCATGGGCATTGTCCCCGGTGGCGCAACACCAGCCTCGTTTATGGCCTATGGGCTTGCCAAACGCATGAGCAAAAAGCCGAAAGATTTCGGCTCTTCACAAAATCCCCAGGTCGAAGGCGTTGTTGCGCCAGAAACCGCAGCCCATGCGGCAGGCACCAGCGCGCTGCTGCCCATGCTGACCCTCGGCGTGCCTGGGTCCCCCACCGCAGCGGTCTTACTCGGCGGCCTATTGATTTGGGGCCTGCAGCCCGGTCCAATGATGTTTATTGAGCAAAAAGATTTTGTCTGGGGTTTAATCGCCTCGATCTATCTCGGCAACATCGTCGGCTTTATTGTGGTGCTGGCCTTCGTGCCGCAATTTGCCGCGATTCTGCGCATTCCGTTTTCGATCATTGCGCCCACCATCCTGGCAATTTGCGCGGTCGGCGCCTTCACGGTGAGCACCTCGATTTTCGATATCTACATGATGCTCATCTTTGGCGTGATCGGATACATCTTCAAGAAGCTGAAGTACCCGCTCGCCCCACTGGTGCTGGCCATCGTGCTGGGAGACCGAACCGAAGAAGCCTTCCGCCAGTCCATGCTGTCCTCCAGTGGCAGCCTCGGAGTCTTTTTCTCTAACGGCCTAGTGGGATCGCTGACCGTCCTCGCACTTGCCCTCTTTGTCTGGCCGTTTATCTCGCAGGCAATGTCTCGGCTAAAATCATCGGCATAGGTAGCCCAACGGGGCTGCCGGAATTCTTATGGCGGCCCGACCGATGTCCAAAACCGAACAAGAACGGATCGAGGTCCAGATACTGGACCGCGCCTACCAGCTCTCCTGCGCGCCGGGAGACAAGCCCATGCTGCTGGAGTGTGTTGCGCTGGTCGATGCGCGTATGCGACAAGTGAAGGCCTCCAGCAAGCTGCAAGGCGCGGACCGCATCGCCGTGATGGCTGCCCTTACGCTGGCCCGGGATGTCTTAGGCGGTGGCGCCCTGCAAGATGCAGGCGCCCGCGAAGAAGCACTGAAAAAGATTACCGCGATCAGTCAGACGCTGGATGCAGCGCTCGTACCCCAAGAGAAACTTTTTTAGCCAGTCCCCATGCTGCTGATGATGATCGCGCTACTGGTGATCGGCGCATTCACAGGCTTTATGGCGGGACTGCTCGGTGTTGGGGGCGGCATGATGCTGACCCCTTTTATGACATTTTTGTTTATCACGGCGGGCTTTCCGGATGAGCTCGTCATCAAGATGGCCTTGGCCACATCGCTCACGACAATTCTTTTTACCTCTGTCACCAGCGTGCGGGCCCATCACCAGACCGGTAAGGTCCGCTGGGATATTGCCAAGCCGATGGGGCTGGGTGCGTTTTGGGGAACATTTCTTGGCGCTCACTTTGCCAGCGCATTGAAAAGCGAATGGCTGGCGATTTTCTTCGCCGTATTCGTGGGTTACTCCGCCATCAAGATGTTTCGCACGTCAAAACCCAAGCCCTCTCGTGAGGTGCCGGGCCCCGCATCGCTTGCCGCGGTGGGCTCCGGCGTTGGATTTATCTCGAGCCTCTTGGGTGCAGGCGGGGGGTTCCTGAGCACACCGTTCATGGTCTGGTGCAATGTCTCGATGCATCAGGCCATCGGCACTTCGGCAGCGCTCGGGTTTCCCATTGCGGCTGGCGGCCTGATTGGCTACGTGATTGCAGGGCTTTCCGTGGAGCATCTTCCACCGTGGTCCGTGGGCTATATCTACCTGCCGGCACTGGCGGCCTGTGCCTTTGCTTCACTCATCACCGCCCCGATTGGGGCGAGAACGTCCCATCGAATGAATGTCGTTCCCTTAAAACGCGTGTTCGCAGCGCTGCTGCTGGTGCTTGCCCTCTACATGGCAAGCCGCGCGTTATGATTCAGACAGCAGTACCCATCCTTAACTAGAGGCTCTATGACAACAACCGCTACAAGAGTCATCGGAATCATCGGCGGCAGCGGCGTCTACAGCATTGACGGCCTGACTAACACCGAGTGGCGTCGCGTGGAATCTACGTTCGGCGCACCATCTGACCAGCTGATGTTCGGCGAATTTCACGGCCAGCAGATGGTTTTTTTGCCTCGTCATGGTCGCGGCCACAAGATTCCACCGTCAGAAATCAACTATCGCGCCAATATTGATGCCTTAAAGCGAGCTGGTGTGACAGAGATTATTTCAGTAAGTGCAGTGGGTTCTCTGCGGGAAGATTTAAAACCCGGGATGTTTGTCATCGTAGACCAGTTCATCGATCGCACCTTCGCCCGAGAAAAATCATTTTTTGGCACTGGCTGCGTGGCCCATGTTTCGATGGCCCACCCGACTTGTAATCGGCTCGCGGGGCATATTCAGGCCGCAGCTCGAGAGTCAGAAATTGAGGCAGTGCGTGGCGGCACCTACCTCGTCATGGAAGGACCGCAGTTCTCCAGCCTTGCAGAAAGTGAGCTCTATCGCAGCTGGAAATGTGATGTTATCGGGATGACGAATATGCCCGAAGCCAAACTGGCTCGCGAGGCAGAGATCTGTTACGCATCGGTCGCAATGGTGACCGACTATGACTGCTGGCACCCCAGCCATGACGATGTAACCGTAGATCAAATTATCGCTGTCGTAACCGCTAATGCGGAAAAGGCACGGACCCTGATTCGGGCAAGCGTGCCCCGACTCGCCACCGATGTGGACCGACAATACTGCAGCTGCCAGTCCGTGCTTACCCATGCGCTGATCACGGCACCCGAGGCTCGGGATCCCGCATTGATGAAAAAATTAGATGCCGTTGCAGGCCGCGTACTGAGAAAGTGAAGTCGGTGCACGACGCTGCCAACTCCATCGTCTCGGTGATGCAGCGTCTTGATGCATTGGGGCTAAACCGCGGGGCGACGGGTAATTGCTCTGTGCGCACATCGATGGGTTTTCTCATAACGCCCTCGGGCATTCCACCGGAGAAGCTAACCGAGGCTGCAATGGTGACAATATCGTTGTCAGAGGCTCATCAGGCCGGCATGGGCAGGGCAATGGCCAACTCCGCAGCCAATCCGTCCAGCGAGTGGCGCTTTCATCATGATATCTATCTTCAGCGTCCCGACGTGAATGCGATCGTTCACTGCCATTCAGCTTTTGCCACCAGCCTGGCCTGCCTGCACAAGGGGGTACCAGCCTTCCACTACATGATTGCAGTGGCTGGCGGACCCAACATTCGCTGTGCACCCTATGCGCTTTTTGGCACCCAAGAACTCTCCAACCAGGCCTTACGGGCATTGCAGGATCGCAAGGCCTGTTTGCTCGCTAACCACGGCATGATTGCTGTTGGCCGAGATCTGGCCGATGCACTCGGGATAGCAGTCGAAGTTGAAAGCCTTTGCGAGCAATACTGGCGCGCACTGCAAATCGGCGAACCAATCATTTTATCGGATGCACAGATGGCGGAAGTGATGGAAAAATTCAAGACTTATGGGCCCCATAAAGGTGATTAAACAATTTGGCGATAAGGTTGAGTAATTTTGCCGGAACTGTCTAAAGAAATACTAGGATGCTGCTATGTCAATTAAGTCCAAAATCCGCACTGTTCCTCATTACCCCAAACAGGGCATCATGTTTCGCGACATCACGACCCTGCTGAAAGATCCAGTTGGGTTTCGGATGATGATGCAAGAACTGGTCAACCGCTACACAGGACAGAAAATCGACAAGGTCGCGGGCATTGAGTCACGCGGCTTTATTCTTGGTGCGCCACTGGCTTATGCCCTGGGCGTGGGGTTCGTTCCGATCCGCAAAAAGGGTAAGCTCCCTGCCGAAACGGTGGGCCATGATTATGAGTTGGAGTACGGCGTGGATCGCATTGAGATTCATACCGATGCGATTGTCACAGGCGAGCGTGTGCTGCTGGTCGATGACCTGATTGCCACCGGGGGCACCGCCGAAGCGGCGGTATTACTGATTCGAAAGCTTGGCGGCGAGATTGTAGAGTGTGCGTTTGCCATTGATCTTCCGGATATCGGCGGCGCAACGCGACTGGAAAAACTCGATGTTAAGGTGTTTGCCCTTACGGCCTTTGAGGGGCACTAAAAAGTACCTCTTATCAGCACACTTGTACTTTTGTATCTGCAAGTTCCCTACGGGAATATGGATGCAGATGTTAAGAATCTCCATACCGATGACTTGATGTTTTTACGAAGTGGAGTGTCACCCCGGGACGCGCTTCCTCAAAGCTTGCAATCGGCGTCTCTCAGATCGCCAGCCGAGCTGTGCGCTATAGTCAATCCCATGAATATTGAAACCCTGCGCTGGTCCGAGGGCCGGCTCGAAATGATCGATCAGCGGGTCCTGCCTTCGCAATTCCGCTACCTGCCTTATACCAACGCAGCCGAAGTGGCCACCGGTATCCGCGACATGGTGGTGCGGGGAGCGCCGGCCATCGGCGTGGCCGCCGCCTATGGGGTAGCGCTCGAAGCGCTCCAACAGCAGCATCAAACCATCGAGCAATTTACCCAGGCCATTCATCGTGGCCTGGATGTTCTAGCTGCAAGCCGCCCAACTGCCGTGAATTTGTTTTGGGCGCTGAAGCGGATGCGCCAGCGCTGGGTAGCGGTCTCAAACCCTGAACCACACACCGACAGCCCAGCGGCGATCGCTCAGGCCCTGCTGGCCGAGGCCCACGGGATCTGCGCCGAAGATATCGCCATCAACCGCGCAATGGGCGCCCACGGCGAAAAGTTATTAAAAAACGGTGCACGGGTGCTGACCCACTGTAATGCTGGGGCGCTGGCCACTGCTGGGCATGGCACCGCGCTCGGCGTGATTCGCTCGGCGGTGGCAGCGGGGAAAAAGATTTCGGTGATTGCGGATGAGACCCGCCCATTTCTACAGGGCGCACGACTCACCGCCTGGGAGTTAGTCCAGGAAAATATCCCGGTTACCCTAATCACCGACAACATGGCCGGCCACCTCATGGCACAAGGTGATATTGATGCCGTCGTCGTTGGCACCGACCGGGTCTCCGCCAATGGGGATGTAGTCAATAAAATCGGGACCTATATGTTGGCTGTACTGGCCCATCGACATCGAATTCCATTTTATGTCGCCTGCCCCTTATCCACCATTGATATGACCATCTTAAGTGGTAAAGATATTCCGATCGAAGAACGGCATATCGATGAAGTGAGGGGCTTCCGAAATCTGCATTGGGCTGCAGAGGGTGTAGCGATACGCAACCCCGCTTTCGATGTGACGCCGGCTGATCTAGTCACCGCGCTGATCACAGAAAAAGGGGTTGTCTCTCAGCCAAATGAGCAGCGTCTACGCGAGTTATTTCGATCTAATTAAAAAAATCTTTTACCTTTTCCATCCAGCTCTTGGACTGGGGATTGTGGCGCTCACCGCCTTCTTGTAGCGACGACTCAAAATCTTGCAGCAGCTTGCGCTGTTTATCGGTGAGTTTTACCGGCGTCTCAATCAACACATGACAATACAAATCTCCTGGCAATCCAGAGCGCACATTGCGAATGCCTTTGCTGCGCAGCCGAAAGGTCTTGCCGCTTTGAGTGCCCTCGGGCACCTCGAAGCTCGCCTTCCCGCCCAAGGTGGGCACATCCACGTTTCCGCCTAGGGCCGCCCGGGCAAAACTGATGGGTACTTCGCAATGCAGATCATCCCCATCGCGAGAAAATATCCGGTGTGGCTTGATGCTGATTTCGACGTACAGATCACCACTCGGCCCACCGTTTACGCCCGGCTCGCCATTGCCGGCCGAGCGAATGCGCATGCCATCATCAATACCCGCAGGAATTTTGACTTCGAGTGTCTTTTGCTTACGGACCCGGCCATCACCGCGACATGTGCCGCAGGGGTCTTTGATGGTTTTGCCACGGCCATGGCAGCTCGGGCAGGTCTGCTGAATCGAGAAAAAGCCCTGTTGCATGCGGACCTGGCCCTGTCCACCACAGGTCTTGCAGGTCTCGGGCTTGGTGCCCGGCTTTGCGCCTGAGCCATCGCAGGTGCCGCACTTTTCCCACGTGGGCACCTTGATCTCGGTGGTGATGCCATTGGCAGCATCCTCCAGCGTGACCTCCATGGAGTAACGCAGATCGGCCCCGCGATACACATTACTGCGGCCGCCGCGGCTGCCGGCAGCGCCGCCGAAGATATCGCCGAAGATATCGCCGAAGGCATCCGCAAATCCGCCAAAGCCCTGCTCACCACCGCCAAAGCCGCCCGCATTGGGATCCACGCCGGCGTGACCAAAACGATCGTAGGCGGCACGCTTCTCGGCATCCGAGAGCATCTCGTAGGCCTCTTTGGCCTCTTTGAATTTATCTTCTGCTGCTTTATCACCCGGATTGCGATCCGGGTGATACTTCATTGCCAGCTTGCGATACGCTTTCTTGAGGTCTTCATCAGAAGCGTTTTTGGCAACACCAAGCACTTCATAGTAGTCGCGCTTGGACATTAGTCACGCTTCACTTCCTTGAAGTCTGCATCCACAACATCATCGGCCTTGGCGGCGCCAGCGCCCGAAGGGGCCCCACCCGCGGCAGCACCGGCCGCAGCAGCCTGCGCGTCGGCATACACCTTCTCGCCCAGTTTCTGCGAGGCCTTCATCAGGTTTTCTGTCTTGGATTCGATCGCTGCCTGATCCTCAGACTTTAACGCTGCCTCAGCCTCTTTAATGGCCTCTTCGATTTTGGCTTTCTCGTCGGCGCTGACCTTATCGCCATGCTCTTCCAGCGACTTCTTCACCGAATGGACCATGGCTTCGCCTGCGTTACGGGCCTGTACCATCGCCACACGCTTTTTATCTTCTTCGGCATTGGCCTCGGCATCTTTCACCATCTTTTGAATCTCCTCGTCGGAGAGTCCCGAGTTGGCCTTAATGGTGATCTTATTTTCCTTGCCAGTTGATTTATCTTTCGCTGAGACATGCAAAATGCCGTTGGCATCAATATCAAAAGTCACCTCAATCTGAGGCGTGCCACGGGCGGCCGGAGGAATACCTTCCAGATTGAATTCGCCGAGAAGCTTATTGACATTGGCGAGCTCACGTTCACCCTGGAAGACCTTAATGGTCACCGCGGGCTGATTGTCATCGGCAGTTGAGAAGACCTGAGAGAACTTCGTGGGAATCGTGGTGTTTTTCTGAATCATCTTGGTCATCACACCACCGAGCGTCTCAATGCCGAGAGACAGCGGCGTGACATCCAACAGCAACACGTCCTTGCGGTCTCCCGCCAACACAGAGCCCTGAATGGCTGCGCCCACGGCCACGGCCTCGTCGGGATTGACATCCTTGCGCGGCTCACGGCCAAAGAAGCCCTTCACCGCATCCTGGACCTTCGGCATGCGGGTCATGCCGCCCACCAGAATCACGTCATCGATCTCCGAGGCCGACACGCCGGCATCTTTCATCGCGATCTTGCAGGGCTCAATCGTGCGGCTAATCAGATCATCCACCAGGGACTCGAGCTTGGCCCGCGTAATCTTGAAGGTCAGGTGGACCGGTGCCCCGTTGGCCATAGCGATGTAGGGCTCATTTAACTCGGTCTGCTGACTGGACGATAACTCAATCTTTGCCCGTTCGGCCGCCGCCTTGATCCGCTGCAGCGCGATGGGATCCTTGGAGAGATCCACTCCGCTCTGCTTTTTGAATTCATCAATGATGTGATCAATGATGCGTTGATCGAAATCCTCTCCTCCCAAGAAGGTATCACCATTGGTGGAGAGCACCTCGAACTGTTTTTCGCCATCAACATCAGCGATCTCAATAATGGAGACATCAAAGGTGCCACCGCCCAAGTCATAGACCGCAATCTTGCGATCTTTACCGGCCGCCTTGTCCAACCCAAAGGCCAGTGCAGCCGCTGTCGGCTCATTGATGATGCGCTTGACTTCCAGGCCTGCGATACGGCCTGCGTCTTTGGTTGCCTGGCGCTGGGAATCATTAAAGTAGGCCGGCACCGTGATCACGGCCTCAGTGACTTCTTCACCGAGATAGTCCTCGGCGGTTTTCTTCATTTTGCGCAGTACTTCTGCCGAAACCTGTGGGGGCGCTAGCTTTTTGTCGCGGGCCTTCACCCAGGCGTCGCCGTTATCGGCCTTGGTGATTTCAAAAGGCATCAGCGCAATGTCTTTCTGTACTTCTTTTTCATCGAACTTACGGCCGATCAAGCGCTTGACGGCATACAGCGTACTTTTCGGGTTAGTCACCGCCTGCCGCTTGGCGGGCGCTCCCACCAAAATCTCGCCGTCTTCCATGTAGGCGATGATGGACGGGGTTGTGCGCGCACCCTCAGAATTTTCAATCACCTTGGGCGAGCCGCCCTCGAGGATCGCAACGCAGGAATTGGTCGTTCCCAAGTCGATGCCGATGATCTTTGCCATGATGCTTTTCCTTCAGAAATTAAATTGACTTGGTAGTGCAGATGGGGGCTGCTTGGGCCTATTTCAAGGGGCCCAGCCCTGCCGCCAGCAGCGCGCCCTTACTGGGCCACCACCACAATGGCGGGCCGCAGGACCCGCTCGGCCACCATGTAGCCCTTCTGCATGACCTGGACCACATGATTTGAGGGAACCGGCGGATTCTGGGCATTCCCATCCACCATGGAGACGGCCTGATGGCGATTGGGATCGAATTTCTCTCCTACCGGATGAATCGCTGTCAGCCGGCCCTTTTGGAACGCCTGCTGGAGCTGTTTGAGGGTCAGCTCTACACCGCCCTTTAGGCCATCGGGGGTCTGATGCTCAAGGGTCAGGGCCATCTCCAGACTATCGGCCACCGGCAGCAACGCTTCCGCAAATCCTTCGATCGCAAATTTCCCGGCGTTTAAGACCTCCTGGGCGCTGCGTTTGCGGAGATTTTCCATCTCTGCGCGGGCCCGAAGATATTCCTCCTCCCAGGCCTTGACCTTGGCCTGCGCCTCTTCGAGTTGGACCTGAAGGCTTGGGGCCAGCTCAGGGGCGGATGCCTCTGTAGACGCGGGGGCGGCAGCCTCGGGGCTCAATGGCTCAGCATTCGCAGTGGTGATGGCGTCCTCGGGTGCTTTTTTCTCAGTTGAGTCAGACATAGGGATTCCGCAGAAACAAATCGATGTAGGGAAAGGTTGGGTCAGCCAGACTGATTTTCAAGGGCCGCGCCCTGCGGCAGCCAGCCCCGCCTGCCGTGAAGCCCTAGTTGGCGCTGCCGAGCGCCTTTGCCCGACGCCGCTGAAGTTCAAGGCTGGCGGCTTCCTCGGCGTCCTGACCGGTGGGCCAGCCCGAGAGATTGAGCGCGACCAGATCGGCCAGGGCCTGAATGCCGGACGGCTCATCATTGATACAAGAGATATAACGATACTGACTGCCGCCTGCAGTCAGGAACTCTTCCTTGCCCTCCATGGCGATTTCTTCGAGAGTCTCGAGACAGTCAGCAGGAAAACCCGGACACATCACATCCAGAACTTTCACACCTTGGCTGGGCAGGCTCTCGATGACTTCCGAGGTATAGGGCTTTAGCCACTCTGCCTTGCCGAAGCGCGACTGAAATGAAATCCGCCACTGCTGCTCCGTCAGCCCAAGGGCCTGCGCCAAAAGCCGCGCTGTTTTGTGACACTCGCAGTGATAAGGGTCCCCTTTAAGCAGAGAGCGCTTCGGCACGCCATGAAAGCTAAAGAGCAGCAGATCCCCGCGGCCATGCACCTGCCAATGCCGACGAACCTGCTCGGCCAATGCAGCGATATACGGCGAGTAATCGTGAAAACTGCGGATCAATCGCAAATCGGGCTGATTGCGAAAGGCGGCAAACTCCTTGAAGACCACATCGAAGGCGGTTGCGGTGGTGCTTGATGAATACTGCGGATACATCGGCAGCACCAATAAGCGGCGGACTCCACGATCTCGTAATGCCGCTAAGGCAGAGGGAATGCTCGGATTGCCGTAACGCATTGCGACTTCAACGGCAACATCCATTCCACGGGCCGCCAACACCGCACGCAGGCCCTGGGCCTGCCGCTCGGTGTAGACCCGAAGCGGCGAGCCCTCCTCCATCCAGATACTGGCGTATTTCACAGCCGACTTCTGGGGCCGCACATTCAAAATAATTCCATTCAGAATCGGCCACCAGACCAGCCGCGGAATCTCGACCACCCGAGGATCCGATAAAAACTCTTTCAGATAGGTCTTTAACGCCTTCGCGGTTGGCGCATCGGGTGTGCCGAGATTAATCAGCAAGACCCCAGTCCGCAGGGCAGCGCCATGCTGATAGTCGGGCTCAGGTCGCAGTGTCGGATTCATCAAAAAAACTGGCTGGGGCTAGCCCTGTGCGGGCTGGCTCAACGCTGTCGACAGCAATTTTGCGGTGATATCCACAATCGGAATCACGCGCTCATAGGCCATGCGCGTCGGACCGATCACGCCCAGCGTGCCAACGACTCGGCCATCGATCTCATAAGGTGCCGCCACCACCGAGAGTTCCTCAATGGGCACCAATGACGATTCGCCGCCAATAAAAATCTGCACGCCCTGGCCGCGCGATGACGATTCCAGCAGCCGCACCAACGCCGCTTTTTGCTCAAACAAATCAAAGAGCTTGCGCAGACGACTCATGTTTTCAGAGAGATCGGAAACATCCAAAAGCCGCCGCTCACCGGAGACAAGTACCTCGTCATTGCCTGCAGAAAATACATCCTCGCCATTTTCGACTGCCAATGTCATCAGCGAGGAAATGTTATTGCGCAACTCAGAAAGCTCCGTTTTGATCCGGGCTCGCACCGCCTCGAAATCAAGGCCAGCGTAATGGGCGTTGATGTAATTGCCAGCCTCAGTGAGCTCAGAGGGCGAGTAATCCCGGTCCGTCTGGAGAATTCGGTTATGCACATCGCCATCGGGGCTCACGACAATCAACAGCACACGACGTTCGCTCAGCCGCAGAAACTCAAGGTGTCGAAACACCCCTGCACGCCGCGGTGTCACCACAACACCGGCAAAGCTAGAGAGGCTGGATAAAAGCTGCGCAGCATGTGTCATCACCCGCTGGGGCGCATCCGCCTGCAGCTGGCCCTCCAGCATGGCGGCCTGATCGGGCTTAATCGGCTGCACCGTGAGCAGACGGTCGACGAACAGGCGATAGCCGCGCGGCGTAGGAATTCGGCCGGCCGAAGTGTGCGGGCTCGCCACAAGGCCCATCTCCTCAAGATCCGCCATCACATTGCGAATCGTGGCTGGTGAAAGATCGAGGCCCGAAAACTTTGACAGCGCCCGCGAACCCACTGGCTGGCCCTCGGCGATATAACGCTCGATCAAGGTTTTTAATAAGTTGCGGGACCGGTCATCTAGCATAAGCCGCATTATTCCCCATCCCTGCTCCTATGGTGTAATGACAGGCATGAGCCAAGGCCAGACTCCCTTTCGATGCGTCGGTGTGTTCGGTCGGCCACAGACAGAGGGCCTGGGCGTCCCGCTTCGGCGCATCCTCGCGAGCATTCGGCAGCAAGGATGCGCGGTATGGGTCGAAAACGAAACGGCGAAAAGCGCTGGCCTCATCCCAGCCGAAAGCGATGGCCAGGCGAGCCTAAATGAGCTGGCCGATCGGATTGATTTGGCCGTCATTCTTGGCGGTGACGGTACTCTGCTTGGTATCGCGCGCCAGTTAGCGCCTACCGGAATCGCTCTCATTGGTGTGAACCAGGGCCGTCTCGGCTTCATGACAGACCTGGATATCTCACAAGTTGAATCTGAATTACCCGCAGTCATCGCGGGTGACTATGTGAAAGAAGAACGGGCCATGCTGCAGGTCGCCGTGATGCGTAAAGCGCCCGGTACGTCAGCCCGAACCGCGGTATTTGACGCACCGGCATTAAACGATGCCGTGATCAGTCGCGGTGCGGTCAGTCGCATGGTGGAAGTAGAAGTGTTTGTCGATGGCCACTACCTGCACACCCTGCGGGCCGATGGTCTGATCATCTCGACGCCGACTGGCTCCACCGCTTATGCCCTCTCGGCCCTAGGCTCGATCCTGCATCCCGGATTGGCCGGCATCACCCTCGTGCCGGTCGCTCCGCAGGCCCTCTCCAGCCGTCCCATCGTACTCCCGGAGCAGGTTGAGGTGCAGGTGGTGATCAATGACGGTGCCGGCACCAGCCTGCACTGCGATATGCAGGCCCTGACTTCACTGCAAGATGGAGACAAAATTGTCATTCGTCAGGGGCCCCACAAAGTGCGACTGCTGCATCCCAAGGGCTACGATTATTTCTCCATGCTCCGCCGCAAGCTGCACTGGAGCACCAACCCCCTATTTGCAGGCCGGCCAGACCCCCTTCCGCCGACCGAACCCCACTAGCCATCACGACACGCCATGCTCGTCTCGCTGTCCGTGCAGCAGTTCGTAATTGTCGAGCAGCTCGATCTCGACTTTAGCCAGGGCTTTACCGTGATGACCGGCGAAACGGGTGCCGGCAAGTCAATTCTGATTGATGCGCTCGATCTGCTGCTCGGAGGCCGCGGCGATGCGACTGTCGTACGCGAGAAAGCGGCCAAGGCCGATCTCTCTGCGCGCTTTGACCTTTCCGATGCCCCTGAGGCGCAGGCCTGGCTGGCCGAGGCAGAGATGCAGTCTGACCAAGATCCCGATGAATTGCTGATCCGTCGGGTGGTGGATGCGACCGGAAAATCGAAATCCTGGATCAATGGACAGCCGGCAACCCTGACGCAACTTAAAGAAATCGGCGAGCAGCTCGTGGATATCCATGGCCAACATGCACATCAGGCTCTGCTGCGGCCGCAGGCCCAGCGCTTATTGTTGGATGCACACGCCGGCCTAACCGAGTCTGCGAAAACACTCGCGGTTCAATGGCGCGAGGTGCAACGGCTTGAGCAAGCAATCGCCGATTCAGAACAGCAGGCGCAGGCGCTTGCCGTGATTAGAGATCAACTGGAGTGGAAAGTCTCAGAGGTCAATGGGCTGCATCTCTCGGCTGGCGAATGGGAGGCCCTCTCTGAAGAACAAAAGCGGCTGTCTCATGCTGCAGAACTTCTTCAAAGCTCGCAATCGGCGCTCCAGCAAATCGCCGAAGACGATCCATCCATCATCGCGCAGCTGGAGAAACTGCAACAGCGGCTCAGCAGCCTGACGGATAAGGATCCCCGGCTCACGCCCGCAACGCAGGCCCTTGAATCCGCTGTAATTCAGCTGCAAGAGGCCGCCAATGCACTTCAACGCTATCTCGATAAAAGCGATCTTGATCCTGATCGGCTCACCGAAGTCGAAGAGCGCGTGCAGTCCATCTTTGGCGTCGCCAGAAAACTGAAAGCGCGGCCCGAAGACCTCTTAGCTCTTTTGGCCGCCGCCCAAGAGGAATTGGCCCGGGCAGCGCAGGCGGCCGACACCGAAGCCCTGAAACACGCCTTAGCCCAAGCACGGCAGGAATACGATCAGCAGGCCAAGCTGCTCTCGCGCGAGCGCCAGAAAGCATGTTTGGCGCTCTCTGGGGCCGTGAATCATTGGTTTGCCCAGCTTGCGATGGGCGAGATGCGATTTGAGGCGGCCTGCGAAGCCCGCGAAAAACCAGCGGGCCATGGACTTGAAGATGTCATCTTCATGCTACGCAACCATGGCCAGGGTGCGGCCTATCCGATCAACCGTGTCGCCTCAGGCGGTGAGTTGGCCCGCATCAGCCTTGCGATTGCCGTGGTGACCTCATCGTCAAACAAGATTCCCACTTTAATTTTTGACGAGGTGGATTCTGGCATCGGTGGCAACGTCGCCCATACGGTTGGGGAACTCCTGCGAGGGCTCGGCCAGTCCCGACAGGTGTTGTGCGTGACCCACCTGCCGCAGGTTGCCGCACGCGGCCATCACCACCTAAGGGTCTCAAAGAAAAAATCAACGGCGGGCCCGCCCGTCAGCGCACTCACCCCATTGAGTGCCGAAGATCGGGTGGATGAAATCGCCCGCATGCTTGGCGATGAGGGCGCAGAAAAGACCTCGCGCGATCACGCGCGCTCGCTACTTACTCTTTGATAAACGCGCAGCCGAAGCGGCAGCCGCTGATCGATGCGGACAGTTGTCGCGCTGGCAGTGGCCGTATAAGGAAAGCGCATGATCGGCAAGCTCAAATCCTTGCTCGCGGGCAATCCGGCGCTGCCGATCCTCGATCTCGGTATCGCAGAACTCCTCCACCCGGCCGCAGTCCAGGCAGACCAAGTGATCATGATGGGATCCCTCGTTGAGCTCAAAGACCGCCTTACCCGACTCAAAATGGCTGCGCGAGAGAATCCCGGCCTGCTCGAACTGGGTCAGGACGCGATACACGGTGGCCAGGCCGATATCGACAGCTTCGGCCAGGAGCGCCCGATAGACATCCTCGGCCGTGAGGTGCCGTGAACTCGCCCGATGAAAAATATCCAGGACCTTCAGCCTGGGCGCAGTCACCTTCAGGCCGGTTGTTTTTAGGTCATGGGCACCGGGCATGGGCCGTATCATAGCGGCCTATGTCGACAAAAAACCCATGTCCTGGCGAAGACCCGCAGGCCAGCCGTCAGAGCTGGCTTCGGTGCTCTCTGATTGCAATGGCAAGTGCAGTGCTGCTTGTCGGCTGCGCCTCGAAAGATAATCGCCTGACCAATCTTCGTGAAAACCCCCCGAACTGGCTCACACCCTTTCGGATTGATATCGGCCAGGGCAATTACATTACAGAGTCCATGGTCGGCCAGCTGAAAAAAGGCATGAGCCGTGAACAGGTGCGCGGCGTGCTGGGCACACCGCTGTTAATCGATCCCTTTCGAAACGATCGCTGGGATTATGTCTTCAAACTCAGGCGTGGTGATGGTCGTCAGGATCGGCGCCGTTTTTTCGTGCAATTCAAAGAGGATGCGCTGGAATCCTGGGGCGGTGATCCGCTGCCACGCGAAGGCGGCGAGGAGCTGCTGCCGTCACGGCCTGCGCGATAAATCATCATGACAAGCGCCACACGAATTGCCATCTCGGGTGCAACTGGAAAGATGGGCCGCATGCTGATCGAGGCAGTCCTCGCCCATCCGCAGATGGCACTCGCTGCGGCCCTGGAGCAGCCCAGCAGCCCGATGATCGGAAAAGATGCGGGCGACTTCATGGGTCAGTCCTCCGGCGTTGCGATCTCTGCAGATCCCACGGCCGCCCTTCGGGCCGCTGATGTCTTGATCGATTTCACGCGGCCCGAAGCCACTCTGGAATACCTCAAGGCCTGCGCCCAGCATCGTGTGCGGGCGGTGATTGGCACCACAGGATTTGATGCCGCGGGCCAATTAGCAATTACAGCCTTTAGTAAAAATAATGCCACCGTGATGGCCCCCAACATGAGTGTGGGCGTGAATATCACCTTAAAGCTGCTGGAATCTGCGGGCCGCTATCTTGGCGAAGGCTTTGATATCGAAGTCATTGAGGCCCACCACCGACACAAGGTGGATGCACCCTCCGGCACAGCACTGAAAATGGCCGAAGTCGTCGCCCAGGCGGCTGGCCGCAACCTCAGCAAAGAAGCGCGCTACGCCCGCGAGGGCCATACGGGCCCGCGCCCAGCGAAAGAGATTGGCTTCTCGGTCATTCGCGGCGGTGACATCGTGGGTGATCACACCGTGCTTTTTGCGGGTACGGGTGAGCGCATTGAGATTACCCACAAATCTTCCTCGCGGGCGACCTATGCCGAGGGCGCGCTGCGTGCGGCACTCTTTCTGATGCAAAAACCCGCGGGCCTCTATGACATGCAGGATGTACTGGGCCTAAAGTGAGGCGACCGGGGCAAGCGCTAGCGCAATGCCGTGATCACTTCCCGATCCGTGAGCCACTCTGACAAGATGCGTGGCTTGGTCTCACCCGGCCGATAAACAAGATACAACGGCACGCCGTTGCGCCCATGCCGGGCCAGTTCGGCAGCAATCAGCGGATCCTGACGAGTCCAATCGGCCCGCAATGCCTGCACGCGATTTTCTTTAAACGCTTTGATCACCGCGTCACCTTGCAAAACGCGGACCTTATTGGCCTGGCAGGTAATACACCAGCTCGCAGTGAAATCAACGAAGACCGGGCTACCCTGCAGTGCCAGCCGCTCCGCCAACCCAGGGGCCCAGGCCTGCCAGCGAATCTCACCGCCCGAGATTGCCGACGAATTTCCACTGGCAGCAGATTCCGTTACTGATGCAGCCGAAGTTGATGCGCGCAGCGCACTGGCAGGTGCCTCACGCAGGGTCCAGACAATCGTGAACACCAGAAACACAAACGCGAGCAAACCACCGACCAAGGAGATCGGGCCCGCTTTGCCTTGCTGCAAGAATCGGCCATGAATCCACAGCAGCAGAGACAGCGCAATCGCCGCCATCAACGCCGTCAACACGCGATCGGGGCCCTGCAGTCCGGCCAAAACCCAAATCAGCCAGGCTGCAGCAGCCAGCATAGGAAAGGCCATAAGTTGCTTAAACGTCATCATCCAGGGGCCAGGCCTGGGCAGCACTTTCAACAGATCCGGAAGAAAGGCCATCAGTAAATACGGCAGCGACATGCCCACGCCAAGGCCAGCAAAGACCAAGAGGGTTTCCCAAAAACCGGCGGTGGCCGTAAAGCCGATGGCGCTGCCCATAAAAGGCACCGTGCACGGTGAGGCCACCACCACGGCCAGCACGCCGGATGCAAATGCACCGCTCGCATTGGCCTGGGCCGCCGCACGATCTGCAAATCCGAGATTCGCGGCCCGAACCGCAAGCAAGCCCATCTCAAAGACACCCAGCAAATTAAGCGCAAGCAATACAAACAACAGCATTAAGCCCAAGACCACTGCGGGACTCTGCAGTTGAAAGCCCCAGCCAATCGACTCGCCGAGACCGCGCAGCGCCGCCAAGAGCAGGCCCAATGCCGTAAACGTCAGAATCACGCCCGCCGAAAATGACAGGGCCCGCACGACGGTAATTGATGTCGCATGCGCCGACTCGGCAAACGACAGCACCTTTAATCCAATGACCGGAAAAACGCAGGGCATGAGGTTCAGAATTAGGCCCCCGAGTAGCGCGGCGCCCAATGCCGACCAAAATGCGCTGCTGACAAATTCGGCAGAGGGCTTCGGGCTTGGTGCTGCAGCCGCTGCGGTCTGGCCCTCCGACACCACGCTGACTGCCGTCGGCGGCGACTGACTTGAAAATGCGGCCCGCCATTCGACTCCTGGCTGGCTGCCGATTACCCAGATGCCCTCGACAAGCTTGGTTTTTTTAACCTGCTCAACTGCAGCAGTCGATGATTCCCCAAGCGCAATATCCAGCCGCCAGCCCTGCTCTGTTTTCGCAAGCCGCTGAGCGGCGGCCGGCAGAATGAGGCCTTCAAGGTAGGGAAGAAAAAGGCCTGCGACTTCATCTGCATCCGATTTCGGCCACGATAAAACCAGCTGGCGATCGACAACATAGGCCGTTATCAGGCGGCCGGAATCTTTTCTCGGCAGACGCTCTCGCGCTAGAGCAAATAACGGTGCATCCGAAGATGTCTCGACGGATTTTGCATCGGCGGCCACCGGCAATCGCAGCGCTAAGGCGGCCTCACCGGGGATGCAGACATCCTTGCAGACCAGCCAGCTGGCCTGAGCCTGCAGCACCACCTCGCGGGCTGCAATCGACGAGGGCGCAATTAACTCGACGGCGAGCAGTAGATCGCCCTCGTAGCCAAAATTCGCCAGCGGGCCAACCGGCAAGCGTTTTGGCGTGGGCCACTGAATCGCGCCCGCCTTCCAGCCCGCAGGCAAACGCCAATCAATCCGCGTGGGCAGCCCTGAATCTCCTGGATTTTTCCAGTAGGTATGCCAGTGCTCATCGTGAACCAGACGCAAACCGACCCAGAGGCTCTGTCCGGCCGTCACCGCCTTGCGCTCGGCGACGAGCCCGGCCTGTAACTGGCCAACCCGTGTCATGCCCTCGGCAGGAGCAGCAGCGTCGGCCCCCTGCTGGGCCTTTTGCAGCAGTCCCTGTGCCTGCGCCACAGGCGCTGCCGAAATCAGCAGCCAAGCCAATAAGTGAAGAAATTTCATGGTCGGGATTATTCCACCTTCGATCCGCTTGGTAACATTGGCGCCATGCTCAATGAATTAACGGCCCTGGCGGATAAGACCGATGCCCTGATTTCGGTAGTAAATCAGCTGCGCCAAGAAAACACGCAACTGCGCAATCAAAATGCTCAGCTAAATGCTGAGCATCGGGCCATGGGTGAGCGGCTGCAGATGGCCTCAGAAAAACTCGAAGCCATCGTCGAGCGGCTGCCCTAAGCAGCCCGCCCGCCACCGTATGGGCGGGATCCACTAGCTAAACTGCTCACGCAACATGTTTTTCTGAACCTTGCCCATCGCATTGCGGGGCAGTGTCTGCACGATGTGAATGGCTTTGGGTACCTTGAAGTTGGCAATACGGGCCTTAATTTCAGCGATCATCGATTGTGGATTTAAAGATGCGCCGGGCTTGGCCACTACGACGGCCGTTACCGCTTCACCAAAATCGGGATGCGGAATGCCAATCACCGCAGACTCGTCCACACCGGCCATCTCATCAATCAGCATTTCAATTTCTTTCGGGTAAACGTTGTAGCCGCCGGTGATGATCAGGTCTTTGCTTCGGCCGATCAGATGCAGATAGCCATCGGCATCCCACTGGCCCATATCGCCTGTCCGAAACCAGCGGTCTTGTGTGAATTCCTCTCGGGTCTTCTCGGGCATCCTCCAGTAACCCGAAAACACATTCGGACCGCAGACCTGGACAGCGCCGATTTCCGACAGGCCCTGCCTGCGCCGTCGCACGGTGCGGCCGCGATCATCCACCAAGCGTAGTCCAACCCCTGGCAGGGGAAAGCCGACCGTTCCCGCGCGACGCTC
>JAGWWC010000022.1 GCA_018970545.1 Betaproteobacteria bacterium | reverse complement strand
GTGCCGTCTTCAGCGATCTCAAAGGTCTTGTCGTGCGATCCGTATTCTTCAGCCTGCTGGGCCATGAGCCCTACGTTGGGCACCGTGCCCATAGTTTTTGGATCGAACGCTCCATGCCATTTGCAGAAGTTGATCATCTCTTGATAGATCCGGGCAAAAGTGCTTTCCGGCATGACCGCCTTCACTTCCTTGAGTCGCCCATCGGCGCCATACATCTTGCCGCCGTTACGGATCATGGCGGGCATGGAGGCATCCACAATCACGTCGTTGGGAGAGTGAAAGTTCGTGATGCCTTTCGCAGAATCGACCATTGCGAGCTCGGGCCGATGTTCGTGGCAGGCATGAAGATCGCGCATAATTTCCTCGCGCTCACGCTCAGGCAGGGACGCGATTTTGTTGTAGAGATCGACCATGCCGTTATTGACGTTCACGCCGAGTTCTTTCAAGACTTTGGCGTGTTTTTCAAAGGCCTCTTTGTAAAAAATCTTGACGCAGTGGCCAAAGACAATCGGATGCGAGACCTTCATCATGGTGGCCTTCACATGCAGAGAGAACATCACGCCGGATTTGCGGGCGTCCTCGATCTCGCGCTCATAAAACTCGCAGAGGGCCTTGCGACTCATAAACATTGAGTCAATGATCTCGCCAGCCTGAAGCGCGACCTTTGGCTTGAGCACCATGGTCTTGCCGCTTTTGGTGATCAATTCCATCTTGACGGTGCGAGCACGATCCAGGGTCATGGATTTTTCGCCGTGATAGAAATCCCCATGGTGCATATGGGAGACATGGGTCCGCGAGGCCTGCATCCATTCGGCCATGGCATGGGGATTCTTGCGCGCGTACTCCTTGACGGCACGCGGTGCGCGGCGGTCAGAGTTTCCCTCGCGCAGCACGGGGTTGACCGAGGAGCCAATGCACTTGGCGTAGCGCTCTCGGATGGCTTTTTCCTCATCCGTTTTTGGATCGCTGGGGTAATCCGGGATTTTGTAGCCCTTGGACTGCAGCTCTTTGATCGCCGCGGTGAGCTGCGCGACGGTGGCACTGATGTTGGGCAGCTTGATGATATTGGCATCCGACTGCAGTGTTTTTTTGCCAAGCTCCGACAGCGTATCGGGCATGCGCTGTGCTTCCGAGAGGCGCTCCGGGAAGCTGCCCAGGATGCGGGCGGCCAGGGAGATGTCGGCGGCCTCGATCTGGACCTTGGCAGGCTTGGTGAACGCCCGAATCACCGGCAAAAAGGCGTGCGTGGCCAGCATCGGCGCCTCATCGGTGAGGGTGTAAATAATGGTGGGATCTTGGCTCATTCGGTTTTCTCCTCTAGCGGCCGGATGGTGATCTTTTTGTAGTGCCGCGATTATCGCCCGAGGCGGCGGGCCGGTCCTTTTCCTCGCGGGGCGGGGCCCCGAAGGCCTTTAACCCGTCTAGCGTTATGGTCTTTCGCATTGGGGGGGGGGCGAAATTTTGTGATCAGTTGATAAACTTTCGGCTGCCTGAATTCGACCATTAAAACAATGAAAACCAACTCCTGGCTTGAGGTGAGGCGCTTCCTTGAAGAGACCATTCACGGCTCTGAATTTTCTCGACTCGATGACATCTCGCTTCGACTTCTCGATTGGGTGGTCGTTCAAAATAGCCGCACCGCAGCCCCTCTTTACATGCAAAGCCTTGTGCTTCACGCCAACGTCGCCTCTCCTGCCACGATCTATAAATCAGTCTCGAAACTGATGGATCAACGCATGATTGAGGTCACCGTCGATCCCGAAGACAGCCGACGAAGAATCGTTCGGCCTTCGCCCGCGACGCTCAAACTCATGGATCGTCTTGGCAGTCGCACGGACGCCTGGATCAAATCGCTTCAACACTAATGGATCGGGCTGTGGTCCGATGAAGGTCCTGTCGTTGCTGCGCCACGCGACGGCGGTGCGGGATCCTCGGTTTGTGGATTTTGATCGGCCGCTTGAGCCCTCGGGCGAGCGCGACGCGATGCGTCTGGGCGCGCGGCTTCGAGATACCCAAAGCGGTTTTGACCAAATTATTTGCAGTCCAGCAGTTCGGACGAGCCGCACGGCGAGTCTGCTGTTGCAGGCCATGGGCCTTCAGCAGCCGGTGCTCGAATTGGAGAAGGCGCTGTATACCTCCAGTGTGGACCGGCTGTTGCGCATCATCGCCAGAGTCGACGACTCTGTGGAGCGGCTGCTGATCGTCGGCCACAACCCAGAGCTCTCGGAGCTCGCCATCTTGCTGTCAGCAGATGCCGAAGAACTCTCGCCCTGTACGCTGGTGAACCTGCGTTGGGAGTCCGCAGGGTGGCTGGGCTTCGAGCTCACCCGGCCGGCAGCGGTCTCGATCCTTCGGCCGCCTCATTAAGTCTGCGCAGCGGACAGCCAGCCTGCGATCTGTTGTAGCCGTTGCACTTCATCGTCTTGGGCCAGCAGCATTGCTTTTTCAGAGGCGGGAAGCGGCAGTAGCTCTGCCCATCGGTCAGCGACCCAGCCACATTCATCGAGGCGATAGGGCGGACGCATCGGAATGTCGGCCTCTTGGCCTTGCCGTTGTGCGGCGGCGATCCATTCCCCGAGTTGATCGGCAAGCGGCTGAAGTTCAGCCGGAATCGGCAGGCGGGCCGGGGCAGGGCAGGGGATGATTTCCCCACTCCAGAGCCCATAGGCGCCGCGCGCACGCTCGCCCAAACGAAAGCGCGTCGTGCCCACACAGGCGACTGCCAACACGGCGGGCTGCAGGGCTTGCACGCTGAGCAATTGCACCAGGCAGCCGATGTCATGCAGGCGCTCTTGCGCGCCTGCTTTTTGGACTTCGTGCCCGTCGGCCAGCGGCACAATGCCGAATGCAATGCCCTCCTGCTGGCAGCGTCGTATCAAATGCAGATAGCGGACTTCAAAGATGGTGAGCCGCAGTAGGCCCTCAGGAAAGACGGGCTGAGACAGCGGAAAAAGCGGCAATGTTTCAGTCGCCATGCGACGGGGTTTCCTTTGATACAGTGAGATTCTATGAGCAAAGCCTTCACGAAAGAGCGTGATGATGATCCGCAAGAGGAGCCCGACACCCCGGACGCCGCGCTGCCCTCAGGCACACCGAATTACCTTACCCCAGTGGGCTATGCGGCGCTAACCGCAGAGCTTCATCAGCTGCTGAAAGTGGAGCGCCCAAAAACAGTTGAGATCGTATCGTGGGCGGCCTCCAACGGGGATCGTTCAGAAAATGGAGACTATATCTACGGCAAGCGCCGACTGCGTGAAATCGATCGCCGTCTGCGATTTCTCTCGAAGCGGCTCGCGATCGCCCAGGTCGTTGACCCGGCTGCGCAAGCCGGCAATGATCAGATTTTCTTTGGCGCACAAGTAACGATTGAAGATGAACACGGCGATCGGCAGACGGTCCGAATCGTGGGGGTCGACGAAACCCATCTGGCGGCCCAGAGCATCAGCTGGGTCTCCCCCATGGCCCGAGCGCTGATCAAGGCCCGCGAGGGGGAGACCGTGACTGTGCGGAGCCCATCCGGCCCAAGAGAAATTACCGTGGTGCGCGTTGCCTATGGCGATGCCGCTGAAACTCAATCCAATTCCCATTGATCAGAGGGCCGCTCATGACTCAGCACGTTGAACTCGGACCGCTTACAGGTGCAGTCCTCCAGCTCGAACTGAGCACCACTCGTGGCGTGGCGCGGCTGAGTAATTTTCTCGGCCATCAATGGGTGATCTTTTTTTATCCCAAAGACGATACGCCCGGTTGCACCGTGGAAGCCAAGGATTTCTCGGCCCAGCATCGGAATTTTCTTGCCGCCGATACACAGGTCATAGGCGTTTCCCGCGACAGCCTGGCCTCGCATGAGAAATTTATCGCCAAGCATGACCTATCAATCACCCTGGTCTCCGATCAGCAGGAATCGGTCTGTCAAGCGTTCGGGGTTTTGAAAGAAAAAAATCTCTATGGCAGAAAATTTATCGGTATCGAGCGCACTACTTTTCTGGTCGATGCGAAGGGCGCCGTGCGCCGAGTTTGGCGCAATGTGAAAGTGCCGGGCCATGTGCAAGAGGTGCTCGCTGCTGCGCGCCAGAAAGCGCCCTAGGCATTCATCGATGCATAGTGCCGCCCAGATCGGCGATGCGCTCGCCAATATCGACACCCCGGCCCTGATCCTGGATCGGTCTGCGTTTGAGCGAAATGGTGCTGCCCTCATGGCGTCGATCAACGGCCTGCCGATTGCGGTCCGTCCGCATGCCAAAAGCCACAAGTGCCCAGAGATTGCCCGGCGCCAGATCGCGGCAGGCGCTGTGGGCATCTGCTGTCAGAAGGCCTCTGAGGCACAGGCCTTTGTCGAGGCCGGCATTCAAAACATCTTGATTTCCAATGAGGTCGTTGGCGAAAAGAAAATCGCCCGCCTAATGGCGATGGCCCAGCGGGCAGATCTTGCGGTCTGTGTGGATCACATTGAGAATGCCCAGGCGCTGAATACAGCAGCGGTTGCTGCTGGAATTCCGCTGGGGGTGTTGATCGAGCTGGAGGTGGGCGCCCAGCGCTGCGGCATCTCGCCAGGCGGGCCCGCCCTGGCACTTGCACAAGCGATCGGCCAGATGCCGGGTTTGCGGTTTTTGGGCCTTCAGTCGTATCACGGCTCGGCCCAGCATCTGCGTACACTTTCAGAGCGGCGTCGCGCCATTGATCAAGCCATCTCGCTGACCCGCGACACACGCGATTTGTTGGGCAGGCATGGCATCGTCTGCCGCCACATTACGGGCGCAGGCACTGGCAGCTTCATGCTCGAGGCGTGCAGCGCGGTCTACACCGAGATCCAGCCCGGTTCTTATATTTTTATGGATGCGGATTACAGTCGCAATGATTGGCACGACAGCGGCATGCCAATCTTTGAGCAGAGTTTATTTGTCCTGACGTCGGTCATGAGCCTGCGGGATCCTGATCACGCGGTAGTGGATGCGGGCCTGAAAGCCTCCAGTGTGGATTCTGGCTTGCCACTGGTGGCGGATCTCGCTGATGTGCACTTTTATAAAGCCTCGGATGAGCATGGCGTTTTACAGCGCGGACCAAAAGCCGAAAAAATGTGGCTGGGCCAGAAGATTCGTTTGATCCCTGGCCACTGCGACCCCACCGTGAATTTGTACGATGAATTGATCGTGGTGCACGAGGGCCGCGTCGAGGCCATTTGGCCGATTCTTGCGCGTGGGGCATTGCGCTGATGGGTGGCCTGGTGCTCTTGGTCGACGCAGTCATGCTGCTGACCGCGCTTGAACTGTTGGGCCTGGCCTGGTGGTATCGCCGTTTTGGCCGGGGGGTCCCGCCGCAAGAGATTCGGCTCAATCTCTGCTCTGGCCTGGCGCTCATGGGAGCGTTGCGCGCAGCACTTTCGGGAGCGGGCAGTCTGCTGATCATGCTGTTGCTCTTGGTGGCCGGATTTTTTCATGCCCTAGACATTCGAAGTCGATGGCGGCGGTAAACTAGCCGTCATGGCAGTTGCATTTCCATTTTCCGCAATCGTTGGCCAGGAAGAAATGAAGCTGGCGATGCTGGTGACCACCATTGACCCGACGATAGGCGGTGTGTTGGTCTTTGGTGACCGGGGCACAGGAAAGTCCACTGCAGTGCGGGCCTTGGCCGCGATTCTTCCGAAAATGAAGGCGATCGTGGGTTGTCCGTATGCCTGCGACCCCGAGTCGCGTCAGGCCCATTGCGAGTTTTGCGCCGAACGAAAGGCTGGCAACGCACGCGTGAAGATCCATCAGCTGCCGGTGCCAGTGGTCGATCTGCCACTCGGTGTTACGGAGGACCGTGTGGTGGGAGCGCTCAATCTCGAGCGTGCGCTTGCCGATGGGGTGAAGGTATTTGAGCCTGGACTGCTGGCGCGCGCCAATCGCGGCTTTCTTTACATCGACGAGGTGAATCTACTGGAAGATCACATTGTCGATCTGCTGATTGATGTTGCCGCCAGCGGCGAGAACGTGGTCGAACGCGAGGGCTTGAGCGTTCAGCATCCCGCACGTTTTGTGCTGGTCGGCAGTGGTAACCCTGAAGAAGGCGAGCTTCGTCCTCAGCTATTGGATCGATTTGGACTCTCGGTGGATGTCCGAACGCCCGATGATCTCGCGGATCGCATTGAGGTTGTCAAACGTCGTGATGCATTTGAGCGGGATCCGCAGGCCTTTACTGAGCTCTGGAAAAAAGAAGACAGCAAAATTCGCCGCAAGATCAGCCATGGTCGTGAACAGCTCGCATCGGTAAAAGTCGCCGATGAGATTCTGCGGCAAGCATCTTCACTGTGCATGAAGCTGGGCACGGATGGTCTACGCGGGGAGCTCACACTGATGCGTGCCGCGCGGGCATTGGCAGCATTGGAAACCGCGAAGACGGTCTCGTCAGGCCATCTGCGTCGGGTCGCGCCAATGGCACTGCGTCATCGGCTGCGCCGAAATCCCCTCGATGACACGGCATCTGGTGTGAGAGTACAGCGGGCCGTTGATGAACTCTTTAACGGCTAACACCGCCGCCGATGCGGTGCTGGCCGCGGCTTGTTTTGCGCAGGATCCGATTGGGCTGGGTGGTATTTGTGTGCAGGCCCACGCGGGCTCGGTTCGAACGCGCTTGATTGAATTTATTCAATCGCGCCTGCGGGCGGATCAGCCATCTCGCAAGCTGCCATTGTCGATTCAAGACGAGCGGCTGCTCGGCGGGCTCGATCTCGTGGCGACCTTGCAGTCAGGCCGTCCGGTGCTGTCGCAGGGCTTGCTCGCCGAGGTCAATGGCGGTGTTTTATGGGTAGCTATGGCAGAGCGCATGGGCCCTGCGCTTGCCGCACGCATCGCGCTTGCGATGGATCGTGGTGAGATCGTGCTCGCACGCGAGGGGCTCTCGGCAACAACGCCCACAGCCTTTGGACTTGTGCTCCTCGATGAACGGGTTGAAGAGGATGAGTCCGCACCCGCATCGCTGTTGGATCGCCTCGCCTTTCATGTTGATCTGCGCGCAGTGCCGCTATCTGACTTAGAGGACGCCATTCATTTATTTCAAGAGTCGCAGGATGGCGATATGAGCCCGCCGAATGCAGCATGTGATCGGTCTGCACTGCCAGAGTTCAACGATTCGCTGGCCGCCGCCCTCTGCACGACTGCGCTGGCCCTCGGCATTGATTCGTTTCGCGCAGTGATATTTGCACATCGTGTTGCAGCCGTCGCGTGCAGCTGGCGTTCGGCCAGTCAGATTGGCCACGAGGACGCGGCCTTCGCGGCGCGGCTGGTGCTCGCTCCGCGCGCAACCCGGCTGCCAGCCCCGGAGGAGTCGGCGTCTGCACAAGAGTCCCCGCCGGCTGAGCTCCCGCAGTCGGACTCGGAGACGGAGCAGGCGCAGGCGCCAGAGGACCCGCAGCAGCTGCAGGCTTTAGATGAAGTGGTGCTGCGGGCGGCCAAGGCCGCGATTCCTGCCGGCCTTTTGGCGCAACTCTTACTAGATCCGAATCGTCTGGGCCGAGGCGGTTCGGGAAAATCGGGTGCCCTGAAAAAAAGTGGACTGCGCGGCCGTCCCATCGGTTCTCATCCTGGCCTGCCGCGTTCGGGTGCGCGGCTCAGTCTGATTGACACGCTGCGCGCGGCTGCGCCCTGGCAACGGCTGCGCCGTCGTGGCCAGATGCCAGCGAGATCATCTGGCCGAACGGCTGGATCGGCTGCACTTCAGATTCGTGCAGAGGATTTTCGTATCAAGCGATTCAAAGAACGCTCCGAGACGACCACAATTTTTGTAGTGGATGCATCCGGCTCGTCTGCACTGCATCGGCTTGCCGAGGCCAAGGGCGCTGTTGAGTTATTGCTGGCGGATTGTTATGTCCGCCGTGATCAGGTCGCGGTAATTGCTTTTCGACATCAGCAGGCTGAAATTATTCTGCCGCCGACACGCTCGCTGGTGCGAGCCAAGCGCAGCCTTTCAGGACTACCAGGAGGAGGAGGCACGCCGCTCGCAAAAGCCCTGCAGATCAGCCAACTGCTTGCGGAGAGTGTGAGGCGCAGGGGCGGAACTCCGGTGGTGGTGATGCTCACCGATGGCAAGGCCAATATCAGTCTGGATGGTCAGCCGGGCCGCGAGCAGGCTCGCCAGGACGTTGCACTTGCCGCACAGCAGTTTTTGGTTGCGGGCGTTTCCGCGATGGTGATTGATACCTCGCCGCAGCCATCAGCGGCGGCCCAAGAATTATCTGAACAGATGCGGGCCCGTTATCTTCCGCTGCCGCATGCTGGAGCTGCGGCGTTGTCTCAGGCCGTTAAGACAATTGTCTGAATAAACCGTGCGACCTCGGCAGGCCGCTCTTCATGCAAGAGATGGCCGCCCGTCCACGTGGTGACGTCCGCGGTAGGAAACGATGACCGAATCACGTTTTTTAGTGGCAATTCTTTTACCCAGGCATCTTGTGCACCAAGAAGAAAACTGGTGGGCAGGGAGAGTGCATGTGATTTTGTTAAAAGGCCGGGCAGATCGGCGCCCGCCATAAACTCCATCGCGCCTTGAACATGATTGGGCTGCGTAAAAAGATATCGGTAATGCCGCCGATGGGATTCGGGAATCTTGGATCCCGTCGAATCCAGCAGCTGATCCACCATGCCAGTATTGGCCGCAAGAAACGCAAGCATTCCAGTCATCGGTGACGACGTCGCAATTGGGGCGACCACGGGTCCGAGCATGGTGGTGTAGAGCAGTGGTGGGGGCACCAATGATGGGTTTAGCCCAACAATTCGAATCGGCGTAAGCCCTGGCATCTGTTTTGCAAACCGGAGCGCCCACTCGATGGCAAGCGGCGCACCTGCCGAGTGGCCCACGACAACAAGTCGACCAGTGCACTGCAGGTGGGCCAGCAGCTGCTGCAGCACTTCGGCCATCGCAGGCAGGCGCATCATGCGGGCCTGCGCACCGCGGGTAAAGCCGTGGCCGGGCAGATCAACGGCAAGCACATCGGCAAACTCCGTCAGCGGATCGATTAACTCAGACCAGGAATGGGCTGATGAGCCGGTCCCGTGGAGCAGCAGTAGCAGCGGACCCCCGGTTTTCTTAGCCGGGTGAAACTGCAGGTGCCAGCTCAGGCTGTCCAGGGCGACCAGCCGGCTTGCCTTGCGGTGCGGCCAGTCGGTGGGCAGCAGCCGTTGGGCGGCCTCGGCGTCGCCGCCCACGTGTCTATTGCAGTTGACAGTCATAAATGACAATATACCTAGACAACCTGTGGATGTTCAGGCCGGTTCTTGCCTGAAGGGCTCCACCCAACCAGTTTAGGGAGATTCCATGGCATCGGCCCACTCCGTTAAGCAGGCACTTGAGCAGGCCCTGGGCTCTGCTGTCGCGCTCTCCGAATCACCGCATGGGCCCGCGCTTCTGGCAAAGGCGACCCATCATGCGGTCTTTCCCGGCGGGGCGCGGATTCGACCGCACCTGGTCTTAGCGGTTGCATCGGCATGCGGCCATGATGACCCCGAGCTCTCGATGGCGGCAGCGGTTGCGCTCGAGCTTTTGCATTGCGCATCACTGGTTCACGATGATCTGCCTTGTTTTGATGATGCTGCGACACGCCGCGGTCAGCCTTCGGTGCATAAAGCTTTTGGTGAGCGGCTCGCGGTGCTGACCGGAGACGGATTAATTGTGCTGGCATTTCAAGTGTTGGCCAGCGTCAAAGCTCGCCATCCACAGCGCATCGCTGCAACGATCGGATTAATTGCGCAGGCCACTGGTGCACCAGAGGGCATCGTGGCGGGCCAGGCCTGGGAGTGTGAGCCGAAAGCGAACTTGCGCGACTATCAGCGCGCCAAGACTGGCGCCTTATTCGCCGCTGCCACTGCGTGTGGTGCGATGACTGCGGGCGGACATGCCGAATCCTGGCGGCCGCTGGGCGAGTGGCTCGGTGAGGCCTATCAAGTTGCAGACGATATTCGTGATGTGATTGGTGATCCCCAGTCTATGGGCAAGCCCACTGGCCAGGATGTTGCGCATGATCGGCAGAGTGCTGCGCGAGAGCTGGGCCTGATGGGCGCCATTCAGAATTTTGATCTGTTGGTCGGAAAAGCTATTCGTGCGATTCCTTCTTGTCCCGGCGCACCCAGTCTGCGGGCCTTGGTGCTGGCCGAGTCCGAGCGTTTGGTGCCGCGAGAGATTCTGGAGCGGGTCTAGTTGATTCGAGCATGGCTGGACCTGCGAGATCGACTCCTCGCCAGCGAGGCTTTTCATCGTTTTGCGATTCGCTTTCCCCTCACCCGCTGGATTGCGCGCCGGCAGGCAAAGTCCTTATTTGATCTAGTCGCAGGATTTGTTTATTCGCAGGTATTGTTTGCGTGTGTCCGGCTCGATCTATTTGCGTTGTTGGCCAAGGGCCCTCTGGGCCTCGACGACCTTGCGAACCGGCTTCGCTTAAGCACAGATGCCACAGATCGCTTGATGCGTGCCGCCGCATCACTTCAGCTTGTTGAGTCGCGTTCTGATCAACGCTGGGGCCTGGGCATGCAGGGTGCAGTCTTGGTGAGCAACACCGCTGTGACTGCACTAATTGAACACCATGCGACGCTGTATGCGGACCTGCGAGATCCGGTTGCCTTGCTCAGAGGAGAGACAGATCCGCATCTTGCGCAGTACTGGCCATACGCCGACGAACAGTCTGCCTCACCCACACTGTTGCCGGAAGCGCGCGTGAAAGAGTACTCGGAGCTGATGAGCGCATCACAGCCTCTGATTGCACAAGAGGTGCTCAATGCTTATGCATTTCGCAGCCATCGATGTTTGCTGGATCTGGGGGGCGGCCAAGGCACTTTTTTATTGGCGGCAGCCCGCGCATTCCCGCACCTGCAACTGATGCTGTTTGATTTGCCGGCGGTTGCAGGCCTTGCCGAAAAAAATTTCAAGGCAGCCGGCCTTACTGAGCGGGCCCAGGCCCATGGTGGAAGTTTTTTTGAGACTCCGCTGCCGAGTGGGGCAGATCTCATTACCGTGCTTCGGGTCCTCTACGACCATGATGACCATCGGGCCCTGGCGATTCTTCAGGCGGCCTATCGGGCCTTGCCTCCCCGGGGCACCCTGCTGGTGGCTGAACCCATGTCAGATACCCCCGGAGCGGAATCTATGGGAAGTGCTTACTTCGGTTTCTACCTATTGGCAATGGGCAAAGGAAGATCCAGAAGCGCCCAGCGGCTGATGCAGCTCATCTCTGAGGCTGGATTTCGTGATCCACGGCTTCGGGCCACCCGATTGCCGCTTCAGGTCGGCCTGATCGTCGCGAAAAAACAGTGACGCATCAAAGTGAGTCCCAGCCTGCAGTCTTGCAGGGTCGCAGGCCTATCGGCGGGCCGCGCGAGGGACGGGGTATTGACTTTGACAGCAGGAAGCATACGATCAGGTTGTCAATTAAAATTGACACATAAAAACGTAAGGAAAATTTGACAATGGTCCGCCCCGATTTCGCCAAGCAGTCACAGGCGATCGTGCTTCGACAGCCCATGGACTTGGCACTCAGTCCGGTTGCGCTCTCCCCGCCCGCCGAGGGTGACGTTGTCGTGGACATCCTTTTTAGTGGCATCAGTACGGGCACTGAAAAACTCTTGTGGTCGGGCCGCATGCCGATGTTTCCTGGAATGGGCTACCCCTTGATACCGGGCTATGAGTCCGTCGGAAGAGTGGTGCATGCAATGCCGAAGGCGAAGCATCACGAGGGCGATTTTGTTTTCGTTCCGGGTGCGAAATGTTTCGGTGATATTCGCGGTCTTTTCGGCGGCGCCGCCTCGCGTGTGATCGTCGCCTCGGATCGTGCGTTATCCATCGATGAATCGTTGGGCGAGCGCGGCGTGCTGCTGGCTTTGGCGGCGACGGCCTATCACGTCTATCAGGGTGAGCCGGAACAGCAGCCCGATCTCATCGTGGGCCATGGTGTGCTGGGCCGACTCATTGCACGCTTGGCGGTGGCAGCAGGCCGAAGGCCAGTGGTCTGGGAGACGAATGCTGTCCGACGCACAGGCGCCCGGGGCTATACCGTGATGGATCCGGCGGAGGATGATCGCCGCAACTACGCACGCATTTGCGATGTCAGTGGCGACCCAAAGATTTTAGATGCCTTGGTGTCACGTCTTGCAGCAGGCGGTGAGATTGCGCTTGCTGGTTTTTACGAAGACCCACTCTCGTTTGCCTTTCCGCCCGCCTTTATGCGCGAGGCGCGCATTCGCATTGCTGCCCAGTGGCAGCCGCAAGATCTCGATGCGGTGAGATCGCTTGCGCAATCCGGAGCCTTATCGCTTGCCGGATTGATTACACACCGCCGACCCCCCCCGGACGCGGAAGCAGCCTATCGCACCGCCTTTACCGATCCCGATTGTCTCAAGATGGTTCTCGACTGGAGCGCGCTTACATGAGCACAACAAAAGAAACCCAGATCATCGCGATCTATGGCAAGGGAGGCATCGGTAAGAGTTTTACGCTTGCTAACCTGTCTTACATGATGGCCCAGCAAGGCAAGAAGGTGCTGCTGATCGGCTGTGACCCCAAAAGCGATACGACGTCCCTGCTGTTTGGTGGTAAGGCCACACCGACCATCATTGAGACATCCTCGAAAAAGAAACTCGCTGGCGAGGAAGTTGCCATCGGCGATGTCTGCTTTAAGCGCGATGGTGTATTCGCTATGGAGCTCGGCGGCCCGGAAGTTGGCCGTGGCTGCGGCGGAAGAGGAATTATTCACGGCTTCGAGACTCTAGAAAAACTCGGTTTTCATGACTGGGGTTTTGACTACGTGCTGCTGGATTTCTTGGGTGATGTGGTCTGTGGTGGATTCGGACTGCCAATCGCCCGCGATATGTGCCAGAAGGTGATTGTTGTGGGCAGCAACGACCTTCAGTCGCTCTACGTTGCGAATAATGTTTGCTCCGCTGTCGAGTATTTTCGAAAGCTTGGCGGCAATGTCGGTGTTGCGGGTATGGTCATCAACAAAGATGACGGTACGGGCGAGGCGGCCGCATTCGCGCAGAAGGTTGGCATTCCGGTATTGGCTGCGATCCCTGCCCATGAAGACATTCGGCGCAAAAGTGCCAGCTACGAAATTGTGGGCAAACCGGGTGGCACATGGGGCCCCTTATTCGAAACGCTGGGCAACAACGTTGCCGAGGCTCCACCCGTGCGGCCGGCGCCGCTCAGTCAGGATGAACTCCTCGGGCTTTTTGCATCGGACACGGTTGGCCGCAATGTCGTGCTGCAGCCTGCCAGCCTGGCGGACATGATGGGCGCTGATGTGCCGGTTCGCCAGAGTCTTGAAGTTGTCTACGAGACCGTCTGAGCCGATCATGAATAAGCCGATCGATATTCCCATCAAGGTGGTGTCATCGCAATCCACTGCATCGGCTGCAGTTGGCGGCTGTGGCGCTCCTCAGGAGATGGCGGTCGCAGCCCGGCAGGCCGGAAAAAGCGAGACGCTAGATCGTTATGCAACCGATTATCCAAAAGGCCCGCATGATCAGCCGCAGAGCATGTGCCCCGCGTTCGGCTCGTTACGTGTCGGACTGCGCATGCGTCGCACCGCCACCATTCTTTCGGGCTCGGCCTGCTGTGTCTATGGCCTGACCTTCACGTCACACTTTTATGGCGCCCGCCGAAGCGTGGGCTATGTGCCCTTTAATTCCGAGACACTGGTCACTGGAAAGCTTTTTGAAGATATTCGGGATGCGGTCCATGCCCAGGCCAATCCAGAAAAATTTGATGCAATCGTCATTATTAACCTCTGCGTTCCCACGGCCAGCGGCGTGCCACTGCAGCTGCTGCCCAAAGAAATTAACGGTGTGCGAGTCATCGGCATCGATGTTCCAGGATTCGGCGTGCCGACCCACGCCGAAGCAAAAGATGTGCTGGCCGGCGCCATGCTGCGATTTGCCCGCGAGGAGGTGATGGCAGGCCCTGTGCCCGCGCCGAAGACCCGTGTTGCGGATCGGCCCACCATCACCTTGCTGGGTGAGATGTTCCCCGCCGATCCAGTTGGTATTGGCATGATGCTGGCCCCCATGGGCCTGGCTGCCGGCCCTGTGGTGCCCACTCGCGAATGGCGAGAGCTTTACACCGCACTCGATGGCGCCGCCGTGGCCGCTATTCATCCGTTTTACACGGCAAGCATTCGTGAATTCGAGGCCGCCGGCCGTCCGATTGTGGGCTCAGCGCCTGTGGGTGTTCACGGCACCGAGGCCTGGCTGCAGTCCATTGGTTGCGCTACGAATATTGCGCAGTCTGCGATTGATGCCGCAAAAAATGCAGTGCTGCCCGCGATTCAACAGGCCTTGTCCGCCTCGCCGGTAAAAGGCCGCATCACATTAAGCGGCTATGAGGGCTCCGAGCTTTTGGTCGCGCGCCTGCTGATTGAATCCGGTGCCGATGTCCGCTATGTCGGCACGGCCTGTCCACGCACCATCTGGAGCGATGCCGATCGACAATGGCTGGAATCCAAAGGTGTGCGGGTCCAGTACCGCGCATCACTTGAGCAAGACCTCGAGGCACTGCATGAATTCAATCCCGATCTCGCAATCGGTACCACGCCGGTAGTCCAGGCCGCAAAGCAGGCCAGCATTCCCGCCTTGTATTTCACCAATTTGATTTCGGCCCGGCCGCTGATGGGCCCTGCGGGTGCGGGCTCATTGGCCCAGGTCATCAATGCAGCCATTGGCAATAAATCTCGCTTTGATCAGATGCACGAGTTTTTTGAGTCGGTGGGCGATGGAGATAACGCGGGTGTTTGGGAGGAGGTCCCCAAGGCCCACCCCGAGTTTCGCGAGCTGACACGCCGTCAACTGGCCAAGCTACAAAAAGCACGCAAATCCGAGGAGATGGGCTGATGTATGTCATTGACCACGATCGTGCAGGCGGCTATTGGGGCGCGGTCTATGTCTTTACTGCAGTCAAAGGCCTGCAGGTTGTGATTGATGGTCCGGTGGGCTGTGAAAACCTGCCGGTGACTTCGGTGCTGCACTACACCGATGCGCTGCCGCCACACGAGCTGCCTATTGTGGTCACGGGACTTGCCGAGGAGCAGCTCGGCCGCGAGGGCACCGAGGGCGCGATGAAGCGGGCCCACGCAACGCTGGATCCTGATCTGCCAGCAGTGGTGGTGACCGGATCAATTGCTGAAATGATCGGCGGTGGCGTGACTCCTGAGGGCACCAATATCAAGCGTTTTCTGCCGCGGACCATTGATGAGGATCAATGGCAGTGTGCCGATCGCGCAATGCGATGGCTGTGGACTGAGTACGGCATGCGCAAGGTGCCCGCCCGTCGCCCGCGCAAAGAGGGGGAAAAGCCCCGCGTCAATATCATTGGCCCCGCCTACGGCACATTCAATATGCCCAGCGATTTGGCAGAGATTCGTCGCCTGGTCCAGGGTATTGGGGCTGAAGTGAATCTGGTGTTCCCGCTGGGCAGCCATCTCGCGGATGTCTCTAGGCTGGTCGAAGCCGATGTCAACATCTGCATGTATCGTGAATTCGGCCGGCTGCTGTGCGAGGATTTGGACCGGCCTTATCTGCAGGCGCCCATTGGCCTTCACAGCACGACTAAATTTTTAAGAACGTTGGGTGAGCTGCTTGGCTTAGATCCCGAGCCGTTCATTGCGCAGCAGAAACACACCACCATCAAACCGATCTGGGATCTGTGGCGATCCGTTACTCAAGATTTTTTTGGCACCGCCAGTTTTGCAATTGTGGCCAATGACACCTATGCCCGGGGCGTACGTCATTACTTGGAAGAAGAGCTGGGCCTGCCGTGCAATTTTGCAGTTGCCCGCAAGCCCGGACAGAAAACCGATAACGAGCTCGTGCGCAGTTTGTGTAGCAAGAAGCCACCGCTGGTGATGTTCGGCAGTTACAACGAGCGGATGTATCTGGCTGAGAATGGGTCGCGGGCCTCCTATATCCCAGCGTCATTTCCCGGTGCCATCATCCGGCGCCATACCGGCACGCCCTTTATGGGCTATGCAGGCGCGACCTATGTTTTGCAAGAATTTTGTAACGCGTTGTTCGACGCACTTTTTCACATCCTGCCGTTGGGTACGGAAATGGACCGGGTCGATCCCACCCTGGCCCGCGCGGCCGAGACGCCCGCGCCGGCCGTGGAATGGATTCCCGAGGCGCAGCTCTTGCTGGCGGAATTCGTCCGCTCAGAGCCCGTGCTGGTTCAGATTTCTGCCGCCAAGCGGCTTCGCGATCAGGCCGAGGCGATTGCCCGGCAGGCTGGCGAATCCATGATCACGACCGAACACGTCCGTCGTGCCCGACACGCAACGAACCAGGGTGCCGCTGCATGACATGCGACTACACCTTGCGTTTCGTTCACCCAATGCCGCAACAGTTTGTTGCGCCATCTCCGGCCACGGGGGGTTTTCGTGGTAACGGCCGAAAGGCCAACTTACAGGAGAGATCCTATGAGTAATGGCAAATCGAGTCTTTCGGGACTCACCGACGAGGAAGCCCAGGAGTTTCACAAGTTTTATATCCAAGGCACCCTCGCGTTCACGGCGACCGCCGTCATCGCTCACGCGCTTGTGTGGGCATGGCGCCCCTGGTTCCATTAATCCGTCCACTGACCTCTAAGGGAATGCTATGAATCAGATCACAGACGAAGTCCTACACGAGTCGGTGAAAACCAACTCAATGGCCTACTACAGCATCTTTGCTGTCAGTTTCATCGTCTTTCTGGCGATCGCCCTCGTCGCGCAGATGCTGTTTTTGCAGTGGCGTTCCTGGTTTCCGGGGGCGGAAGGTGGCAAAACGTTAGTTGGTGATGTGAAGTCAGCGGTCTATACCCTGATGTCACAACTCACCTGATCAACCTATAGGAGATGGAACCATGTGGAGAGTATGGCGCTTGTTCGACCCGCTCCGAGCCCTCGTAGCTCAGGCGGTTTTTTTGTTCGGTCTTGCAGCAATGATTCATTTCATTTTGCTGTCGACCGAGCGTTTCAACTGGCTCGATGGCAAAAGCCAGGCAGAGATCAAGGCAGCAAAGCCTGCCAGCGTCTCCTCGCCGAAGTAAGTGTTATGGAGCAAAGCAGGGGGTGCCAATGTTGATCGTTGGACTCCCTGCACCTTGAACGGAGAGATTTAAATGGCGATGCTCAGTTTCGAGAGAAAGTATCGTGTTCGTGGCGGCACCCTTGTTGGCGGTGATCTATTCGACTTCTGGGTGGGACCGTTTTACTGCGGATTTTTCGGCCTGACGACCATTTTCTTTGCGACACTCGGCACTGTGTTGATTCTATGGGGAGCCTCCCAAGGGCCGACATGGAATCTCTGGCAAATTAATATTGCGCCGCCGGATCTAAGCTATGGCCTCGGGTTTGCGCCGCTCTTAAAGGGTGGACTCTGGCAGCTGATTACGGTCTGTGCACTCGGAGCCTTCGGCTCTTGGGCCCTACGCGAAGTTGAAATCTGTCGAAAGCTGGGCATGGGATATCACGTGCCAGTCGCATTTTCGGTCGCGATTTTCGGCTATTTCACACTGGTGGTGATTCGTCCTGTGCTGATGGGCGCCTGGGGTCACGGCTTTCCGTACGGCATTTTGAGCCACCTCGATTGGGTCTCAAACGTCGGCTATCAGTACCTGCACTTTCACTACAACCCGGCCCATATGCTGGCCATCACGCTGTTTTTTACAACCTGCCTTGCATTGGCGATGCACGGCGGCCTGATTCTCGCAGCCTCCAACCCCCAAAAGGGCAACACCGTGCGTTGCCCTGAACATGAAGACACATTTTTTCGCGATCTGATTGGCTATTCGGTCGGCACGCTGGGCATTCACCGCCTGGGCCTCTACCTGGCGCTCGGCGCGGTCTTTTTCAGTGCGGTTTGTATCGTGATCAGCGGACCCTTCTGGACCCGTGGATGGCCAGAGTGGTGGACCTGGTGGTTAAACCTTCCGATTTGGTCATAGGCCACGGCGTAGGAGAACAACATGGCTGACTATCAAAATTTATTTACACAGGTCCAGGCGGTGACGCATCCGCACTCGGGCGTGGCGATCGATCCTCGCGATATGCGCGAGCGCACCAAGAACCCATTCCTCTGGCATCTCGCTGGCCGGCTCGGCAATGCGCAGATCGGACCCCTGTATTTAGGCTGGGTGGGATTGGCCTCAGCAATCTGTTTCATGATTGCGTTCACGATTGTGGGCTGGAACATGCTCGTTCAGGTCAACTACGACCCGATTCAATTTGTACGCCAGCTCTTCTGGCTATCGCTCGATCCCCCGCCGCCCGAATATGGACTGAAGCTTGCGCCGTTAAAGCAGGGCGGCTGGTGGAACATTGCCGGTTTTTTTCTGACGGTATCGATCCTCTTGTGGTGGGTAAGGGTCTATCGGCGGGCACGGGCATTGAATCTGGGCACCCATGTGGCCTGGGCGTTTGCAGCGGCCATTTGGCTGTATCTGGTGCTGGGATTTTTCCGGCCGGTCTTAATGGGTAGCTGGTCGGAGGGCGTGCCATTCGGAATCTTCTCTCACCTCGATTGGACAGCGGCCTTCTCGATTCGGTATGGAAATCTTTTCTATAACCCCTTCCATATGCTGTCGATCGTATTTCTTTACGGCTCTGCACTGCTTTTCGCGATGCATGGCGCCACGATTTTGGCGGTGACCCGTTATGGCGGTGATCGTGAGGTCGAGCAGATTGTCGATCGCGGATCCGCTTCTGAGCGGGCCGCATTGTTTTGGCGATGGACGATGGGTTTTAACGCCACGATGGAGTCGGTACACCGTTGGGCCTGGTGGTTTGCCGTGCTCTGCCCGCTGACCGGTGGCATCGGTATCTTGTTAACCGGAACTGTCGTTGATAACTGGTATCTCTGGGGAATCAAGCATGGCCTCGTTCCGCCATATCCCGATATGTGGGGCTCACCGACAGTGGATCCCAGCGTGACGCAAGGAGCGAAATAATGAACTTCAAACGACTGCAGGCTTTCGCGCTGCTGGCGATTGCTGGCCTGACACTGTCGGGCTGTGAGCGGCCTCCGATTGACACCGTCCAGGTGGGATTTCGTGGCACCGGCATGGAGCTGGTGTACAACCCACGAACACTTGCGGATCAGCAGGCATTGAATACACCGCCGGCGGCATTGCCCGAGGCTGACAAGAGTGGCCCGCGGGCTGGAGCGGTTTATAAAAATGTGAAGGTACTCGGTAACCTCAGTGTCGGGGAATTTAATCGACTCATGGTGGGCTACACCCAGTGGATCGCGCCGGAGCAGGGCTGTGGTTATTGCCACAATCTGAATAACTTTGCCGATGATTCGCTTTACACCAAGGTCGTTGCGCGACGCATGACCGAGATGACCCTGCACTTAAATGCCACCTGGAAAAATCACGTCGCAGAAACCGGCGTGACCTGCTACACCTGCCACCGTGGTCAGCCCGTGCCGGGGAAGATCTGGTTTAAGCCTGATGAGTCCAAGCTCGCCAAGGGCCTATTGGGTCAGCGCAATGGTCAGAATGCTCCCGCACCGAGCGTGGCCTACAGTTCGCTGCCCAACGATCCTTTTAGCGCATACCTCTTAAAAGACAATCGGATTCGACAGATTTCTCAGACGGCATTGCCCCAGGGAATTAACGGCAACGGGTCTTCGACTCAGGCCACTGAGGCAACCTACGGATTCATGATGCATATGTCGGACTCTTTGGGCGTAAATTGCGCCTTCTGCCACAACTCAAGAAACTTTTCGAACTGGCAAGAGAGTCCGCCGCAGCGCGCAGTTGCATGGCACGGCATTCGGATGGCGCGTGAGCTGAATAACGAATTCATCGAGCCGCTGACCAAAACCTTCCCTGCCAATCGGCTCGGGCCCACGGGTGATGTCGCCAAAATTAATTGCGCGACCTGCCACCAAGGCGCCTACAAGCCACTCTGGGGAGAACAGATGGCGAAAAATTGGCCAGAACTTCGCGGCGGTTCAAGCCGTCCGATTAAAACTGCAGCGGGAGGCAGCAGCCGGTAACACTTTATAAATACGGCTCCTCACAAAGAAGAGCGGTTTAGGGCACGGTTCCCTCACCGGCCCCTTGCCTCCACCCTTGGGCCTTTTGCGACGGTCGTCCCCCGTCCTGGCCCCTCGGAGGCGAAGCCCGAAGGCTCCCCCCTTCGGGCCTTTTTTTGGAGTTCACCAAGCCGATGGGCTGGGGAGTGTTATTCGCCGAGATAGGCCGCGCGCACCGCGGGATCATCGAGCAATGTCTTGGCCTCTGCGCTGGTGGTGATCATGCCCGAGTCCATCACATAACCGCGGTGGGCTGCCTGTAAGGCAAGCCGCGCATTCTGCTCTACCAGAAGGATCGTCACGCCCCGCGCGGATACATCACGAATCACTTCGAATATTTTTTCAACCATTACGGGAGAGAGTCCCATCGACGGCTCATCCAAGAGCAGTACCGCCGGCTGTGCCATGAGCGCCCGGGCCATGGCCAGCATCTGCTGCTCTCCGCCGGATAGTGTTCCTGCCAGCTGGTGCAGCCGCTCCTTGAGGCGCGGAAAGAGCACCAGCTGCTCCTCCAGTAAGGCGGCAATCGCTGCATTGCTGAATGTGGATGCACTGTGATGGCTATCGGCCAGACAGTAGGCCCCCATCAAAAGATTCTCTTGAATCGATAACCGCGTGAACACGCCACGGCCCTCGGGCACCATCACCAGGCCGCGTGCGGCAAGGGTATGTGCCGCAGCCGAAGTAATGTCTTCACCTCTGAAAAGTACTTCGCCTTCGGCGGCAGGCACAAGGCCGGTGATGGCCTTCAGCGTGGTGGTCTTACCGGCGCCATTGGCGCCAATGAGCGTGACGAGTTCGCCTGGCTGGACGGCAAGACTCACGCCTTTGACTGCCTGAATGCCGCCGTAGCGGACTTTCAGGTTCCTCAGCTCAAGCGCGGCCGGCAGCCGATGGTCAACCATGCGTCGCTCCGCTCCCCAGATATGCCTCAATCACATCGGGATGCCGCTGCACTTCAGCGGGACTCCCCTCTGCAATGACTTTGCCGTAATCGAGAACAGTGACCCGATCACAGAGACCCATGACGAGCTTCACATCATGTTCAATGATCAGAATGGTCTTTCCATCATCACGAATCTTCTCGAGTGTCTCGCGCAGCGCGTTCTTCTCAGTGGCATTCATGCCGGCTGCCGGCTCATCCAAAGCAAGCAGCTGTGGCTCAGTCGCCAGTGCCCGAGCGATTTCTAGCCGCCGCTGATCTCCGTAAGATAACGTTTTGGCGATTGAATCGGCATAGCGTCCGATTCCCAGATAGTCCAAAAGCCCACGCGCATGGCTACGGATGCGGGCCTCACCCTGCTGAAATGCGCGCGTCCGAAGGATTGCTCCGAATACGCCCTGATGCAATCCATGGGTCCGAAGATGGCGGCCGACCATGACATTTTCCAAGGCAGTCATATCGGGAAAGAGCCGAATGTTTTGAAAGGTTCGTGCAATGCCGGCCTCGGCCACGCGATGGACTGCGGTTGGCTGATAGGGCCTGCCCTCAATCTGAAAACTGCCGCCATCTGGCGCATACAGGCCCGTGATGACATTAAAAAACGTAGTCTTGCCGGCGCCGTTCGGGCCAATCAGCCCGTAGATTTGTCCCGCCTCAATCGATAAGCTGACGTTATCGAGTGCGACCAGCCCACCGAAGACTTTGCGGGCCTGTGACACTTTTAAAAGCGCAGGTTGGCTCATTGCGTTCGCTTTGCAGAGAGCAGGCCAGTTGGCCGATACAGCATGATGAGCACCATCGCCAAACCAAACAGCAGCATGCGCAGCGCCTCCGGCGCAAGAAGTTCAGTGCCGAAGATGGCCTCCTGGATTGGCCGGGCCACATAGCGCAGCGCTTCCGGAATCGCATAGAGCAACACCGCACCGAGAATGACCCCGGGCACATAGCCCATGCCGCCCAGTACGACCATGGCCACAATCACGATGCTCTCCATCAAAATGAAACTCTCTGGTGAGACAAAGCCCTGAAAGGCGGAGAACATCGCGCCCGACACACCACCAAAAGATGCGCCCATCGCAAAGGCCAGAAGCTTGACGTTTCGGGTATTGATGCCCATCGCCTTGGCCGCAATCTCATCTTCTCTTATCGCAATCCAGGCCCGGCCGACTCGCGAATCTTGAAGCCGTACCGTGATGAGGATCACGATCACGGTCAAGACAAGAAACAAGTAGTAATACAGCTGCACAGAGGGGATGGTCAGGCCGAGTAGCTGGAGCGGCTTACTGAGGCTCACACCGGCAATCTCTATCGGATCAATATTGCTTAAGCCCTGCGGCCCATTGGTTAGGTTAATGGGGGCGTTGAGGTTATTTAAAAAAATTCGGATGATCTCGCCGAAGCCCAGGGTCACAATGGCCAGATAGTCGCCCCGCAGTTTTAGGGTTGGCGCTCCGAGCAGCACACCGAAAAAAGCGGCCAGTGAGGCCGAGAGTGGCACGACCAGCCAAATCGAGTTGTGCAGCCCATTGGGAAAGGTCTGCCGAACCCATTCGAATTGCTCAAACAAATGCGGAGAAGCCAGCAGCCCATACATATAGGCGCCGACGGCATAGAAGGCGATATAGCCCAAATCCAGCAGGCCGGCATAGCCCACCACAATGTTGAGGCCGAGTGCCAGCATGATGTAGAGCATGGCAAAGGCCAGAATGCGAATCCATGCATTGCCGGCAAGGCCCGCCACAAACGGCAGAATCAGAAGCGCAACACCAATCCCAATTGCCGCCCAAATGGCGTTGCGACGGGTCAGCGGAATCGACACATTACCCCAGTGCATTGGCCAATTCCCGAACGTTAGGCCCGGTCGGCGACCCGCTCGCCGAGCAGGCCAGAGGGCCGGAAAATCAGCACCACAATCAAGACTGCAAATGCAAAGATGTCTTGATAGTGGCTGCCCAAAAATCCGCCGGTGAGGTCTCCGATATAGCCCGCACCGAGCGCTTCAATGATGCCCAG
>JAGWWC010000021.1 GCA_018970545.1 Betaproteobacteria bacterium | reverse complement strand
TCGGACTGTCCACGCTCTTCTGCGCCGATGCCAGGATAAGCACCCGGCGTATCAATTAGTGTGATCACAGGCAGCCTGAATTTTTCTGCAAGCTCCATCAGTCGCAAGGCCTTGCGATAGCCCTCGGGCCGAGGCATGCCGAAATTACGATAGGTCCGCTCTTTGAGGTCACGGCCTTTCTGATGGCCGATGACCATTACGCTCTGGCCCTGAAAGCGGGCAATGCCACCCACAATCGCTGGATCATCTGCATAAGAGCGATCCCCATGCAGTTCATAGAAGTCAGTAAAAATTAGCCCGATGTAATCCAGCGTATACGGCCGCTGGGGATGGCGGGCCACCTGCGCAATCTGCCAGGGGGTTAGCTTTGCGTAGATGTCTTTGAGCTGTGATTCAGTCTTTGCCCGCAGACGATCGATCTCCTCGGAGATATCGACTGCTGAGTCACTCTGAACAAACCGCAGCTCTTCGATTTTTGTCTCGAGCTCGGCAACGGATTGCTCAAACTCTAGAAATGTCTGTTTGACCGGAGCATTCATATAGCCCCTATTGTCCTACAAAAGCCGGGCCTAGGCGCTGCGCCAGGTCGTCCCTGCGGCACTGTCTTCCAACACAATGCCCTGGCCCGCCAGATCGGCCCGAATCTGATCAGCCCGGGCGAAGTCCCGCGCTTTTTTGGCCGCTGCCCGCTCTGCAATCAGGCCCTCAATTCGAGAGCGATCTAGGGCCTGCACGCCCGCCTGCTGAAACTCCTGCGGTGCGCGGCCAAGTAGCCCAAGCGTTAATCCTAACTGACGCAGCAGGCCGGCCATCTCGCGTTTGCGACTTGCATCATCGGCCCGATTGACTTCAGTTACTAAATCAAAAAGCGCAGCGATCGCAATCGGCGTATTAAAGTCATCATCCATCGCCTGCGCATAAGCAATCACACTGCGCACAACCGCAGGACTATGCGACCACTGCGTGCAGAGCGCCTGCGCATCAATGCGAAAACTGGTGGCAGGCTCAGCCGCCGTGATGCCGGCAGCCGCCAAGGCAGTGTAAAGACGATCCAGGCCCTGGCGGGCATCTTCAAGATGAGTATCTGAGTAATTCAAGGGGCTGCGGTAATGGGCACGCAGAATAAAAAACCGCACCACTTCAGGATCGAATTTTTTCAGAACCTCGCGAATCGTGAAAAAATTGCCCAGAGATTTGGACATCTTTTCATCGTCGACTCGAACAAACCCGTTATGCATCCAGACATTGACAAAGGGCTTGTTGGTCTCCGCTTCAAACGCACCCTCGGACTGAGCGATCTCATTTTCGTGGTGGGGAAACTGCAGATCGGCCCCGCCACCATGGATATCAAAATGCTGCCCGAGCAGTGCACAACTCATTGCCGAGCACTCAATATGCCAGCCCGGCCTGCCCTCGCCCCAGGGCGAAGACCATTTCACCTCGCGCGGCTCGTCGGGCTTTGCCCGCTTCCAGAGCACAAAATCCAGCGGGTCACGCTTGCCATCACCCACCGCCACCCGCTCGCCTGCGCGTAATTCATCCAGCGATTTACCCGATAGCTTCCCGTAGCCACGAAAGCCACGCACTGAAAAATTCACGTCACCCTCTTGGCCATCGGGCAGCTCGGCCTGATAGGCAAGACCCCGGCGTTCCAGCTTGCCAATTAACTCCAGCATCTGCGGCACATACTGTGTTGCCCTGGGCTCGTGATCTGGCGGCAGCACTCCCAAGGCGGCCGCATCTTCATTCATTGCCCGAATAAAGCGCTCAGTGAGCGCCGCAATCGGCTCGTGATTTTCCACAGCCCGCCGAATGATCTTGTCATCGATATCGGTAATGTTGCGAACATAAGTCACCGTAAAGCCGCTGGCCCGCAGCCAACGGGTCACCATGTCAAAGACCACCATCACGCGGGCATGGCCCACATGGCAATAGTCATAGACGGTCATGCCGCAGACATACATGCGGACATGGCCGGGCTCAAGGGTTACCAGCTCCTCCTTGGAGCGGCTTAAGGTATTGAAAATCTTCAAGAATTCACCGTGCTAGACTGGCCCACCTGTTTAATTAAGCTCTTTTTTGTGCATTTTATGGGATCGACTCCACGACACCTTCTGCCGCACAGACTTCCGGGCCTGCTGATCGTACTCGCGCTCTCGTGCGCTGCTTCGCAATCTTATGCCCAGGCGCTGATGGGCCAGTCCGGCAGCGCCACCGTGCCCTCGGCAAGCGGTCAGCCCTCGCGTGGCGGCCTGATGCCGGGGCGGCCTATGGCACCTGCAGTAGCGCCCGATATTGTTGAGGCCCGAGAGCTCTTGTCTCAGCAAAAATGGAGCGAGGCCAGTACGCTGATTGAATCGCGGCTTGCCAAGCGGCCCCGCGATCCACAGTGGCGTTTTTTGCAGGGCGTGTTGTTGGCCGAAACCGGCAAACGGGCCGAAGCCATTTCTACATTTGAGCTACTCACTGAAGACTTCCCTGAACTCTCTGAGTCGTATAACAATCTGGCAGCCTTGTATGTCGAGCAGCAGGAGTGGAATCGGGCCCGGCTACTGCTGGAGCGGGCAGTTCAGAATCGGCCCGATTATGCTTTGGCCCATGAAAACCTGGGAGATATCTTCACGCAGCTCGCCATCCAATCCTATGAGCGGGCCACCAAAGGCAACCAGCCCGCGCCGAGCGTGCGCTTAAAGCTGGATCATTTGCTGAAAACGCCCGCCCTTCGCAATGCACGAATTACCACCAACCGTTAAGGCGTCAGCCTGTAGTTTTAAACCCGAACGTTAACTGATGGAGAATTGCTCATGAATGTTGTGCTCACTACCTCGATGGGTGCCATCACCCTTGAACTCGATGCAAAAAAAGCGCCCAAGTCGGTCGAGAATTTTGTGGCCTATGTCAAAGCCGGCCACTACGACGGCACGATTTTTCACCGTGTTATGGATAACTTTATGATCCAAGGCGGTGGCTTTAACGACAAGATGGTGCAAAAGCCCACCAAAGCGGCCATTAAAAACGAAGCCGATAACGGCCTGAAAAACAATAAGTACACCATCGCCATGGCCCGCACCAATGACCCCCACTCGGCAACGGCGCAGTTCTTTATCAATGTCGCGGACAATGATTTTTTAAATTTTAGTTCGCCCACTGAGCGGGGATGGGGCTATGCGGTCTTTGGCAAAGTCACCGCCGGCATGGATGTGGTCGACAGCATCAAGAAAGTTAAAACAGGCAATAACGGCTTTCATCAGAATGTGCCGCTTGAGCCAGTGACCATACTGAAAGCTACAGTCAGCACGAAGTGAATGCGCATCCCGCCGCCACCTGGGCGAGCCACTCGGTGCTGCTGTGCTCGGATATTCATTTAAGTGATGCCAACCCTGCGCTGACAGAAGCGTTTTGCGCTTGGATTGAACAGTCCAGCCAACGGATTTCGCCCGAGAGTATTTTGGTCTTGGGGGACTTGTTTGATGCCTGGGTCGGCGATGATGTGCTTACCGCACATCAGTCACTGTGCGCACAGACGATCGCCAATCTGTTTGAGCTTCAGGCCTTAAAGGGAATCCGGATTGGCCTGATGCATGGCAACCGGGATTTCCTGATTGGTGAGCAGTTCGCCAAGCAGTGCAATGCGCAACTCTTGGCTGACCCCTGTGTGCTTACCATGTCCTCTGGTGCCACCATCGCGCTGACCCACGGCGATCAGCTCTGCACCCAGGATTCAGACTATCAGGGCTTTCGACAGCAAGTCCGCGCTCCCAGCTGGCAACATGATTTTCTAGCGAAGCCGCTTAATGAGCGGCTGGAAGTCGCCCATCATCTGCGGGCTCAAAGTGAGCTTGAGAAAAAAACAAAGTCGATGGAAATCATGGATATCAGCCCCCAGGAGGCCGAAACGCTGGCCGAGCAGCTGGCCGTAGATGTTTTACTGCATGGGCATACCCATCGGCCCGGCGTAAGCCCCATGTCAAATGGCCGAAAGCGCTGGGTACTGCCTGACTGGGAGATAAATGCATCAGGGGCGCTTCACCGCGGTGGTGGCCTGCTGATCAACCAAAACGGCATCGAAGTCATCAGCGCTGCGCGCGTTTAATCTGATCGAGCTCTTCTTGTAGTCGTTTCAGTTCTTCCACCAGCTGATGGAGCACGACATCGACCGGATCCTGCTGTCCCGGCATCACACCATACGCAGCAAATCGATCACCATCGACCTGACGCGCCATCGAGTCCGCGTATTGCTCATCTACAACTCGGGCGGGAATACCGATGACTGTAGCTCCCGCGGGAACTGCCTTCACCACCACGGCATTGGATCCAATGCGCGCGCCCTCGCCTACCGTAAAGGGGCCCAAGACTTTGGCGCCTGCGCCAACAACCACGCGCGACTGCAGCGTAGGGTGGCGTTTGCTGCCCTTCACTAACGATGTGCCGCCCAGCGTTACACCTTGATAGATCGTGCAGTGATCACCGATCTCGGTGGTCTCGCCAATCACCACGCCCATGCCATGATCGATAAACACGCCGCGGCCCAGACGGGCGCCAGGATGGATCTCAATGCCCGTAAGCCAACGGGCCAGCATCGCGAGTAACCGAGCAAACCACTGCAGCGGCCCAAAGCGTGTGGACCAGAAAAGATGGGTCAGCCGATGCAGCCAGACGGCATGCAGACCAGGATAAGTGGTGATGATTTCAAAGCGACTGCGCGCTGCTGGATCGCGCTCTAGGATCGCCTGGATATCTTCTTTTAATGTCGCGAACATGACGCTAGCGTATCAGGACCGTCGCTCGATCTCGGTACAAAGGCCCCGCAGCATCTGGACTTCGTCTTCCCACATTTCTTTTCGGGCCAAAAGTCGCAGCAGCCGCTCTTCGAATCGGCCCGGCACCTGCGGATCGAAGTAACCCACCTGCTTGGCCACACGCAAGAGATGCTCATGCAGCCCCATCAGCGCGGCATGATCGGCAGGCCGGGCGGTAGGCCGCTGATTGCCCAGGCCGGCATTGGCCGCCGCTGGATCAGGGCTTCGACCGCGGGCCGCACGACGCAAGGCATACGCCATCACCTGGACAGCCTGCGAGAGATTTAACGAGCTGAAATGCGGCTCGACATCCAAGCTACAGACATGGCCACAGGCCAGCAGCTGTTCATTGGTTAGGCCCGCGCGTTCAGGACCGAACACAAGGGCCGCCTGGCCATCGGGCTGCTGATCCAGATGGGATAAGAGCTCCTCGCAGGCCTGCTCCACCGATAGCCGTGGCGGCTCAAACTCCCGAGCGCGCGCGCTTAACGCGCAACCCCAACTCACAGGGCCGAGGGCTTCAGCCAGTGTGCCCACCTGCGCATCACCGAGCACCTGGGCCGCACCCGAGGATAAGGCGACGGCCTCGGATCGCTGCGCAATCCTGGGGTCCTCCGGGTCCACAACCCAGAGCGATCTCAGGCCCATGACCTGCATGGCGCGAGCGGCAGCCCCGACATTGCCGGGATGGCTGGGCGCGACCAAAACAATCCGAATACGTCCGAGCCAATGATGAATGGGCCTAAAATCCTGCATGGGTGCAATCATGCCCTGTTTTTCCTTCGCTCCTTAAAAGACCTGATCATGCATCCTCTGCTTAACACGGCAGTTAAAGCTGCCCGCCGCGCAGGCGCCATCATTAACCGGGCGAGCCTGGATTTGGACCTGCTGCGCATTGGCCGAAAGGCCCCCAATGATTTCGTAACAGAGGTGGATCAGGCTGCCGAGGCCGCCATCATCGAAGTTCTGGCGGCTGCTTACCCGGATCATGATTTTCTTGCCGAAGAGTCGGGGGTCTCGGGCGGCTTTCGAAAAAAATCAATGGCTTCGGACTATGTCTGGATTATTGATCCCCTGGATGGCACCACAAATTTTATTCACGGCTTTCCGCAGTACGCAGTCTCCATCGGCTTGTCGTATCGCGGCCAGATCACCCAAGCGGTGATCTATGACCCTGTCCATAATGACTTGTTTGTGGCCTCCAAGGGCAAAGGTGCGCTGCTCAATGACCGCCGCATTCGGGTCGCACAGCGTGACAGACTAGATGAGTCGTTGATTGGCACCGGATTTCCCTTTCGCAATTTCGATACCCTTGAGCTGTACACCGCAATGTTCAAAGAGCTCACCCAAAAAACCGCTGGCCTGCGCAGGCCCGGTGCGGCCTCTCTGGATCTTGCGTATGTCGCCTGCGGCCGGCTGGATGGTTTTTTTGAAATTGGCCTGATGCCCTGGGATGCTGCTGCAGGCAGCCTCTTGATCACTGAGGCCGGCGGATTGATCGGCGACTTTAAAGGTGAATCCGACTATCTCTTTCACGAAAATATTATTGGCGGATCGCCCAAGATCTTTGGCCAGCTGGTGAGCCTCTTGGGCCGCTATGCACTGCCCGCGCCCAGCCAGGGGCTGGAAGCGAAAGCGCTTTTAGAGCGCCGTTAGTCACTGTCCGCTTTTCACATGCCGAATCGTTTTTATCCAAGGCCCAAGCCCACCGAGGCAGTGCCCTGGCTTGGCGGACTTTCACCAAAGCAGTTCATGGCCCGCTATTGGCAAAAAAAACCATTACTCGTTCGCAATGCATTTCCGGACTTCGAACCGGCAGTCACTATTGATGAAGTGTTGGCACTCTGCACCCAGGACACGCTGCAATCGCGCCTGATTCAATCTGCACCTAAGGGCCAATCGCATCATGGCGGCAATTGGTCGCTGGCTCATGGCCCCTTCAGAAAGCGCGATCTGCCCAAGAGCAGTGACCCCAACTGGACTGTCCTGGTCCAGCAGGTCAACACCTTGCTGCCAGCAGCTGATCGATTCCTGGATGCATTTCGCTTTATTCCTGAAGCAAGACTTGATGATCTGATGATCAGCGTGGCGGGGCCTGGCGGTGGTATCGGCGCCCATACCGATTCCTATGATGTCTTTTTGATTCAGGCCCAAGGCCAACGGCGCTGGGAGATTGCACAGCGCTTTGCGCCCGCATTGATTGAGGATCTGCCATTAAAAATTCTGAAGTCTTTTCGAGCAGAGCAGGAATGGTGCTTAAATCCTGGTGATCTTTTGTACCTCCCGCCGCAAGTGGCCCATCGCGGCACTGCAATCAGTGCTGCCTGCATGACCTGGTCCGTCGGCTTTCGCGCGCCCGGCCGGGTTGCCTTGGCTGACCAGGCCTGGAGCCAGCACCTTGATCAACTGCAGGAATCCGACTGGCGCGATCCTTGGCTGAAGGCCTCCGATCGGCCAGGCGAAATTCCCGAGCCGCTCCTCGCAGCGCTCACCCGCCAGGTGCTGCAGACTTTTCCCAACCGCAAGGCCCTGCGGTCTGCGATTGCCCGTGTTCTGAGTGAACCCGCCCCCTCGGCCGTGTTCGCAGCGCCACGGCCGGCGCCCACACTGCGCGGATTTTTAAGTGCTGCCAAACGGAACGGCATTGCACTGTCACCAGCAAGCCGACTGCTGTATGACGATCAAGCGTTTTATATGAATGGGGAGATGGTTTCTGTATCAATGGCCATGTCTGCAAACACGGCGCTGCGCGAACTTGCCAACCATCGCCGACTCTCTGCTGCCCAAGTCCAACGTGTAATCCAGTCTCCCCCGCTGGCCGACTGCCTGCTGCAAATGGCAAGAGCAGGTTGGATCGTTTATCATTAGCCAGTTTCCTGGGGGTGAATCACTTAAAAAGTGAGCCTGCAAGAAACAATCATTTTAATTTTTTGCCGAAGGAAATAAAAATATGCAAAAGTCTCTTCTCGCCGCCATGATTCTGGCGCTTGGCGTTGTTGCATGCGGAAAAAAACAAGAGGCAGCCGCGCCTGCTCCCGCACCAGCACCCGCTCCGGCCGCCGAGCAAAAACCCGCTGACGCAGCACCCGCGCCCGCCGCACCCGCAGCCCAGCCGGCCAAAAAGTAAACCGATACACGGTCACTGTTGTTGTGAAAATCGCCGGCCACAAGCCGGCGATTTTTTTTAATCTACCAACATCCAGTCGATGCCCTCTTCTTGCGAGGCGATGGTCATCTGGGTCTTGGTCCCGATCGTGGGGCCCAATACTTTTTGTACCAGCTCCGGCCGATTGTTGTGCTGACTCAGGTGTGCGGCCACAACATGCTGCAAGCGAGATTGATCAATCGCAGCGAGGATCGAAGCCGATTCAGCGTTTGACAAATGACCATAGGGTCCAGCAATACGCTGCTTCAATGCCTCTGGGTAGCCGCCTGCCCGCAGCATCTGCTCATCGTGATTGGCCTCTAGAAAAAGTGCATCCACGCCGCTCAGCATCGCTTCAATGTGGGGCGTCGATCGGCCAACATCGGTGAGCACACCGATGCGGATTTGCCGACTTTCCACCACCAGCTGCACCGGCTCACGGGCATCATGCGGCACCGGAAAACAGTGCAGCGTCAGCCCACCAAGAGAAAATCTCGCATGGCTATCAATCTCAATGACCCGCACACCTGACCAGAACTCGGCAGGCATCGCGCTGGCAGTGCCGTGGGAGGTCAGCACCGGAATGCCTGCCGTACGGGCCAGCCGTGCCGTGCCATCAATGTGATCTTGGTGTTCGTGGGTGACAAAAATTGCATCAAGATCCGTGGGCAGCAGGCCCCTCGCCGCTAACCTTCGGCTCACCTCTTTTAAGCCCAGGCCGCAATCGACCAAAATCCTCGTCGGATCAAGGCCCTGCGAGGGCGACTCGATCACCAGGGCGTTACCGCCGCTGCCGCTGGATAGGCTCGTAAAACGCAACTACTTCAGCTGATCAAACAGAAGTCCAAGCATGCGTCGGGCATTGGTATCGGCAGTGGGTTTGCCATTTTTATCCAATACCGACACGCGGGCTCGATCCTGACCATCCATGGTGACCAGCAGCCGGTATTGCTCAGCGGACTCGGAAGCAGCACCGCTTGAAAAGATTCGGGCAAAAAATCCGGGCTTATCTCGCTGCAAATCCACAGTGGGATCACGGTAGCGGACAAAGAAAAGGCCTTTATTGCGATCACGATCCTCCACGGTAAACCCGAGTCGATCGATCGCAACACCCACCCTGCGCCATGCGCGATCAAAAGGCTCAGCCATATCAACGACCGAAATATCTCCGGCTTTTACCATCTGCGCCTTCGCTGCTACCGTGGCCGACTGCACCAGCAAAGCCTGCGCTCGCGTTTGATCAGCACCCAAACGCAGCATCAATCGACGCATGAACTCGGCCTCAAGGTCGCGATCAACGGGCCGGTTGGTCCAGGTGCTTTGAATATTCAACGTGGCAGAGGTCACCACCTCCATTACGCCTCTGTGGCTGATGACGATTTCTGTCCGACTATCACTTACTCGATCCAAGCGTGTTCGGAATTTGTCACGTTCGCCGGTATCGTAGAGTCGATCTAGCACTTTCCCAAGCGTACGGCGCAAGAGATCTTCGGGAATTTTCGAGCGATTTTCAGCCCACTCGGTCTCGATAAATCCGATCTCCGGTTTTTCTGCAGCGAGCGCAAAGCCGTTGTCCAGCCAAAACTGCCGTACGACCGGCCAGAGTTTCTCTGCTGGCTGATCGACCACCAACACCCGTTGGTCACCCTGACGCTCAATGCGCATGCCGTCTTGAACGGGAAGCACCGACTGATCCGCACGCCGCGGATCCGAGCGACTGCGATCAAATTCACTCCGGCTCGCGCTACCTGAGGCTGACACCGAGAACCGATCATCGCGACTTGGTGATAACAGATCGGGAGGTACCTCCAGTGGCTTAACCTTTCCGGCCGACTTGTAATCAGCCTCGGTTTTCATTACACCACCACAACCTGTGGTCATGGCCGCAAGGGCCACCATGCTCGATATGAAAACGACACGGGCGTGAATCATCCAAGGGCTCCTACAGATTTAAGGGCGGCTTCGACGACCGCCTGATTGGCCTTGGAGAGTTCAACCAAGGGCAGCCGAAGGCCTGCTGGTGATCGGCCCATGCGGGCCAAGGCCCACTTGACGGGGATGGGATTGGCCTCGATGAACATGGCCCGATGCAAGACAAGCAACTGCCGCTGTAAGGCCGCGGCCTCGGCGGCACGGCCCGACATCGCGAGGGCGCAGAGTTTAGACATCATGGCCGGTGCGACATTGGCAGTCACTGAAATGTTCCCGTGGCCGCCCAACAGCATCAGCGCCACAGCCGTGCCATCGTCACCGCTGTAGATTGCGAATTCCTTCGGCGCTTCATGGATCAGCCACTGGCCACGCTCGATGTTACCGGTGGCATCTTTAATGCCAACGATATTCGGGATCTGGGCCAATCGCAGCGTGGTCTCATGGGAGAGATCTGCAACAGTACGGCCAGGCACGTTATACAAAATGATGGGAATCTCGCAGGCCTCGGCAATTGTTTTGTAATGCTGATACAGGCCTTCCTGGGTGGGCTTATTGTAATAAGGCACTACCTGCAGTGAGGCTGCCGCTCCCATGCGGGCCGCCTCACGGGTTAACTCAATGGCTTCCAGGGTGGAATTCGCGCCTGTGCCCGCGATCACCGGAATCCTCGATTTGCACTGCTCGACCGCCACGCGGATTAACTCAAGGTGCTCATCGACATCCACCGTGGGGGACTCACCGGTCGTGCCAACAGCCACAATCGCCTGAGTGCCCTCAGCGATATGCCAATCAATGAGCGCACGATAGCTGGCAAGATCCAGACTGCCGTCGGGGTGCATCGGCGTGGTAATCGCTACTAGGCTTCCGGTAATCATGGTGGTCTCGCTATTTCAGTCGGTGGCGCAGTCAGTCAACTGTAATCCAGGCCCATGGCCTCACGCACATCGCGCATGGTCTGACGGGCCATCTCACGGGCCTTCTCCGAGCCATCGGCAACGATGCTTCTCAATAAATCAGGATCTTCCTCGTAAGGCCGAGCCCGCTCAAGAAATTCCTTTTGCTCTTCCAACACCGCATCAATGAGGGGCTGCTTACACTCCAGGCAGCCAATGCCCGCACTGGTACAGCCTGCCGAGACCCATTTCTGGCGAGCCTCATCGGAGTAGACCTGATGCAGCTGCCAGACTGGGCAGCGCTCTGGGTTGCCCGCATCAGTGCGGCGAATACGGGCGGGATCCGTGGGCATCTTGCGCATCTTTTGCACAATGTTGTCAGTCGGCTCGCGCATGGCAATGGTGTTGCCATAACTTTTCGACATCTTCTGCCCGTCAAGGCCGGGCATGCGGGAGGCCTCAGTCAGTAAGGCCTGGGGCTCCACCAGAATAAGTCGCCGGGCGCCTTCAAGAAAACCAAAAAGCCGCTCACGATCATCCATCGTGAGGTTTTGCGCGTCCTGCACCAGGGCCTTGGCCTGCTCGAGGGCCACCTCATCGCCTTTTTCCTGAAATCGGTCACGCAAATCGTTGTAAAGCCTTGCCCGCTTGCCGCCAAGTTTCTTTACGGCCTCCTGGGCCTTTTCCTCAAAGCCGGACTCGCGGCCAAAGACATGGTTAAAGCGGCGTGCAATCTCGCGCGTGAGTTCCACATGCGGCACCTGATCCTCGCCGACTGGAACATGGGCTGCCCGATAAATCAAAATGTCGGCCGCCTGAAGCAGGGGATAGCCCAGAAAGCCATATGTTGCGAGGTCGCGCTCGCTTAATTTCTCCTGCTGGTCTTTGTAAGTCGGCACGCGTTCCAGCCAGCCCAAGGGTGTGCACATCGACAACAGCAGATGCAACTCGGCGTGCTCTGGCACCCGCGACTGAATAAAAAGCGTGGACTGGCTCGGATCCACGCCTGCTGCCAGCCAGTCAATCAACATGCCCCAGACGTTTTCTGAGATGACCTGGGGCTCGTCGTAGTGGGTGGTCAGTGCGTGCCAATCCGCCACGAAGAACAGGCATTCGTACTCAGACTGCAGCCGAACCCAGTTTTTTAAAACTCCGTGGTAATGCCCGAGGTGCAACGACCCCGTGGGCCGCATGCCCGATAAAACGCGTTGAGGGTACATTTGCGCCTAATTTTATCAGCCGATCCAGTTATGCCATACAGGTCGGGTCGCGTCGGGCAGTGGCGGCACCGCCCCGACATCGAACCGGCTCTCGCCCTCGGCATGAAAGTCGCTGCCCCGCGAAGCATGCAGGCCTTGTTCGACAGCGATGCGCTGGAATCGACGGGCATCCTGATCGGAGTGGCTGCCCGTCACCACCTCGATCGCTTGGCCGCCAAGGATCTTAAATTCATCGATCAGGGCCCAGTGGCCAATGGCGCTTAAGCGATAGCGGGCGGGATGCGCAAGCACCGCAACACCGCCACAGGCGCGAATCGCAGTCACAGCCTGGGTCAGTGTGGCCCACTGATGGGCCTGATAGCCCGGCTTGCCGGGCGTGAGGTAGCGCTGAAACACGTCTCCCATGGAGCTGCAGAGTCCCCGGGCCACCATCGCCCGCGCAAAGTGGGTGCGGCCAATCAGATCCGCGTTGGCAGCATGGCTTTTGGCATCTTCCAAAAGATCCGGCAGGCCATGGCTGACAAGATGCTCTGCCATCGCCTTCGCTCTGGTCTGTCGGCCCTCGCGGATTTGAGACAAGGTGTGATGTAACTGTGGATGCTCAATATCGATATTTAATCCGACCACGTGCACCGTCTCACCACCCCAGGTCACCGAGATCTCCACACCGGGCACATAGTGAAGGCCAAGCCCGCGCGCGGTCTCCATCGCCGACTGCTGGCCGCTTACGGTGTCGTGATCGGTCAGTGCGAGGACCTGAACACCATTGGCCGCAGCGCGCCGCACCACCTGCTCGGGCGACAGCGCGCCGTCGGAGGCCGTGGAGTGCATATGCAAATCAGCATTGATGTCATGTGGAAATCGCTCTGCCATACCCCGATGGTAACGAAGCGAGGCGGACGGCGCTCTTTCAGGATCTCGGTAGCACGTGACAGAATCGGGACTTTCACTGCCCACAAAGCTCGCATGCCCATTTATGCCCTTGGCCCCCATCGGCCAGTCATTGATCCGACCGCCTATGTCACCGACACCGCTGTGTTAATCGGCAAGGTCGAGTTGCGGGCCGACAGTAGCATCTGGTTCGGCGCGACCCTGCGGGGGGATAACGAGCCCATCGTGATTGGCCGGGGCTCCAATGTCCAAGAAGGCGCAGTGCTGCACACCGACCCGGGCTCACCGCTGACGGTGCATGACCATGTCACCGTGGGCCATCAGGCGATGCTGCACGGATGCACGATCGGAGCGGGAAGTCTGATTGGCATTCAGGCCGTGGTGCTCAACGATGCAGTCATTGGCAAGAACTGCTTGGTCGGTGCCTGCGCGCTGGTGACCACCGGCACCGTCATCCCCGATGGGTCCCTGGTGCTGGGCTCACCTGCCAAGGCGGTCCGGCCGCTCACCGAAGATGAGATCGCCAATATGCATCGGGGCATAAAGACCTATATCGAGCGGGCTGCACGGTTTCAAAAAGAACTCAAAGCAATTGACGCAGACGATTGACTAAGAAACAAACTCCAGAGCGCGTGCAAGCCGCGGGCGATCGCTTAATGCGCATCATGTTTGAAGGCGTTGCTGCCCGGGCCCATCTGGTTCGGATCGATCGGGCCTGGCTGGAAGTCGCTCACCGACATGCCGAAGCCCCGGAAGTGATGGCACTTTTAGGGGAGATGAGCTGCGCTGCGATTTTGCTATCGGCAAGCCTGAAATATCAGGGCGCAGTGATTCTGCAGATTCATGGCGATGGACCGATCCGTTTGGCGGTGGCCGAGTGCAATTCATTGCTTGAATTTCGCAGCACCATCAAAATGTCAGAAACCCTCGCAGTAAAGCCTGGCGCCAGCTGGCAAGAGCTTGTGAATCAAGACAATCTTGGCCGATTCTCCGTTGTACTGGATCCGCAAATCAGCACACAAAATCCCTATCAAGGGATTGTGCCGCTGCACGAAGCGGGCCTAGCCCAGGCCCTTGAGTCCTATATGGCGAAATCAGAGCAGCTGCCCACGCGGCTATGGCTGGCCTGCGATGGCGAGCAGGCGGTGGGCCTGCTGCTCCAAAAAATGCCGATTGAGGGCGGAACCTCTCAGCCCTCAGGCAAGCAATCGACACTCACGGCCTGCGAAGCCGATGATCAATGGCAAACACTGACTACCTTAGCCGATACGCTGACCAAAGAGGAGTTATTGCAGACCGAGGGCCAGACCCTGCTCCACCGCCTGTTTTGGGAAAAAAATCCGCGGCTACTTGAAGAAAAGCCGGTCCAATTTCATTGCCCCTGCTCTCGGACCAAGGTCAGCAAGATGCTGCGCATGCTAGGCGAGCCCGAGATCGAATCGATACTGACCGAGCAGGGCCAGGTTGAAGTGAACTGTGATTTTTGTAACAGCAGCTACGCCTTTGATGCGGTCGACTGCGCGGCACTCTTTACGGACGCCCACCCTTCCGGGTCTGGGGGTCCGCAGACCCTGCAATAGCGGCCGTATTCGGTGCGGCCGGCTCGCCCCACTGCACAAAGCGCTCACCGGGCATGATCATGCCCAGCTCGTAGCGGGCCCGTTCCTCCGCTGCACGTGGGCTGCTTTTGAAGTCTCGCACTTCGCCTTCAAGCTCAGCGATGCGCAGCCGCTTGGTTTCATTGTCAAGCTGCTTGGCCTCCACTTGACGCTCAAGCCGCCAGACCCGAATCCAGCCGCCCTGCCCGAACCATAACGGAAACTGCAGCAGGATCAGCACACCCAACAGAATCTGAGTCAGCCCCGGCCGAGGGAACCGCTGAACGAAACGCTCCAGGCGATCAATGGTGTTCACTGGCCGGGCCCCGAGAATCCTTAAGAGCGCAGGTTGTAAAACGCATCCAGACCCGGATACTGGGCCGCATCGCCAAGGTCTTCTTCGATACGCAACAGCTGGTTGTATTTCGCGGTGCGATCGGTGCGCGACATTGAACCCGTCTTGATCTGCAAGGCATTGGTGGCCACCGAGAGATCAGCAATCGTGGTGTCTTCGGTTTCGCCCGAACGATGGGAGACCACCGCAGTGTAGTTACTGCGTTTGGCCATCTCAATGGCAGCGAAGGTCTCACTCAGCGTGCCGATTTGATTGATCTTGATAAGAATTGAGTTGGCAATTTTTTTCTCAATACCTTCACGCAAAATCTTCGTATTGGTCACAAATAAATCATCACCCACGAGTTGCACTTTTTTACCCAGCTGCTGGGTGAGATAGGCCCAGCCATCCCAGTCATTTTCAGCGCATCCGTCCTCAATTGAGAGAATCGGATACTTATCGACCCAGCCCGCCAACAAGTGGGCAAAGTCCCGCGATGACAGGCTTAGGCCTTCGCCCGAGAGTTCATATTTTCCGTTTTTGAAAAACTCTGAGCTTGCACAATCCAGGCCAAGCGCAACCTGGCGGCCGGGCTCGTAGCCTGCTGCCTCGATGGCTTTGAGAATCAGTTGAATCGCAGCCTCATGGTTTGCAACATTGGGCGCAAAGCCGCCTTCATCGCCGACCGCGACCGACATGCCCTGATCGTGGATGAGTTTCTTTAGGCTGTGAAAGACTTCGGCGCCATACCGAAGAGCCTCACGAAAAGTCGGCGCGCCCACCGGAATGATCATGAACTCCTGAAGATCCAGGTTGTTGTTGGCATGGGCGCCGCCATTGATCACATTCATCATCGGCACCGGAAGCCGCATCGGACCCGAACCGCCGAAGTAACGATAAAGCGGCAGACCGGATTGCTCGGCGGCAGCTTTGGCCACGGCCATGGAGACTGCCAGCATGGCATTGGCCCCAAGCCGGGATTTGTTCTCTGTGCCATCCAGATCGATCAGGGTCTTGTCGATAAACGCCTGCTCGCTGGCATCTAAGCCCATCAGGGCCTCAGAAATTTCCGTATTGATGTGCTCGACTGCATTGAGCACGCCCTTGCCCAGATAGCGAGACTTATCGCCATCACGCAATTCGATGGCCTCACGCGATCCGGTAGAGGCGCCGCTGGGCACCGCGGCCCGGCCCATGACGCCGGACTCCAGCAGCACATCACACTCCACAGTGGGGTTGCCACGGCTATCAATAATTTCCCGGCCGATTAAATCCACAATCGCTGTCATTGCATTTCCTTGGTTGTGCGAGGCCCGCGCTGGATGCGACTGGCCCGCGGCTTAATTAAAGTGGTCCTCGAGAAAGGGGGCTGATTTAACGGTCCGATCAATGCTCACCAGCTGCTCCAGCAATGCCTTCATCTGATGCAGCGGCACCGCATTGGGTCCATCCGATAAGGCCTTCGCGGGATTCGGATGGGTCTCCATAAAAATTCCGGCGATGCCGACCGCCACAGCAGCACGCGACAGCACGGGCACAAACTCCCGTTGGCCGCCTGAAGAGGTGCCCTGGCCGCCGGGCAGCTGCACCGAATGGGTCGCATCAAACACGACCGGGCAGCCGGTACCGCGCATGATCGCAAGGCTGCGCATATCGCTTACCAAATTGTTATAGCCAAAACTTGCACCCCGCTCGCAGGCCAAAAAACGGTCCTCGGAGAGCTTTGCCTCACGGGCCGCCTCGCGGGCTTTTTGAATCACATTGGCCATATCGCCAGGCGCCAGAAATTGGCCTTTTTTGATATTCACCGGCCGGCCGCTTTGTGCCACCGCCTGAATGAAATCAGTCTGCCGACACAAAAACGCTGGGGTCTGAAGCACATCGACCACCCTGGCAACCGCAGCGATCTCGTCTTCGCTGTGCACATCAGTGAGCAGCGGCACGTTGAGCGTTGACTTCACTTTGGCGAGAATCTCCAGGCCTTTTTCCATACCCAGGCCACGAAACGACGTGCCCGAGGAGCGGTTGGCCTTGTCATAGCTCGATTTAAAAATAAAGGGAATGCCCAGACCCACACAGATTTCTTGAAGTCGGCCGGCAGTATCCATCTGCAGCTGCTCGGACTCCACCACACAGGGGCCCGAGATCAGAAAAAAAGGATGCGCTAAGCCAGCATCAAATCCGCAAAGTTTCATGGCTTATTTTGCGAGCGCGGCCTGATCCACCGGCTGACGCGAGCGGGCAATCGCTGCCTTGATGAAACTAATGAAAAGCGGATGGCCCTGGCGAGGCGTCGACGTGAATTCCGGGTGGAACTGCACGCCTACAAACCAGGGATGCACGGACTCGGGCAGCTCAATGATTTCAGCAAGCTGCTCATGGGGTGTTTCTGCAGAAACCACCATACCGGCTGATTCAATCGTAGGCCGTAGCGTGTTGTTGACCTCGTAGCGATGGCGATGCCGCTCATTCACAGTGTTGCCGTAGATCCGCTGGGCCAGCGTGCCCGGTCGAATTGGGCACTGCTGTGCGCCGAGCCGCATCGTGCCGCCAAGATCAGAGGTCTCGGAGCGCTGCTCAATTCGGCCATCTGCATTTTTCCACTCGGTGATTAAGGCGATCACCGGCTGATCGGCCTTGGGCTCAAACTCGGTGGAGTTGGCCTTTGCCAGGCCCGCGCAATGCCGCGCAAATTCGATCACGGCAAGCTGCATGCCAAGACAGATGCCGAGATACGGAATGCGCTGTTCGCGCGCAAACTGAATCGCGGCAATTTTTCCTTCCACGCCCCGGCGGCCAAAGCCGCCCGGAACCAAAATCGCATCGAATCCCGCCAGGGCTCCCGTGCCTTGCTGCTCCAGGCCTTCGGAGTCAATGTATTCAATCGCCACCCGGGACCGGGTATGCATGCCGGCATGGACCAGGGCCTCAGTCAGCGATTTATACGACTCGGTGAGATCAACATACTTACCCACCATTGCGATGCGCACTTGCGATGCGGGATGTTCAAGCCGATCCACCAGGTCATCCCAGACCGATAAATCGCAGGGCGGTGTTGACAGGCCCAACTCCTCACAGATCAATTGATCCAGGCCCTGCTCCGAGAGCATGCGTGGAATGCGATAAATCGAGGCCACATCCCAGACTGAAATCACTGCCTCACGCGGCACATTGGAAAAAAGTGAAATCTTGTCTTTTTCTTCTTCGGGAATTGGCCGATCGGCGCGGCACAACAAGGCGGTGGGCTGGATACCGATTTCACGCAGCTTTTGCACGGAGTGCTGGGTGGGCTTGGTCTTCAACTCTCCGGCGGTCGAAATAAAGGGCACCAGCGTCAAATGCAAAAAACAGGTGTTGCGTCGGCCAAGCCGCAAACTCAGCTGGCGAATCGCCTCTAAAAAAGGCAGTGACTCGATATCACCGACCGTGCCGCCGACCTCAACGATTGCGATTTCGGCCTCATCGGGCTGGCCGAGGCGAACGCCACGGCCAATAAACTCCTGAATCTCGTTGGTGATGTGCGGAATGACCTGTACCGTCTTGCCCAGGTATTCGCCGCGCCGCTCTTTCCGCAGCACCGTGTCATAAATCTGGCCGGTGGTGAAGTTATTGTGCTTGTGCATGCGAGCGTTGATAAAACGCTCGTAGTGGCCGAGATCCAGATCAGTCTCGGCACCATCCTCGGTGACAAAAACTTCGCCGTGCTGAAAAGGACTCATCGTGCCCGGATCCACATTGAGGTACGGATCCATTTTGATCATCGTGACTTTCAGGCCACGGGACTCCAACAACGCACCCAGCGACGCGGAGGCAATCCCCTTTCCAAGGGATGAGACCACACCTCCAGTCACGAATACGTATTTGGTCATGTCATGTCGCTGGCTGAGCCCCTATTGTAAGAGACCTTATTCGATCACAGGGCAGCCCGTTTTTGCCCGGACCTCATCGATGGTGACCCCGGGGGCCAGCTCCCGCAGCTCCAGGCCCTTTAGGGTGACAGAGAGCACGCACAGATCAGTGACGATCTCATTGACTACCCCCACGCCGGTCAGCGGCAGGTTGCAATCTGCCAAGATCTTGATTTCCTCGGAGCCATCCTTTTTCTTAGCGGTATGCTCCATGATCACCACCACGCGATCCACCCCGGCCACCAGGTCCATCGCCCCGCCCATGCCCTTGATCATCTTGCCCGGAATCATCCAGTTGGCAAGATCGCCCTTTTCCGAGACCTGCATGGCCCCCAGGATCGCCAGGTTGATATGGCCGCCGCGAATCATGGCAAAGGAATCTGCACTCGAGAAAATCGAGGATCCCGGCAGCGTGGTCACGGTCTGTTTGCCAGCATTGATCAGATCCGCATCGACCTCTTCCTCAGTAGGAAAGGGGCCAATGCCCAGCAGTCCATTTTCCGACTGCAGCCAGACGGTCATGCCCTCGGGCACGTAGTTGGCCACTAAGGTCGGCAGTCCAATGCCGAGGTTCACATAAAACCCGTCACGCAATTCTTTGGCGGCCCGCGCCGCCATCTCTTCTCTGGTCCAGGCCATTAGCGTGTTGTCCTTTTCTCGATGTGCTTGTTCGGGCTGCGATTCACCACGATGCGCCTCACGAAAATGCCTGGCGTATGAATTTCATCCGGGTGCAAATCACCGATCTCCACGAGCTCTTCGACTTCCACGATGGTCATCCGGCTGGCCATGGCCACATTGGGATTGAAATTGCGGGCCGTTAAGTTAAAGACCAGGTTGCCCGCCCGATCCGCGGTCTTGGCCTTCACCAGAGAGATGTCTGCAAACAGCGACTCTTCCAAGACATAGTTCTTGCCGTGGAATTGACGAATCTCTTTGCCCTCTGAGACCACCGTGCCAACACCCGTGCGGGTGAAAAACGCCGGGATACCCGCTCCGCCTGCACGCAGTTTTTCCGCAAGTGTTCCCTGGGGCGTGAAGTCCAGCTCGAGCTCACCGGCAAGAAACTGCCGCTCAAATTCTTTGTTTTCACCCACATAAGAGGCGATCATTTTTTTGACCTGCCGGGACTCAAGTAAGACGCCCAATCCGATGCCATCCACGCCGGCGTTATTGCTGATACAGGTGAGATTTTTCGCGCCCAGCTCACGGACCGCAAGGATCAACGACTCGGGTATGCCGCAGAGCCCGAAGCCGCCCACCGCCAGGGTCTGGCCGTCGCGCAGCACATCGCGCAAGGCATCAATGGCGGTCGGAAAAACCTTATTCATGGGGCGCTCCAAAAGAGGGAATAAACCCTGATAGTGTAACGGCATCAGCCTGCAACACCCGAAGGAGACCGCATGGATCAAACCCGCGAATCAATGCAATACGACGTGGTCATCGTCGGTGCAGGACCAGCCGGCCTGTCTGCCTCAATCCGGCTCAAACAGGCAAACCCCGAAATCAATGTCTGCGTGCTGGAAAAAGGCTCCGAGCCCGGGGCCCACATCCTGTCGGGCGCCGTGATGGATCCGATTGCAATTGATGAGTTACTGCCCAACTGGAAGACCGATGGTGCGCCCTTAAATACCCCCGTCACCGAGGACCGATTTTTATTGCTCTCGCAGACCGGTGCCGTCCAATTTCCGCAGTGGATGCTGCCAGCCTGCTTTAAAAATCACGGCAACTATGTGGTGAGCCTATCGAATTTCACGCGCTGGCTCAGTCAGCAAGCCGAGGGCCTGGGCGTTGAGATTTTTCCTGGCTTTGCCGCGGCAGAGATTCTGTACACCGAAGACGGCCGGGTCAAAGGCGTTGCGACCGGTGCCATGGGCATCGGCAAAGATGGTGCGCCCACAGCAAACTATCAAAACGGCATGGAACTCTGGGGCCGGTATACGTTGTTTGCCGAAGGCGCCCGCGGCCATCTCGGCCGGCAGCTCATCGAACGCTTCAAATTGAATCAAGGCGCTGACCCGCAGTCTTACGGCATTGGCTTAAAAGAGGTCTGGGAGATTGATCCTGCAAAGCATCAGCCCGGCCTGGTGATTCATACCGCGGGCTGGCCCTTGGACAGCCAGACCTATGGCGGCTCATTCATGTACCACCTGGAAAACCAGCAAGTGGCGATTGGCTATGTGGTAGGCCTGAATTACGCCAATCCCTGGCTCTCACCGTTCGAGGAATTTCAGCGCTACAAAACCCATCCGAAGATTCGGCCCTATCTGGAAGGCGGAAAGCGCATTGGCTATGGCGCGCGAGCCATTACCGCAGGCGGGCTGAATGCACTGCCAAAATTCATCTTCCCGGGCGGTGCGCTTTTGGGCTGTGATGCCGGATTTTTAAATGCCTCCCGAATTAAAGGCAGCCATCTCGCCATGAAAAGCGGAATGCTTGCCGCCGAGGCAATTGTGCAGGCACTGAAAACTGATTCGGATTCCGCAGAGCTCAGCGGCTACGCGCAGGCCTTTAAGAACTCCTGGATGTATGACGAACTCCACCGCGCACGCAACTTCAAGCCCGCGATGTCAAAAGGCCTCTGGCTGGGCACACTGCTGGTGGGCATCGATCAGAAACTTTTTGGCGGCAAAGCCCCCTGGACACTGCACAGCGCCCAGCCTGATCATGCGGCCTTAAAGCCCGCCGCCCAGTGCGAAAAAATTCACTATCCCAAGCCGGATGGAAAAATCACATTTGATCGCTTGAGTTCGGTATTTTTATCCGGTACCACCCACGAAGAAAATCAGCCTGCCCACCTGACACTGAAAGATCAGGCGGTACCGGTTGGAGTCAATCTCTCAACATTTGCCGGGCCCGAAAGCCGTTATTGCCCCGCCGGGGTTTATGAGTACTTGGATGCGTCAGGCAATAACGTTTCCGCACCCACTGAAGGCGCACGGCTTCAGATCAATGCGCAAAACTGTGTCCACTGCAAGACCTGCGATATCAAAGATCCAACCCAGAATATTGTCTGGGTGACTCCTGAAGGCGGTGGCGGACCGAATTACACGGGGATGTAATGGTCATACGCCGCATCATGCGCTCCAATACCAAGGAGGCCCGAATACTGGGGCTTCAGGTGGGGCCGCCGCTGCCGGCCGCTGACACTCCAGCGGCCTGCCCGCTGTGCGGCCGGGCGCTGATCCCGGGGCCAAGCACCGATGAGCATCACCTCACGCCACGCTCCCATGGCGGTAAGGAAAAATTTCTGGTCCATAAGATATGCCATCAGAAAATTCACCGTACGATTGCTGAGAAAGATTTGGCGCGGCGCTACAACAGCTGGCAGGCACTGGCCGAGCATCCCGAGATCCAGGCCTTTATCCATTGGGTGAGAAAACGCCCGCCGGAATTCATGCCCTGACACCATGACCGCATTGACTGAAGCTGAACAACGTCGCGACCTGGCTGCCGCCTATCGGCTTGCCGCGCAGCGCGGCTGGGATGACATTGTCTGGACCCATATCTCCGCCGGTGTGCCCGGCCAGAACAACGCCTATTTGCTGAATCGATTTGGACTGCGGTTTAACGAAATCACCGCCTCGAATCTGGTCATGGTCAATGTCGATGGCCAAGTGGTGGATGGCTCTCATGCGCCGATCAATCCAAGCGGATTTGCAATTCATGGCTGCGTGCACCGTGCACGGCCTGATGCAGTCTGTGTGCTGCATCTGCATAGCTTCTGGGCCCAGGCCTTTGCCGCATCAGGGCAGGATCTCCTGCCCTGCTCGCAGCCTGCGCTGCGGCTTGTCGGCCGGCTAGGCCGGCATGCCTATGAGGGACTGGCCTTCGGGCCGCAGGAACAGCAGCGCCTGGTGCAGGCCCTGGGCAATCTTGATGGTGTCATTCTTGAGCAGCATGGCATTTTGTTGATTGGCCGAAGTGTGGCCGAGGCCTTCATGCTGATGCATCTGTTTGAGCGCGCAGTTCGCATTCAGCTTACCGTTGCTGCAGCAGGATCACCCGCCTGTGTCTCTGATGCTGTGGCCAAGACGACTTATCAGCAGTGGGTGGGCAATGCACAGGCCCCCGAAGGCATTGACGAATGGCCAGCGCTTTTACGCGGCCTGGATCAGACCGAACCCGATTACCGAAACTAAGAGAGGAAATACCATGCCCACGATTCGTGTTGAGATGTTTGAAGGCCGCACCGAAGAGCAAAAGCGGCAATATGCAAAAACCTTAACCGAGGCCTCAGTCCAAGTGTTGGGCTGCAGCCCCCAGGCAGTGGATGTCATTTTTTACGACATCAAAAAAAGTGACTGGGCCACCGGCGGAAAACTCCACAGCGATCAGTAGGACCGGCGTGGCCACCGGCATCACCGACCTCAGCACTTTTATT
>JAGWWC010000020.1 GCA_018970545.1 Betaproteobacteria bacterium | reverse complement strand
GACTCCGACGGCCGCGACTCCCAGAATTGACAGGCCGCACCGGTGGCATCGCGCACCGCAAGGCTCGGCACCTGCCGCGATTTCACGCCGTAGAGACGACAGCCCTGAGGAAACGATTCATCCCAGGTGACGTAGTAATGTTTACAGCGTCTACAGTTGATTGGCTGCTGGGCTGATTTTTCTCGGGTCATTTTCTACCCCGGTCTTCAAAGCGACTCGTATCGAGACAACGAAAAACATAATCGCTACACGCCTTAATACTATGCGCCTAAGAGCCGTCGTGACAACAGGGACTGCAGATCTCGCCGGCTATCGGCGATCACATAAACAATTACGGTTTTTCCAGAAACTCGATAAATAATGCGGTAAGGCTTGAAAAACACCTGGCGGTATTCTTTGTTCCCCAGGGAGAGCAGCTCTCTTGGATAGCCACCTCTCTCGGGCATGCTCGATAATCGTTCAAAACACCCAGTGAACTGATCCACAACATGGCTGGAGCGAACCGGACCGTCGACTTCGGAAATATAGTCAACTATGGCTTCAAGATCTTGCTCCGCACCCCGCGTGAGCAGCACCGCGTACTTCACTGATTTTAAGATCTGGAGGCTCGAGACCTCAACCTTGCCAGCGCTTCGTGAACAGGCCTGACTTGATTACTTTCAACCTCACGATTGCCCAACGCAATTAGCTTGAGGAAAGCAAGGGTCTCTTGTGTCGCTTCAAAGCTGGCGACGTCCTGCAATATCGCCTTGGCCTCACCGTTCTGCGTGATGACGAGTGGCTCACGCTTCTCACCAAGTTCAGCAAGAATCTCTGCTGCATTTGCCTTCAGGTAGCTAATTGGTTTGACTTGGGAAGAAAAGCGCACGAAATGGACTCCTGAATGTGGACTGAATATAGACCATTAAAAGTTCATCGGCAAGCCCGACGCGAGGGGTGGGATTTCGGTGGTGCCGATGAGAGGAGTCGAACCCCCGACCTTCGCATTACGAATGCGCTGCTCTACCAACTGAGCTACATCGGCCCTGCCTGACAGCGTCAGCGCCAAAACGGTGGGCTGCGCCAGACGCAGGCCGGAAGTTTAATTCAAACCCTTCGGCAGCGGGAATCGCACGGATTCCTCAACGCCCGGGAGCTTGCGGACCGAGCCTGCCCCGAGCGACTTCACCTGAGTGAGCAGGCCCTGTACAAGACTCTCTGGTGCTGAGGCCCCTGCAGTGATCCCAACACGTACAGCCCCTTGGAGCCAATCAGGGTTTAGCTCTTGTGCGCTTCCCACCAGATAGGCGGGAACGCCAAAACGCTCGGCAACTTCGCGCAGGCGATTGCTATTGGAACTGGTGGGGCTGCCGACGACTAAAACAACATCGACATCTTTGGCCATGACCTTAACCGCATCCTGCCGATTTTGTGTGGCGTAACAGATATCGCTTTTTTTCGGGCCAAGAATCGCTGGAAATTTCTTTTGCAGGGCTTCAACGATGATTGCTGTGTCATCCACCGAGAGTGTCGTCTGGCTCACATAAGCAAGCCGATCGGGTGTTTTCACCTGCAAGGACGCGACGCCGGAGAGATCCTCGACCAAGTACATGCCCTCGTCGATTTGGCCCATCGTGCCCTCCACCTCGGGATGGCCCGCATGGCCAATCATCACAATCTCATAACCCTCGGCGCGCAGCTTACGCACCTCGACATGAACCTTGGTCACAAGGGGACATGTCGCATCAAAAACTTCGAGATTGCGACTACTTGCGTGGTCACGGACCTTTCTCGACACCCCATGGGCACTCATGATGACGCGGGCACCCATCGGAACCTCGTCCAGGTCCTCGACAAAAATCGCACCCTTATTGCGAAGATCAGAGACCACGTGATCGTTGTGCACGATCTCATGACGCACGTAGATCGGGGCGCCAAATCGCTCTAGCGCTCGCTCAACGATTTCAATGGCACGTTCAACCCCGGCACAAAAACCCCGGGGCTCTGCGAGGAGCACCTCTTGAAGTTGCTCGAAGCGAAGAGGGGTCTGGGGCTGGCTCACGGCTAAAGGAATGAAAATAAACGATTAGAAGTGTAGAGGATCTGAACAGCGACGTGATGCGGTGGCCCTACAGAAGGCCAATAATACGAACATCCAACTGCAGCGGCTGGCCTGCGAGGGGATGGTTGAAATCAAAGAGCGCTGATCCCCCATCCCAGCCCTTAAAGACGCCCGCCACCCGGCCCCCGCTTCCATCTGGGGTCGGAAACTCAACAACATCTCCCGGCTCAATCGGATCGGAGGCGTCGGCGTAACGATCAAGAAGCGATTTACTGACCTTTTGAACCAGGTCGGGATGCCGCGGGCCAAAACCATCATCCGGCCCAAGTCGATAGGTCCTCTCGTCGCCTTCGCGAAGCGCAATCAAACACCGCTCGAGTGCGGCGGCAAATTGACCTCCACCGACTTGAATCGTCGCCGGCTTGTCGTCAAAGGTGTTCAAGACCACCTGGCCATCGGCAAGCGAGAGGCGAAAGTGCAGCGTGACATGGGATCCCTCTTGGATCCCCTCGCGCGCTTGATTGGCATCAGAATTAGTCGACATGGCGGATGGCGGCGGCAGTCAAAGAAAGGAATAGTGCTGCATTTTAGGCGCAGCCCATGCAGCAACCGCGAGAAAAACTAATTTGCCGAGGCGCCCAGAGCCTCGAAGATGCCGAATTACTGGCCCTGCTCCTCTGCACCGGACAACCGGGCAAGCCTGTTGCCACACTTGCCCAAGAACTTCTCAAAGAGTTTGGCAGCATTTCGGCCACCCTATCCGCGCCCTGGGAGCAGCTTCAACGAAAACCGGGCGTTGGGCGAGCGAAGTTCGCACTATTTCAGGCGGTTCGGGAGCTGGCAAAGCGATCCTCGGCCGAGGCGCTTCAAGATCGACCACTGGTGGTGAATTCGGAAAGTACTCGACGCTTTCTCGTCGACCGCTTGGGTGGGCTGCACCAAGAAGTCTTTGCCGTAATGTTCCTTGACACCCGTCATCGGCTTATCCGCTTCGAGCAGCTTTTCACGGGCTCACTCACCCAGACCAGCGTCTACCCTCGAGAAGTCGCTCGCAGGGCCCTTCAGCTCAATGCTGCGGCGGTCGTGGCGGCCCACAATCACCCCTCGGGTACTGCCGAGCCGAGCCGTGCTGATCAATTATTGACCACCCAGCTCAGACGCAGCCTTGAGGTCCTGGAGATTCGTCTCCTCGATCACCTGATTGTCGCCGGCGATCGGACCTTGCAGGCCGGGGAGGTCTAATCCGGGGTCAGGGCCTGCCCCCCGAGGGCCACCCAGTTTGACCTAAGTCCTTGTTTTCTCATAGAATCTCTGTCTTTGCCGAAATTTGGGCAAGCTGAATTTTGTAAAGGAAACATCATGGCACGCGTATGCCAAGTGACGGGGAAAGGCCCCATGGTGGGCAACAATGTCTCCCACGCCAATAACAAAACCAAGCGTCGCTTTATGCCGAACGTGCAGTACAAGCGCTTTTGGGTTGAAAGCGAAAACCGTTGGGTGCGTCTGCGCGTGACCCCGGCCGCCGTGCGTACCATTACCAAGAATGGGATCGACGCAGTGCTGGCCGATCTCCGGGCGAAGAACGCCCTCTGAACTAACCGACAACCTCTTCACCAGGAACGACCATGGCAAAAGGCGGCCGCGAAAAGATCAAGCTGGAGTCCACTGCGGGCACTGGCCACTTCTACACCACGACAAAGAATAAAAAAACCATGCCGGAGAAGATGGAGATCAAGAAATTCGATCCCAAGGCCCGCAAGCATGTGATGTACAAAGAAGCAAAGATCAAATAACTCGGCTTCCCCAGCAGTGGGGCCCCGATCAGCCCGCCCTGGGAGACCTCGGCGGGTTTTTTGTTGTCATTGTGCGGACACAAAGTTTTCTCCGGCTAGCTTGTCAACGCTATGGACTGCTCTTTGTCGGAGACTGCTGACGATCGCGGAGCACCATCAAGGATTGACGCGCGTTACTCTGCATTTGCACGACCGCTGAGGCTCCAACCGGCCATCGCGGGGCCCACCTCCCTCGATCATCAAAGTTCGATAGCGCCCGACACTGAATCGACGGGTGAAACCGAGAGGGATCGGCGTCTCGCCCAAAGTCCACCAAACCGATCGGTCGCGCTGGATGCGTCAGGCCAAAGCCGCAGCCCGCCCATAAACTGAGCGCTCGGGCCATCACCTGACCCGCCACCGGCATCTGCAGCGGAATGCCGACCTGAAGATGGACCTTTAAGTTGTTCGCCTCGAGAAGTGTCTGTCCGGACGCGCTACCGACAGGAAGTCCCTGATAAAACTCCGCGATCCCTGTTTTTGGTTTTCTTCGGCCTGCCAATCCAGCAACACCATGCGCCGGAATCTCGGTATCGCCCAATGCAACACCCGGACTTAACAAAGGATCAGCACGCTCACCCCAATCTTGAAAGCTTTGCTGTGTTGGAGAGATCACCTCCCAACGAATCCATCCAAGAGCAATACCTCGAGAAACTTCGAGCGACGCCCTCAACAGCTCAGGCCCAAGCTCACTGGGCGCCTTCGCTCGACCAAACAGGGGAAACAGGCCGCGAATAACGCCATCGCGAATTGCCTGATGACTGCCATGACTGAGGCTGCCTTGCTGCGCAGCAACCAATGCCGCATGCGTCAGCGCGAACTTCGCGTGCCAGAGTAACCCCACTTGAACGATCACGAATCCAAAAAATAGTAAAACCGGAAGAGCAAGTAAGGACTCCACCATTGACATGCCGGAGGGTGACTCTCTTCGAGGCCAATCAGAACTCGCGATAACGGCCATCAAATGTCCGACTCACACATGACGAGACGATCGCCCGGCGCTACGGCCAGAGGCCGATACGACTCCAGCACATGAGCGGCATGAGAAAACCTTACGATCGACCAGGGTCGGAGTATGCGTGGGGCGTCGAGCACCGTAAATTCGCCGTCCAAAAAAACGAGATGGATCGGCTTGGCCAGGCCAAATCCATGAACGGCACTGCAGCGCCTCAACAAAAGAAAATCGCCATCACATTTAAATATTCCAACCAACCGATCGAGAAACCCTTCGCTGATCCAAAGCCCCATCCTTTCTCGCTCGCCTTTGTTTTCGCTCGAGTCGGAAAGAGATCGGATATAAAAACAACAGCGTTGCACTAAAAGAGCCCTGAGCCTGCCAGCCGGGAAACCAAAGGCACTGCGAGAACCATAAAAGTGCAAGGAAAGATGCAGATCGCCAGCGGCATCAGGAGCTTGACTGGAAGCTTCATCGCCTGACGCTCAGCCTCCAGCGCTCGACTTGTCCTGAGTTGCTCGGCCTGGCGCCTTAGTAATGCAGTAACGCTGACGCCTTGCTGGTCCGCGGCGCGAATCGAGGCCACAAACTGGGTAATCTCGGCCAAGGCGAGCCGATCCGAAAAGCGCTGAAGTGCAATCGATTTGGTTTGACCTGCTCGAATATCCTGCGCCAAAGCCACGAGCTGTTCTTTCAGTGCGGTCGCTTCGCGAGAAGTTCCAAGATGCTGAATCGCAAGCTGCAAAGCCGATTGAAAATTCTGTCCGCTCTCGAGTACTAAGGCCAAAACATCAAGAAAAGAGGGGAATCCCCGCAGCACACTTCGACGCAACTGTGAAACCCGGTCGAACAGCCAGACTCTTGGAAGAACGAAAGCAGCAACACCGAGAACTGCTGCCCCCATGAGTGCTGACCGCACCAAGTGGCCCGACCCGAGGCCGACAAGAATAATTACAAGCCCAGCAGTACAAAGACCAAGAGCCAATATTAGTGCCAGTCGGAGTTGGGAAAATACAAGATCATCAACCTCCGGAGTCAATCCGAGAAAAGTCAACTGACGTTGTATGGCCACTGAGGATCGCGAGAACCGCGATGTAAACGGGGTTAGATAAAAAATCCATTTGATGACCCAGCGCAAAGCGGGCCGGAAATGCTTAAAAGCCTCCGCAGGCGGCCGCTGGACTCCAGCTCTTACTATCGCTTTCAGCGATTGGAGCACGCGAAAAGAAAATATGGCGATTGCAAGCGCAAACAGTGCCTGCGTCAGAATGATTCCATAATTGATTAACACTTCTTTACTCCTGAATCCGAATAAGCCGACGAATCCAGATCAGGCCGATCATTTCAAGCAGAACAACAGCCATCAAGACCATGTGGCCCTCCCGGCTCGTCCAAAGCGATGACATTGAATCAGGATCGATCATGGTCAATACCAGTGCTAGGAGCGCGGGCAAGGCCACCATCACCCACGCCTGGAGTCTCCCCTGCGCAGTCAAGGCATCCACTTTCTCCTCGAGGATTAAACGCTGCCGAAAGGAGCCCGCCAAACGATCCAGAGCATCGGAGAGGCCGCCCCCCGAGGCTGCGGAGACCGTAATGGCAAATGTGAGCAGCTGGAGCTCTTGTATGGGGATACGCTGTGACCATGCCGACAGTGCCCGATCCAGCGGCATCCCAATCCGCTGCATCCGATCGAGCATGGCGAGCTCGAGAGAAATAGGCCGCGAGCTCTGCAATACCAGCTGAGAAAGCGCCGCCCGAACGGAAAGCCCAGCTCTGAGCGAAGTGGCCAAGAGCTCCACCGTTGCAGGTAGCTGATAGCGTATTCGTCGATAGCGCCGCGATAAACGGAATCGCGTCAGAGTCAAAATGGCTGCCAAAATACAAAATAGCAGTAACGGAGCGATCCAAATCGCTCCCGTGATCAGCCATGCAGCGATTAAAGACAGTACTGCGGAGGCTAGACTAAGCCATCGCAGAGACTCAATTCGTAAGAAGATGTGAAATCGCTCCAGTGAGCGTAATAACCGGTCTTCGTAATGGCTTTTTTGCGCTCTCGACCAGCGAATCAGTCGAGGTACTGTCAGCGCCAGAACCAATGCCCAGAGCATTCCAGCGAGGACCCCGTTTGCGGTCATGTTTGCACCATCGAAGAATAGAGCGGCAAGTGCTCCGAAATCCCGCTCGCGCTCAATTGCTCAAAAAAATGTGGCACTACGCCAGTGGGTTGAAACTCGCTTCGATCAGGACGCCACGCAAAGACCTCCTGGGTTTGCACGACTCCCGACTCGACCCCTGTTACTTCTGAGATGCTCACCAAACGACGCTGGCCATCCGCGCACCGCTGCTGCTGAACGATTAAATCAACAGCGGACGCGATCTGTTCGCGGATTGCCACAAGCGGCAAATCAAATCCTGACATCAGCACCAACATCTCAAGCCTGGCAAGCGCGTCTCGAGGGCTATTGGCATGGACCGTGGTCAGCGATCCCTCGTGACCGGTATTCATTGCTTGCAGCATATCGAGCGCCTCTCCACCTCGACACTCCCCGACCACAATTCGATCAGGCCGCATCCGAAGTGAATTTCTTAAAAGGTCTCTTATCGTGACTGCACCCTGGCCCTCCGCATTGGCCTGGCGAACCTCGAGGGAAACAAGATTGGCGTGACCGAGCTGTAACTCCGCTGCATCCTCTATCGTCACAATTCTCTCGTGGGCGGGAATCCACTGCGACAGCAGATTGAGTAACGTTGTTTTCCCCGATCCGGTCCCGCCAGAAACGACAATGTTACGACGGTATCGGACTGCCAACTCAAGAATAGAGAGCATTACCTTACTTGCAGACCCAAGATTACAAAGATCCTCTGTCTGCAGACGCCGCTTCAGGAACCGTCGAATCGTAAGACTGCAGCCTTTGATGGCCAAAGGCGGTATGACCGCATTAACTCGTGATCCATCCTGTAATCGTGCATCGACCATCGGGGAGGATTCATCAATTCTTTTACCCAGCGGGGAAACGATACGATCTATTACAGAACGAACGCTTTCGTCGCTCGCGAACCGTAAGGGTACTTTGTGGCAGACACCGGCTCGTTCCACGAAGATCTCATCAAAACGATTGACCATCACCTCTGAGATATCGGAATCATTGAATAGTTGCTCAAGCGGGCCTAAGCCCACCGATTCAGCGATAACACGATCGACAAATTGCTGTTGCGTAATTGTCTGTGTTCCGTTTAACAGTTCACGCGCGATAGGCTCCATCAGCTCGCGACACTCAGCTCTTATCGCTTGATCTGAGACACCCTGCCAGTCCCGCTTACGGAGATCAATCAGAGAACGTAACTGCAGAACGCCTCGATCCACTAGTGGCTGCTCAATAAACGCCTCATCAACGGGCACACTTTGGATCGCCACCTGCAATCCGAGCACCTCCAGTGTCCAACTACCAATCTGTATCTGGTCACCCAGTTTGAGTGGCCCATACTCGGTCACGCGATCTGAATTTACAAATGTACCCGCGAGGGTTCCCTGGTCCCTAACGAATAATGCGTCATGCTTAAGCTGAATTTCTGCATGTTGTCGTCCCACCCATAGGCCTGACAATGAGATATCAGCATCCCCGTCGCGGCCAATCCGAGCAGGAAATACCGTAAGGGAAACCGACGATTCCGATGATCCGCCTTGATGCAGCCGAAGGTGAAGATCTGGACCCGTTAACAAAGACTCGGCTGATGGGGTCAGCATGGGTTCACTCATTTTCGCCCCTTTTGGTCAAGCGCTGTTTCGTTTGATCCAGCGAATGAGTGGCCCGATCCGTAAGCGAGCGATTGAGTTCTGAATTTGGCGAAATAAATCTTGGTGTTACAAAGACTACCATTTCGCTGCGTCGCTCACGGAAATCTCGTGATGAAAACAACTTTCCGAGTACCGGAATATTTCCAAGACCAGGCATCTTGTCCAGGGTCTTGCTCTTATCTTCCGAGATGAGTCCAGAGATGACGAGTGTCTCACCCTCATTCAGATTGACTTCGGTCTCGGTCTGACGGGATAAAAAAGCCGGTAAATCTCCAACCTTGATTGCGGGATCGAGCGTTGAGAGTTCAGTCATTACCCGGGCGGAGATACTGCCCGACTCAGTGAGCGTCGGACTGATTTCAAATTTTATGCCGTAAGGCTTAAATTGAACCGAGGTAGCTCCAAGGGGGCTAGTGGTTGGCAGCGGAATTTCTCCTCCAGCCAAAAAACGAGCTGCGCCCCCGCTGCGACAGGAGAGTATCGGCTCAGCAAGCACAATGGCGTCTCCCTTTTGTTCCATCAGATTGATCGCGGAGGCCAACGTACTCTGAAGTCCAAAGTACATCGCGAACGGAGAGACTTTACCCAGTAACGGCTCCGATGTTGTACCTGGAAGATTCGAGGTTAGGTTGGGTGCCCCTGAAGCATCAATTGATCCAGAGGATGCCGGTCGAAATCTAGAGTTAGTCCGCATATCGCCAACTACGCCGAAGAGGGGTCCGGCAGTGCTTTTTTGCCAATTCACACCAATATTTTCGAGCGCACTCTTTTTAACCTCGAGAAATCTGACTTCCATCGCAATCATCTGCTCGACGCCCGCTTGTTGGACGAGATTCATGATGAGCGGCGAGCGCTGGGCCAGTTCTTTTACCTTCTGCGCCTCCTGGACATTGCGAGCACGCCCCTCCAAAACCACCTTCCCGCCGATAACCCGGGTCTCAATATGGGTGGATTTCCCAAGCCAGAGACGCACATCCTTCAAGAGCTGTTCCTCATCGCCAGAATGCACCTGAACCAACACGCGTCGCTCAGTTCCGTCGTGATACCAGAGGTGAAGACTCGTCGATCCAGGCTGCAATGCCATCAGCAATACTTGATCGCGCTCTAACCGTTTTGCAGAAAGAATTTTTCCATTACCCAGGGCGATTCGCTTTAGGCCGCGCTCGGCGACAACGAAAGTCTCGCCCACCCGGAGTGTCGTTTCTTGTTCAAGTGTCGAGGCAGAAGGGGTGACTCCGGTTGACTGTGTCGTATCGACGGAAATGGGCCCTTGGGGGCTTGCCGATAATTGATCAGCGGCGGAAAGCCCCAAAGTCACGACCACCAGCGACCGAAGGAAATACCAAATCAGAGGCAGTCCAAGAATCATCGCGTCACCCCGTCAACACTGCCGATAAGAATCTCGATAGGCGCGTAAGCCGTTGGTGGTGGTTGACCGGATTTTCGGTCCATCGCCGTCGACCGAGGAATATCGTCGGCTGCCCGCAGCGCAATACCGAGCCGGCCTTGTAATTGTCCTGCCAGCACCAGATTGGCGAGACTCACGGGCACAGCGAGTGTGATCGTGGAGTACGGGCTTCCAGAATTCGGACTTCGATGCTCAGGCGTTGGGTCAGAAAGCCGCTCGGTCCTGGCACCGGTAGCGAGAACTCGGAGATTCTCTGCAATCAATCGTGCACGAGGCGCAAAAATAGCGCGCTCTGCAGTCAGTGATGCAATGGCGCCCTCGGAATTCGGAGCCTGAGGGGGAGCAGAGCCCCAGAGGTCGATTCGGTCGCCCGGCTGGATTAACCCCCCAACGGAGGAGACCTCATCGACTGAAAGCGAAATAGCGCGATACCCTGCCTCGAGTCGGACACCGTTAAGCTCAGCAGGCCCCTGTCGAAGATGTTCCACAGTGATCGGATGCCCCGCTTTGACCGGGCGGATAAGCCGTTTCTGATTGATTGCGTCAAATTCTAGGGGCGTGATGGCCCCCGGTAACGACCAATCCTGAGGCATCCGCCGGACCGCGACAGTCTGAGGATTGGCAATATCGCCCGAACCGAGGTCTCGCGCTGCGACCAACACTTCGATTAAACCACCCTTCGGCAGCAGACGTTCTCGCTCCTGAAGTACTCTGGTCTCCGCGTAAGACTGGGTCAATAAGAACGCGCCCACAGCGGAAAATCCAGCCAAAAGCAATGGCCAATGCTGTCTTAACAAACCCAGAGGCAGCTTACCCTTACGGGGTCCCGTTGCCGGAGAGCTTGGGGGGCGAAAACGCGCGAATGTCTCGATCAGTGTATTGCGTAGTCTTTTGATTAGATCACCCATTTTGATTACCGCTACCATGGCAGGGATAAAGAAAACGAGTACGACTGCATCAATTCATGTAACGCGCGGCCCAAGCTCATTGCGGAACCATCGAGCATCAGCCAGGCACCCGCCAGTGCCACCATGGCCAAAAGATACTCAGAGAGAGCCATTCCGAGCGGGGCCTCGATACCTTTTCGATAAAAAACTTTATGCTCCATAAAATCTCCTTTGTTACCGTTGCAAGAAAATGGAATAACTTCCGAGCTGTGGATCGCGCCCAGAAACCACGAATTGACCGGCCGCAAAATTAGCAAAATGGCCAAGCGAAAAATTTTGCTTACTCGAAGTGAGGATGCCCGAGCGATTGAGTAGGACAACAGACTCCTGATGATGATCTGAGAGCGATTTCCACGAATGGCGAATACGTAACCGAGTACCGAGCTGGCGATCAAAAATCTCGTAGGGCCACCCAGTGCTGTGCGCCGACTGCACCTGTCGATTGAAGGTCAGTGGCATAAGCACTCGCCACCCCCAAGCCTCTCCACTGCGGTGATCTGCGATCCACTGCTCCGCGACCCACTGGTGGCCAATCACGGCGCCAGCAACACACCATCCCATCGCTCGGTGAAAGATTGCGACTCTTCCCTCCTGCTGCCAATTTTTCGCGCGCTGTTGTGCCAGAAAACAGCCAGGCAGATCACTGCGCAAATAAGTGGCGGTGACATCCATCCCGCCCACCTGAAAAGCCAAGCCGGTAAGCGCGGCAGTGATCGCAGTTGAAACCATGCTCGTCAAACCTATTGCGCAAGAACACGGGTACCCGGATAGGCAGACTCGTGGTCAACTCGATGAAACCGGGACCGGAATTCAGCCGTTGAGACTTCCAAACCGACTCCGCTAAAAACGGGCATCAGCACATCTTTACCGGGTAGATAAAGGCCCTCAATCGCCTGCGCTGCAAGCGCCGAGGGCGTCTCTCCCTCCCTGACTCGGCTAAAAAAATCCGCCTGATCGGCTGCCGACCAGCTATCGGAGACCAAGGCGACACGACTCGATATCGCAAGCCGAGGAATGAGGCGAGCAGCTGAGCTAACCGACGCCTCCCAAAGAGTGGCTGAGACCGTAGATCGAGCGAGATGATCCGGGGTCGGCAGCCCGAAAATTGCCGGGCCAGCCTTCATGCTGAGGGTACGGAAGAGATCGGAGAGCTTGTTGAGCAGGCCGCTGTCCACTCCGTCCACTTTCGGCAAATCGAGAGAGAGGGCCACATCTTCGGGCCGCTGCATCAGCACTCGCTGCTTTCCTAAACTATCGACCGCCTTCCATGCTGGATTATCGAAAGGAAAAACCTCTTGCTGATCGGAATAAAACAGGGCTGATCGAATTTTTTGTGCCGGATTGGAGAACTGAGTCCGACAATATCCGGGCCGGTTATCGCAGTCGAACGCGGAAAAACGGGCGGCCTGACTGGTTTTCAACCCGATCGTTCCAATATTTCCGATCACAATGATCGTCAGCAAGAGAGCGCTCATCGTCAAGAGGAGCAAAACCAGCTCAAGCAGTCCTTGCCCGCGAGGAGACCTCGCAAGATGGGTCCCGGGAATCTCTCTAGTATTCAAGATGATCATCACGGGCGCGCCCCCTGGGATAACAGCATTGCAACGGACTGGTCGGCAACTGAGGGGGCCACCAAGCGCGAGCTCCAGAATGGGGCAAATAAATTGGCGAACTCACGATTTGCGGGATTAGAAAACGTATCCACTGGTCTTTGAAAAAACAATTCACCGACACTCAGGGCCCAGAGCTTATCGGGCTGCCTGCCGGAACTACCGGCCAGATCGGCCTGCCCAGCGGTGATTTTTTGAACCTTAGAAAGGGGCAATCGAACGAGTACAGGTACTCGGACAGAAGCATTCTGTCGGGAGTCATCAGCGCTGAGCGCTAGCTCTCGATAACTACTCAGTCCCGTATAGCCATTCAGTGGAATCGCCTGGTTACTTGCTAGGCTCAGCGCGGAGGGATTTGCCGCGAGTCCTGCGCCATCTCGCGACAGCTGGGATCCGTCTGCAACGCCAGCGTCTGCGGCACCCCACGCGATCGGGATCGCCTCTCTCAGACCCGAGCAACGCCAATTGAATCGACCCCTTCGACGCCATGAGTGAATCGACAATGTATCCCCCGCCTCCCAATTGGAAAGGTCTGAACTTAGCCAGGTACCGCCCCTGCGGATCAATTTGCTGAATGCAGAATCAACACTAGTCGGGATGCACCCCAGGCTAGGCATCAAGTAAAGTCGTTGATCGAAACTGCGCGCACGGGAAAATCCGTCTAGCGACTGTTCGGTCATAATGGCCAAAGGTGCGCGATCAGCCCCTGAACGATTGGCCGAGAAGGTCGAAAACGCAGAAACTGAACTACTGGGGATGAGCTGACCGAAAAATCTTGAATCCCCTGACCATACAACCTCATTCACCATGGCCTGCGCCGCAAAAGGAGTGGCGGCGGCATGCATGACCTGTTGACTGCCATGAAGCATCTGAGCGTAAGCCGAGCGCAAGGGAGTTTCGATTGAAGCGCCCACCTTGGCCATCTCGTGGCCAAGGTGCACCGATTCCTGAATCCACCCCGCCAAGGCCTGCGCCGCCGGAACGGCTGACGCTACCGTGCCGATGTTTTGCGCGAGCGTTTTTGCATATTGCGTCCACGCTGTCAGCGTGACAGCCTGAGCAATCATGATCTCGTTGGCGGCAATAGCCCGATTACTATAGGCATCGTAATTAAGAATCTGGGCGTACCATGTCGCCACCGATTTGGCTGCGGCATCGGAGAGCGACATTGCTTTGGTTTTCTCATTACTGATGACTGCTGATCTCGCCAATAAGAACAACAACACAGCGATGAATGACAGCATGCCCAAACCGAGTATCAATACCGCACCCCGCGGAGCCGCGACGTGTCTCAATGGTTATCCTGGTTGTAGTTTTTTAGATCTTTGCGAACATTGGCTTGCGAACGTGCTGCCGAAGCGGAACTGGTCGCCGCATTGAGCGCCGCTCCTGCATCGTTACCTGAGATCTCTTGCGCAATGCCAGCGGTTTGGTTGCGAATTGTCTGCCCCAACATGCTGTAGACGCCGATGGCCGCGACAGCAACAACCGCCACCACAACAATGTATTCGGTCATTCCTTGACCGCTCGGAGCTTGATATTTGTTCAATAAAGCCAACAAAGAAGAACGGATGTGTCGATATCCGAGCACTTCACGCTTAGGAAAGCGATACATAAAACCTCCTGTGAGTACTGATCTCAGTGATCAGGCGGAGGCTATGTTCGAGGACTTACCAGAATAAGAAAATCGTCTAGAAAGATTACTCTGAGACGACTATGAGGAGACGCTGAGGCTGCATCAAGCGAGGCAGCCTAAGAACATCACGACGAAACGGCAAACCTAGTGAGCATGCAGCATATTGGCTGCGAGTCCCGCCACGGCGATACCAACGAGCATCAATGCTGGCTGCTGCCATGCAGCCGCACCCAGCCCGCCGTGGTGATCATGAGCCTGTGCATGCAGCTGAGGAATCAAATCCGATAAGGCAATGTAAATAAAGTTAGCAGCAGCGACGACCAGTAGATACGGCACCCAGGCGGCAGACTGGGCGAGATAAAAAAACGCCACAACCGCGCCCAGCAATGCGCCACAGCCGGTTAGAAGATTAAACAGCAGTGCCTTGGCTCGGCTAAAGCCACTATTAAGTAGCACCACAAAATTACTAATCTGCTGCGGCACCTCGTGGGTGGCGATGGCAAGAGCGGTCAGTAAGCCGAGCAACGTCCCCGCCTGAAAAGCGGCGGCGATCAGTACGCCATCGGCCAACAAATGAATAAAGCTGCCCCCCAGTAAAGCCCAGCCGCCACGGCCGGCGGAGGCTGCATCATGGCCATGCGGATGGTCATGGCCATCGTGCTCATGATGATGGTTATGCCGAAGAATCGCCAAGCGCTCCAGTACAAAAAAACCCACCAGGCCCAAAAGCATGGCAAGACTCACGCCATGAATTTCACCACCAAGATGAATGCTCTCGGGCAGCAAATGTAAAAGCGCAGTACCCAAGAGCATGCCAGCTGAAAAACTCACGAGTCGATCGACAAACCGCGTCAGCGGTCCCAACGAGACCGCTGCAGCAAGCAAAATCGAAATGGCCGTAGCGGCGGTCGCGGCCGCTACGGTATAAATGAAAAGCATTTTTAGTTAAGCAACCCCGTGCTTTTTAAACCAGGCCAGGGCCCGCTGGAACGCATCTTCCGCGGCCTCCTTGCGATAGGTCGGACGATAGTCAGCATGAAAGGCGTGTGGCGCATCGGGGTACACCACGAACTCGGAGGCCTGCGACGGTTTGCCACCAAAGGAGAGTCGTGTCTTCATCTCTTCCACTGTATCCATGGGAATGCCGTCGTCCTTCCCACCATAGAGCCCCAGCACCGGCCATCTCAGTTTTTCAGCGATGTCGTGTGGGTGGGTGGGCGTTGCCGCATTTACTGTTGTCATGAGTCGCCCGTACCAGGCCACTCCAGTCTTCAAGCGTGGGTTGACTGCGGAGGCCATCCACACAATGCGACCACCCCAGCAAAAACCAGTGACTCCAAACTTCGCCGCATCACCACCATTGGCGGCGGCCCAATCCAAAGACGCATCGAGATCGCTTAAGACCTGTACGTCTGTCACCTTACTCACCACATTGGCGAAGATTTCTGGCGTGGTTTTGTACTGCATGACATCGCCCTGGCGAACAAAAAAATCAGGGGCAATCGCCAAATACCCGCGCTTGGCAAGCCGGCGACAGACGTCTTGGATATGCTCGTGCACACTCCAGACTTCATGAATCACAATCACAGTTGCGAGCCGGGTCTTGCCTGCAGGCATCGCCCGATAAGCAGGGATTCGCCGGTCCTTGGTCGGAATCTCAATCATTCCGGCGGTAAGGCCCTGGCTATCGGTGGTAATTACCTGAGCCAGTAGGTCGCCAGTGGGCGCGACCGAGGCTGCAAAACCGGTGGCGATTGAGGCCTTGAGAAACCCGCGGCGGCTGGCGCCCTCTGCCGAAGCGGGAAATAATGAATTCACTTCATCTTGAATTGCATGGCTCATCGTGGACTCCTCGTCTTAAATTAGTGCGCCTCATCCCAGTTATCCCCCACCCCTACATCCACAATCAGGGGGACGCTTAACTGGGCAACATTTTCCATCTTCTGCGGCAGCAATGCGCGCAGCGTCTCGACTTCGGCTTCGGGCACTTCCAGCACCAGTTCATCGTGAACCTGCAGCACCAATCGAGATCTTAGCCCCTTCTCTTCTAAGCTTTGCTGCACTTGGATCATCGCCAATTTAATCAAATCAGCAGCGGTGCCCTGCATTGGGGCATTAATGGCTGCCCGCTCAGCCGCCTGGCGACGTGGCCCGCTTGGAGAACTGATCTCCGGCAGCCAGAGCCTGCGACCAAAAACAGTTTCCACATAACCCCTGGATTTCGCGGCCTCACGAATCGTATCCATATACCGTTTCACGCCAGGATACTTTGCAAAATATTGAGCGATGTAATTTTTGGCAACACCCTGATCGATGGCAAGGTTGCGCGCCAAGCCATAAGCACTCATCCCGTAAATCAAGCCGAAATTTATCACCTTGGCATACCGGCGCTGCTCGCTACTCACCTGATCCAAGGGAACACCGAAGACCTCGCTCGCAGTCGCCCGATGCACATCTTCGCCGGCTTTAAATGCCGAAAGCAGCCCTTGATCTTCCGATAGATGGGCCATGATGCGTAACTCAATCTGGGAATAATCCGCAGACATGAGCTTGAAGCCTTCGGGGGCCACAAAGGCCTGCCGAATCCGCCGGCCCTCTGGAGTACGCACCGGAATATTCTGTAAATTCGGATCACTCGAAGCAAGCCGGCCCGTGACCGCAACCGCCTGAGAAAAAGTAGTGTGGACCCGTCGTGTTTTGGGGTCCACCATCCGGGGAAGCTTGTCGGTGTAGGTCGACTTCAGTTTCGAAAAGCTGCGCCACTCCAGCAGCACTTTGGGCAGAGGATAGTCTTCAGCAAGTTTTTCTAAAACATCTTCATCGGTGGAGGCAGCACCGGTCGCCGTTTTCTTAACTGGCGTATAGCCAAGTTTCTCAAAAAGAATTTCACCCAGCTGCTTGGGTGAGCCCAGATTAAACGGCTGGCCGGCCAGCTCATGGGCCTGGGCCTCCAGCGCAGAGATCTTTTTTGCCAGTTCACTGCCTTGCTCCAACAGCAATCGGCTATCGATTTCAATGCCGTTGTGCTCCATCTGCCAGAGCACCTGGGCGACCGGAATTTCAATGTGGCTGTACACGCGGTGAAGCTTTTCGTCTGACTGAATTTGTGGCCAGAGGGTCTGATGCAAATGGAACGTGAAATCCGAGTCTTCGCCTGAGTATCGGGCAGCCGTTTCAATTGCAACCTCTTCAAAGCCGATGCGCGAGGCGCCCTTGCCGGTGACATCGTCATAACTTAAGCCCTTGCGGCCGAGGTGTCGCTGCGATAACGAATCCAAATCATGTGATCGGTGGGCCTCGAGCACATACGACTCAAGCAGTGTGTCATGAACAATACCGCGCAAGAATACGCCAGCACCTGCAAGCACATGGGCGTCATACTTTAAATTTTGGCCTACTTTTTGCCGCAAATTATCTTCAAACCAGGGTTTGAGCTTCTCCAACACCTCTTGCAAGGGAAGCTGCTCGGGCGCGCCCGCATAGCGATGCCCCAGCGGAATATAAAAGGCTTTGCCGACCTCCCAAGCAAACGACAGGCCCACAATCTGCGCAGCCCGCGGATCAATGGAGGTGGTTTCAGAATCAAATGCCACCAGCGGCTGGGCCTGCAGCTGGGCATGAAAAAGCTCAAACGCTTGCCAATCAAAAATAGTCTGGTACTCGCCCTGCACATTGAACAAATCACTGGGCGCTAACGTGGCGCCCGCTGCAATACCGCCCGCAGCAGTCGCGCTACTCGCAGCCTGCCCAAAAGGGGCAACGGCCTGGCCTGCCTCGCCGATGCCACGAAGGCTACGATCCAGCTGATAGGTCTCTCTGATTTCAGCAATTGCTGAAAAATCCAAAGGCCGCCATGCCAAATCCTGATCAAAACTGCCCACAACACCAGCAAGATCACAATCTGTTTTTATGGTGACCAATTTCTTTGCAGTCGGCAGCCAGTCAAGCGCCTGGCGAAGATGCTCGCCGACAGCACCGGAGACTTCTTGTGCGGAGGCCATCACTGCATCCAGTGACCCGTACTGGGTCAGCCACTTCGCCGCAGTCTTGGGGCCCACTTTATGAACACCGGGCACGTTATCGGAAGTATCCCCAACCAACGATAAGTAATCCACAATTAATTCAGGCGGCACGCCGAACTTCTCCATGACCGCTTGCCGATCTGAGACCTTCGCCGGACCGCCATCGCGGCTCATGGTGTCAATGAGGATCACACGATCGTTGACCAGTTGAGCGAGATCTTTATCGCCCGTCACGATGATGGTGGAGAGTCCACGGCCACCCGCCTCGCTCGCAAGCGTGCCGATGACATCATCTGCCTCAACGCCATCAATCTGCAGTAGTGGCCAGCCGAGCGCCCGAACCGCCTTAAATATTGGCTGGACTTGGGCAGATAGGTCCTCGGGCATGGCGGACCGATTGGCCTTGTAGTCAGCGTAAATCGCATCACGAAATGTGGGGCCTTTGGGATCAAACACACAGGCGATATAACGGGCAGGCCACTCAGTCCGCACCCGCCGCAGCATATTGACCATGCCCGTTAACGCGCCAGTCGGAAGGCCCGAGCGGGTCCGCAGATCTGGCAATGCATGAAAAGCCCGATATAAAAAGCTCGAGCCATCAATCAGCAGCAGCCGCTCGGGCAGCTCAGGGTCTTGGTAATCGGTGCTCACGAAAGAAATTCCAGGGACGAATGGGGTCCAGAACGCGTCTCAGAAGGCCAAAAGGACGGTCCGTCAGTGTAGCTAAAATCGGGGTTTCCCAAGGCAGCCCCCTCCCATGACTAACCCTCCCTCCGCCCCCGTGAATTTCATCCGCCATATCGTGGATGCAGATCTGGCCGCAGGGCGGGTGCAGTCGGTGGTGACCCGCTTCCCGCCTGAGCCCAATGGCTACCTGCATTTTGGTCATGCCAAATCAATTTGCTTAAATTTTGGTCTGGCCCGCGACTATGCAGGCCGCTGCCATCTGCGTCTCGATGACACCAATCCCACCCGCGAAGAGCAAGAATATGTCGATGCAATTGAGGCGGACGTTCGATGGCTCGGCTTTGACTGGGGGTCCCACCATTACTTTGCCAGTGATTATTTCGAAAAACTCTACGGCTTTGCCGAGGCCTTGATCGAAGGCGGCTATGCCTATGTGGATTCTCAGTCTGCAGAGGAAATGCGGACCAACCGAGGCACGCTCACTGAGCCTGGCAAAGACTCTGTTTATCGCAATCGCCCCGCTTCGGAAAACCTCTCGCTGTTTCGTGAAATGCGGACCGGTAAACATCCCGATGGCAGTCATGTGCTTCGCGCAAAGATTGATATGGCCTCGCCGAATATGAATCTTCGCGATCCAGTGCTCTATCGTATTCGGCATGCGGAGCATCACCGTACCGGCAGCAGCTGGTGCATCTATCCCATGTATGACTATGCCCATCCGCTTTCTGATGCCATCGAGAACATCACGCACTCAATTTGTACCCTGGAATTCGAGGACCATCGGCCGCTTTACGACTGGCTGCTGCAAAAAGTTGCCCAGTGCGGAAAGCTCAATCCCAAGGCCCTTCCCCATCAATACGAATTTGCAAGACTCAATCTCACTTATGTTGTGCTCTCAAAGCGCAAACTCGTGGACCTGATTGAGGCCAAGGCGGTCAACGGCTGGGATGATCCCCGTATGCCGACGCTGATGGCCGCCCGCCGCCGCGGCTATACGCCGGAGGGCTTCCGGCGCTTTGCGGAAACGATTGGGGTCTCCAAATCTGATGGCTGGATTGATTACAGCGTACTGGAGGAGTGTATGCGTGATCATCTGAACGACACGGCCCTGCGCCGTATCGCAGTCATCGATCCGCTTCGACTCACTCTTGAAAATGTGCCCGAAGGCCACGAGGAGGAATGCTTTGCGCCGAATCATCCCCAGCAGCCGCAGACCGGCAAGCGGGCCGTTCCTTTTTCTCGTGAACTCTGGATTGAGCGTGATGATTTTCAAGAAATCCCTCAGAAGGGATTTTTTAGGCTCGCCCCAGGCGCGCAGGTTCGGCTGCGCTACGCCTATGTGATTGAGTGCACTGGCTTTGAAAAAGATGCCAATGGCCGGATCACTGAGGTACGGGCCCGTATTTTTAACGACAGCAAAAGCGGCACGCCGGGCGCGGATCAATACAAAGTCAAAGGCAACATCCACTGGGTCTCAAAACCTCATGCCTATCTCGGCAGCCTGCGAATGTTTGATCGACTCTTTGCCCACCCCACACCAGGGGCACGCCGAGAAGGTGATGCGCCGGGGCTCGAGCGTAATTTTTTGGATGATCTCAACCCCAACTCGTTTTCCGAGGTTCAGGCAGCCCTTGAGCCCAGCCTAAAAAACGCAAAGCCCGAGGATTGCTTTCAGTTTGAGCGACACGGCTATTTTGTAGCGGATATGAAAGACAGCAAGCCCGGTGTGCCGATTTTCAATCGCACAGTGACATTAAAAGATTCCTGGAAATAAATCATGCGCGTTATTGCTCACAATCCCCCCGATCCCGCAGATAAAACGGCCCTTCCGGCGATTCGCTTCATGGAGATCGATGCGCCCACACCCGGCCCTGACCAGGTTGTGATCAAAGTGGCCTACGCAGGTGTGAATCGCCCTGATCTTTTGCAGCGCAGAGGCGCTTATCCGCCGCCAGCGGGCGCCTGCCCCTACATGGGCCTTGAAGTCAGCGGCACCATCCGTGCAATCGGTGCCAATGTAAAACAGTGGAAAGTTGATCAAGAAGTCTGCGCGCTCACTCCCGGTGGTGGTTATGCAGAAGAGGTGGTGACGCACGCCGGACATTGCATGCCGATTCCACAAGGCTTTTCTTTGCTGCAGGCAGCCGCCTTACCCGAGACCTATCTCACCGTCTGGGCCAACCTGATTGAGCGCGGGGGGCTTACGCGCGGCGAGTCTGTATTGATTCACGGCGGATCAAGTGGCATCGGCGTTACTGCTATTCAAGTTGCAAAGTGGACGGGGGCTGTGGTGTACACCACAGTGGGCTCAGCGGACAAAGCCAGGGCCTGTACCGCCCTTGGTGCGGACTGTGTGATCAATTATCGAAATGAAGATTGGACTTCGGTCATCAAAGAAAAGACTGCCGGCCAGGGGGTGAATCTCATCTTGGATATGGTCGGCGGCCCTTACATGGAAAAAAATCTACGCAGCCTCGCGCTGGAGGGCCGGCTCGTGCAGATCGCTTTTCTGATGGGCAGTAAAACCGAGGTGGACTGGTCCACACTCATGATGCGGCGCCTGACATTTACCGGATCCACACTACGGGCTCGATCCGATGAACAAAAATCACGGCTTGTAGGGGCCCTTCAGCACGCAGTTTGGCCCGAGCTTTCCGCGGGCCGTCTCCTGCCACAAATCCATTCCGTATTTCCATTTTCTGAAGTCGATCAGGCCCATGCTCTAATGGAATCCTCCACCCATATCGGCAAAATCATGCTCAAGGTATCCCCATGAACACTGCTTCTCCCCCGCCTGCAGCCGCTGCCCGCATCAAACTCCATGTCGTGACATCATCATCCCCCGCAATACTGCTGCGCGTGGTGCGCTATCTCAGCAGCCGCCAAATTGCGGTCGAGGTGGGAAACAATTTCGTGAAATTCCCGCGCGCTGAGCAGGCCGCTGATGATGCGGCAGCCGCTTTAAAAGCCATGGGATTTCGCATCCTGACCAGCATGGATCAATTTGCCCCCGAGGCCGATACCAATGTCGGTGAGCGCTGCGCCGCCCTCTTGGTCGAAGAGCGGGCCCCCAAGGGCCATGTCCACGGCCCGGATTGCGGGCACGATCACCAACATCATGGACACAGCTACGATCATGACCATGACCATGGACATGATCATCGTCACGATCACTCTCACAATCCCCGCGGACATCAGCACTGATGATTCGCATACGTGGGGCCCGTCAAAACAACCTAAAAAATATCGATCTTGACCTCCCCGCCGGGGAGATGATTGTGGTGACCGGGGTATCAGGCTCCGGCAAAAGCTCGCTGGTGTTCGATACCCTTTATGCCGAGGGCCAGCGGCGCTATGTCGAGACCTTCTCGGCCTACGCCCGGCAGTTTCTGGACCGCATGGATAAGCCCCAGGTCGATCGGATTGATGGGGTGCCGCCCGCCATTGCGATTGATCAGACCAATCCGGTGCGCACCTCTCGCTCCACAGTGGGCACGATGACCGAGCTCACCGATCATTTCAAACTGATGTTTGCGCGGCTATCAGACCTGCGCTGTAAATCCTGCGGCAAGCCGGTCAAGCGCCAAACCGCCCAGGGCATCAGCCTGCTGGTTCTGGCGAGCCCCGTGGACACCAAAATTGAAATTAGCTTTCCGATCCATGCGCCCGAGTCGCTTCCCGATGAGCAGATTCAGGCCTGGCTCTCCGCTCAAGGATTTACCAAGGTCCAATCCCGAACCCAAGATACCCTCTACGTCATTCAAGATCGGCTCATTTTGCGTGCCGATACGGCGAGAGATCGGATTCACGATTCACTTGAGGCCGCACTTCGGCATGGACATGGCCGATGCCGGGTTAGTATCGGTGAACAGCAGCACGACTTCAGCAACAGCCTTTCTTGTGCCAGCTGCAAGATTCACTACACCGAGCCCAGGCCGGCGCTGTTTTCGTTTAACTCACCGATTGGCGCCTGCGAGACCTGCCGCGGCTTTGGCCGTGTCATCGGTATCGACCCCGGGCTTGTGATCCCCGATGAGCGAAAAAGTATTGCGCAAGGCGCCGTAAAACCCTGGCAGACCAACGCCTACCTGGACTGCCAAAAAGAACTCGTGAAATTCGCCCAAAAACGCGGCGTGCCCATTGATGTGCCTTTCAAAACACTCTCCTCCAAGCAGCGCGCCT
>JAGWWC010000019.1 GCA_018970545.1 Betaproteobacteria bacterium | reverse complement strand
GCCTGCTTTGTGCAGACGATCACATCATGACCTTTGAGCCAATTACTGGCGGCTAACCCATGTCCTCTTCTTTTGACCCGATCCGCTTTGGCGATATTGAACTCTCCAGTCGATTCCTGATGGGAACGGCAGGCTACCCGTCACCCCAGATCTTGGAATCTGCCATTCAGGCTGGCCAGGCCGAGGTGCTGACCATGGGCATCAAACGGCAGGCCGCCAATGTCAATGCCGGGTCGGGCAAGGCCTGGTGGGATCTGATTCGTAAAACCGGAAAGCGTATTCTTCCCAATACAGCCGGCTGTCGAACGGCGGCCGAGGCCATTGCACTGGCTCAGATGGCCCGAGAGATTTTTGAGACACCCTGGGTGAAACTAGAGGTGGTGGGCGATGACTACACCCTGCAGCCCGATTCCTTTGAGCTGGTAGCAGCAGCATCGAAGTTAATTGAGTTGGGCTTCGAGGTCTTTCCTTACTGCACTGAAGACATCATTGTGGCGCAGCGCTTAGTCGATGCGGGCTGCCGAATTCTGATGCCTTGGGCAGCGCCGATTGGCTCAGGTCAGGGCATCACTAACCGCGAGGCCTTAATACGAATGCGAGATCGCTTCCCGAGTATCACATTGATTGTGGATGCGGGCATTGGTGCGCCATCCCATGCCGCCGAGGCGATGGAGATCGGCTTTGATGGCGTACTTTTGAACTCCGCCATTGCGCAGGCGAAAGACCCGGTGCGAATGGCAGCAGCATTTCGCGATGCGATTTCCGCCGGCCGTGCGGGCTATCTTGCCGGTGTGATTCCCCCACAGGCCTTTGCTACGCCTTCCACACCCGTTACGGGCCAGCCTTTTTCGCTATGACAGCAACCATTGAGCCAGTGATTCGCGATCAGCGATTCGGTCTGCGGCTTCAGACGGGACGGCTTTCTGCAGAGCTGCTCTCTCGACGGCTCGATCTGAATGCCAATCCAAGCGATGGGCAGATACTGCTTGCAGCAGTTCAGAGTTGGCAGCAACACGGCTATGTCATTGAGGATGCCTGTGTGCTTGCCCTATTTCAGCTCTCCGCTGCCGATCAAAGCAAGATAGGCTCAGATTCAGCTGGAGTGTCGCACCACGACTGGATCACAGATGCCCAACATTTTCCCGAGCTCATTGATGCGCAAGGAGCGAAGCGGTCAGCTCAAGCGTTTGCCAAGATATCGAATCCCAGTCCGGGCATCTACCCTATCGTTGATCGGCTGGATCAGCTGGAGATGATGCTCAAAGCCGGTGCGAAGATTCTTCAGCTAAGAATTAAGTCGGAGCAACTCACGCCCGAGATACGGGCGCAGATTCGCGAGGCGATTTCAATGTCGCGCGATGCCCCCGATTGCCAACTCTTTATCAACGACTTCTGGCAGGCGGCCATTGAAGAAGGTGCCTATGGCGTTCATCTCGGCCAGGAAGATCTCTTGATTGCCGATCTCAATGCGATTCAGGCAGCGGGCCTGCGACTCGGCGTGTCTTCACATGCATTTTGGGAAGTCGCCCGTGCGCTAAGCATCCGGCCGAGTTACGTTGCGTGTGGGCCGCTTTTTCCAACGCGCGCAAAAGCAATGCCATGGATTGCCCAGGGCATTGAAAACCTTCGCTACTGGGTGCACTTAATTCCACACCCCGTGATTGGCATTGGTGGCGTAAATGGCCAGAATCTGGCGGCAATTCGCGCCACCGGTTGCGCATCCGCCTCAGTGATTCAGGCAATTGTGGGAGCGGAGCATCCGATAGAGGCTTTTGAAAGCCTGCAGCAGCAGTGGGATCAGGCGCCGATACTGCGAGACCAACGGTCGGCTCTGGCCCGGCCGACACTAGCGGGTTGAGGGGACGGGCCCGAGGCCTGCGGGTAGTTGTATCGGTGCCACTGCCTTCAACGCTGGGCCAGTCACAATTCCAAGGGCGGCGCCACCCACCACCCCCGTGGCAATTTCACCGGCTGACTTTCCTTTGCCACCGCAATGAATCTCCATACGGGAGGCGTCAATTCGATCCGCTGTATCCAGGCCAGCATTGGCAGCAATTACCGCGGGCAAAAGCGATCCGGCAGAAAGCACGAGTGCCACTGGCGAAGCAATCATTCGGACCAACTTGAGTTCATCGTGGACACGAGTGTCTTCTGCAGCGATACGGCACTCATCCGAGTGAAACGCTGGATGGTCCCGGTTCAGACCGGAGAAAGTTCGGGAGGAGGTGCTGGCGCAACCCCCGAGTATCCCAACGGTTAGGAGCAAACATACTAATCGCATCACCAGCCCAGTGTAGTGAAATGATTCTCTTAAAATCAAGGGGTTATAGGGATTTTTTAAACTTTAGTGTAATTTTTTTGGCCTTAAACGATGCCCAGAAAGCGTCCGTTATTCACCGTATGACCCAATCTTTGACATCCCCGCGACTCAGCAGGCCATCGGTGAGCATAAAAACCGGCTGCTGGTCCTATATTCCGAAAGGCCTTCTTGCCCTTCTCTGCATCGGGTTGCCACTGGCCGTACAGGCCAGATTTGAGAAGTTAGCCGATCTGGATGCAGTGTCAGTGTCCACCGAACCAAACTTTGTCACCAGTGCCGGTCCGCAGTTGCTTCGCACATGGATCCTCCTGGATTTCAAAGAGGACCAACGATTCGAGGCCACCCCCGGCCCAACCAGCACCGGGACTGCCTTGAACTACAAATCCCGAAAAGACTATGTTCAAGTCGACTGTCGACAGAATCTCTACACGGAGCTCGCCACCCAGATGTTTCCTGAAGCCGACGGTAAAGGAAAAACCGTCTTTGAAAGTACGTTTCACCGATCTGGGCAGCCGCGCTTTGCCACGCCACGCTCACACGAGGGCGCCGTTCTGGTCTTTTTGTGCCGGGGGATTCGGCCGAACTAATTTAGGCAAATTCGCGCTCACGCTGCCAATACGTCATTACGACCTTCTCGCCCTGCTCGACCGGCGCACCCGCATGTAGCGTGAGGGGGTCCGGGAGAAACGCCGCGGTAAGGTTCCGAAAAAAGACGGCCCCCCCGGGTGGCGGCGAGACTTCAAATCCGGCTGCGGGAAAGGTGGTCGCCCCACCACGATCGGCGGCCCTGAGCACCATTACTGTGGTCGCCACACGCTGTCCGCCCCGAGCCAAATGGTGCACAGTCCCCGGATGGGCGGTGTCAAACCAATCATGATGCGGTTTGTACTGCTGGCCGATCTCGTAACGCAGCACCTGAAGGCCCTCTCCGTGAGTGGAGGGCCAGCAAGTCATTTCCGCCAAACGCTCCTCGATGCGCTGGATGAGGGGCGTCTCAGATCGGGTGAAAAACACGCCGGTGCTGGTCCGCTCATGATGGGAGACAGACTGGCCAGACTCTTTGTCAACTACGCTCGAAAGACGTAACCCCTTATGGAGCGCCAAATCAAGCAGTGCATCACACTCGTTTATCGATAGCACCCCGCCCAGCACCGCAACATGCGGTGACTTAAATCGACTTAATACCTCGATTACCTGAGCGCCAACAGAAAAAAGTCGGTCGCCCGGGATTCTCGGCAGTACGGCCAAGTTGACCAATGCCCTGCCCAGCAGCCCCAGGCCCTCGTTTAAGGCGCTCAGCGCCTCCTCCTCCTGCCAGACCCCCGCTGCGAGCATACTCTTCAAGATATCCTGAGTAGTGCAGCCACGCTCAATATTTTCGAGCACCCACCGACGCCAGGAGTCTCCGTGGCGGTCCAACGCATTCGACACTGATCTGATTTCCATCGAGGATCAAAAGGCGTAAGTTAGCAGGTATTTTTTGCAAAACAAATCACCTGAAAAGGTAAAATAGCTGCTCATTTGTCGAAGAGCCGAGGGGGTCGATCGTGTATTCCGAGTCTAATAATTCGCCAATGGCTTGCGCCTGTTGCGGCAAGCCCATCTTCACCCACCTCGAATCTGCAAAGCCGACCATCGGCAATACGCCGAAGACCGTCATTGCGACACCTTACAGCAATGACTATCGAGTAGATGTTCTGATTGAAGGCCGTAGCGTAAGCTGGAACCCCAGCGGGAACAAAAGTGCAGCCACGCCAGTAACGTACAGCTTCGCTCTGACGCCCGCTTACTTTAGCGGCGATAACGCCAAGGGTTTTGCTCCCTTCACCACAGCGCAAAAAGAGGGGGTTCGCAGCTTCCTGAGCCTGGCCAGTTCGATTATCAACATCAGCTTTTCGGAGGTGGCTGAGAATACGTCACCAACCACGCCATATGGCCAAATGCGAATGGCCAACGTGACGACAAGCGCTGCGGGCTATGCCCAAATGCCGGGTACGGATGGGCCCGAGCCTGGGGATGTGTTCATCAGTAATGATGTGTTGAATTCCGACCATGCCCCTGGGTCATTTGACTACGACACGCTGATTCATGAAGTCGCTCACGCCATCGGGCTGAAGCATCCGGGAAACTATAATGCAGGCGGTCCACCAAGTACTGAGCCAGGAAACTATCTTGCAAGCAGTGAGGACTCAAAACTTATCAGTGTGGTGAGTTATGTAGAGCATCCCCAAGGCCTTCAACGAATTGATTTTGGCCCCTATGATCTTCTTGCCCTCGACTACCTCTATGGACTGCGGCCCTACAAGACCGACAATACCGCCTATGCGTATAACGATTCAGTTGGCCGGCAACTTCAGACAATCCACGACACTGGCGGTACCGACACCATAGACTTCAGTCAGGTCTCCACGCCGACTACGATTAATTTGAATGGTGGATCATCGAGTAGCGCAGGAAGAATCAGTAGTGACTCATCCGCCGAACCCGCACAGAACAATCTACAAATCGCCTTCGGAACCGAGATCGAACGAGTCATTGGATCTCCTCAGGCCGATCAAATCACCGGAAATAGCGCCGCAAATGTCATTACCGGTGGCGGTGGAAATGATCAAATCAATGGTGGGGGCGGAATTGATACGGCTGTCTTTCAGGGCGCAAGGAGTGGCTACACCGTTACCCTCTCGGGCGCCAGCGCGACGGTCTCGAGCCGCTCGGGCACGGAAGGCTCTGATACATTGAACAGTATCGAGCGCATCATCTTTTCTGATAGCTCCGTTGCAATCGATCTGAGCGGTACCAGCGGAATGGCGTATCGGATTTACAAAGCCGCATTCAATCGTGATCCCATGAACGGCGATAAATCCGGTCTCGGCTACTGGATTGGTCAGATGGACAGGGGTATGAACCTACAAGAGGTATCTGCACGGTTTATTGACTCCAACGAATTCAGGTCGCTTTACGGATCCAATCCATCAAATGCGGAGTTTCTGACCAAGGTCTATCAAAATGTGCTTGGCCGACAGCCAGAGGCCGAGGGCTATAACTGGTGGCTGAATCAACTGAACACCAACCCGGAAAAAACCAAGTCAAAGGTCCTGTCCGACTTTGCCGAATCGCCCGAAAATCAGACTGGTGTTCTCAGTCTGATCGGCAGCGGCATCGCCTATGAGCCGTGGGTGGGGTAAGGTTTAAAAGCGCCCAACCGCCACTGAATCTGGCCAATAGTATTTGGAGGCGGGGGTCGGAATCGAACCGGCGTCCACGGCTTTGCAGGCCGCTGCATAACCACTCTGCCACCCCGCCGGTGGGCTTTTAAATTGGAGCGGGAGACGAGTCTCGAACTCGCGACCTCAACCTTGGCAAGGTTGCGCTCTACCAACTGAGCTACTCCCGCACTGCACGAAGCCTAAGATTCTAGCTTTTTTGGCCGTTTTTCTGCAACTCAGGCCAGGCAGCCCGCAGGTAATAGACCATCGAGACCACGGTCAATATCGCCGCGCCCCAGATCAGCACCTGGCCCCAGGCCCGGGTATCGACCAGGCCCCAGAAAATGCTGCCATGGAAGAGCAGAAATGGGATTGCCACCATCTGCGCAATGGTCTTGGCCTTACCGATCCAATTGACGGCCACACTGGCCCGCGCGCCGACGGATGCCATCCATTCGCGCAAGGCAGAAATGGTGATTTCGCGGCCGACGATGATCAATCCAATAATCGGATTGAGGCGGCCCAGCTCAATCAGCGCCACCAGGGCCGTGCAGACCATGAGCTTATCGGCAACCGGATCAAGAAATGCGCCAAACGGTGAGGTCTGATTCCACTTGCGGGCCAACCAGCCATCGATCCAATCTGTAACTGCCGCCACCACAAAAATAATGGTTGACCAGAGGTTACGCTCGGACTCACTCAATCCCATCGGCAGGTAAAACACCGCCACCAGCAGTGGAATGGCCACGATGCGGGCCCATGTCAGAAGATTCGGCAGGTTCCAGACCATCAGCGGATTATGAACTACGCAATCGTCGATATAGATCCTGCGCGGTCTGCCGTGAAATCCCCTCAACACTGGCAAGATCCTCAACACTCGCGGCCCTCAGGCCGGCCAGCCCACCGAATCGGGCCAAAAGCCGCTGCCGTCGCTTCGGACCAATACCCTCGACATCATCCAATACGGACCCGATCTGCGCTTTGGCCCGCCGCGCGCGCATGCCAGTGATGGCAAATCGGTGGGCCTCATCCCGTATTTTTGCAATTAGCATCAGCGCAGGGTGATCGGGTCCGAGTGCGATCTCGCGGCCATCTGGAAAGATGAGGGTCTCCAAGCCCACCTTTCTGCCCTCGCCCTTCGCCACCGCGACCAAGAGCGACTCATCAAGCCCAAGCCCTTCAAAGACCTCCATCGCGACACCGAGCTGCCCTTTGCCGCCATCGATCAGCACCAGATCCGGCAAGGTCTCTAACTGCTCATATCGCCTGCCAAGCGCCTGGCGCATCGCGCCGTAATCATCGCCTGGCGTGATATCCCGGATATTGAACCGCCGATACTCGGCCGGTCGCATCTCGTGATGCTGATAGACCACACAGGAGGCCTGGGTTGCATCACCTGCCGTGTGGCTGATATCAAAACACTCGATGCGCAGGTCGGAGGGGTCCTCGCCTTCCGGGGCCAGCCCGAGAGTCTGGGCGAGGATCTGTGTTTTTGATTGCTGTGAGCCCATTTCCTGGGCCCGCCGCGCCAGACCAAGGCGAGCGTTGGATTCTGCAAGGCTTAACCACTCTCGCCGCTTGGCCTGCGGCTGATGCAGCACACGAATCTCCTTGCCCGCCTGGGCGGAGAGCCACTCCGCGATCGCCCCAACACACTCGGGCCGGTTGACGACAATGGCCTGCGGCACCTCATGCAACCCGTAATGCTGGGATACAAACGCGAGCAGGGCTTCGCCTTGAAGTTCATTGAGATCCGCTTCCTGCAGCTCGACCCCGGCTGAAGAAAAATGCACCCGATCCCCAAGGTGCCGGCCCCCGCGCACCATGGCAAGGTTAACTGCGATATTTTTTCCATCGGTTGCGACTGCCAGCAGATCACAGTCCAGATCCGGATGGGTCTCCATATTGTGCTGCTCCAGCACCTTGGAAAGCGAGGAAATCTGATCACGAAATGAGGCGGCCTGCTCATAGTGCAATTGGCCTGCTGCAGCGTTCATTTTTTCTTCTAGCTCATGCAACAGTTCAGCCGAGCCGCCCTTTAAAAACCGAACGGCACGGCCAACATCATCGGCATAGTCGGACGCCAGGATTTTCTGCACACAAGGGGCGCTGCAACGATGGATCTGATGTAGCAGGCAAGGCCGGGTCCGATTCGAGAACACTGAATCGGTGCAGCTGCGCAATTGAAATACCTTTTGCAGAATGTGAATGCTTTCCTTCACCGCCCAGGCATTCGGAAATGGCCCAAAAAACTGCGACTGTCGATCCAGGGCGCCGCGATAGTAGGAGATACGCGGAAATGCATGGCCACTGAGCTTCAGAAACGGATACGACTTGTCATCGCGAAAGAGAATATTAAATTTCGGGGCCAGTGTCTTGATCAGATTATTTTCCAAAAGCAAGGCCTCGGCCTCGCTGCGCACCACCGTGATCTCAATATCGCGAATCAAGCTCACCATCTTGGCGATTCGCGGTGATAGGCCGGAGCCACGGAAATAAGATGCAACCCGCTTTTTTAAATCCTTGGCCTTGCCGACATAGAGCACCCGGCCCTCTTCGCCCAGCATGCGATATACGCCGGGGTGATTGGGCATCGACATCAACCGTGACTTGATGCTTGACTCAGACATACTGCCGCACGAGCGCGAAAACGGCTGAAAACATCTCTGCAGTCAGCCGGCCAGTGTTGGTGTTATAGCGGCTCGGATGATAGCTATCGATAAGACGAAGGCCGGCGACCTCATGGACAGCGGCGTGGGCAAACCGATAGGCGCTACGCTTCATCGATCGCTCACTGTCAGCTAGGCAAGACAGCACTGCATCATGGGCGACTGCGCCCAGACAGACAATGACTTCAGGCGCGATCGACTTGATCTCCTGGGCCAGATACTTCGCACAGGTCTTGGTCTCGGCGGGTGTCGGCTTATTCTGAGGCGGCAGACACTTCACGGCGTTTGTGAGCCGACAATCAATCAGTTCCTGGTCATCATCCCGCGCAAGCGATCGGGCATTTTTTGCAAATCCATAGGCATGCAAGGTGCCGTAGAGTAGATCGCTACACCAGTCGCCGGTAAAGGGTCTGCCGCTCGCGTTGGCGCCATGCATGCCGGGGGCAAGGCCCACAACCAGAAGCCTGGCACGTGCTGATCCAAAGGGCGGAACCGGCCTACAGAAGTAAGTGGGATGCTGGCTTTTGACCTGATCCAGGAACTGAGCGAGCCGGCTGCAGTCACGGCAGTCGGGATCATAGACCGAGCGATCCAATTGCATCTTCTGCCCTATTGCAGGGGCCGCAATTGCTCCAGCCCCCTGCGACGCGGGTTATTCAGAAACTCTGGTATTCGCCGCGGGACTTCATCCAGCGCCTGCTCCACCAGATCTTGACGATTACAAATCAGTGTCGCATCACAGCCCGCCGTAAAGGCTGCACAGGCGCGATCGGCAACATGCGCAAGCACTGCAGCACCCGCCATGGCCAGATCATCCGAGATGATGACGCCATCGAAACCCAGTTGCTGTCGCAAAATATCCTGGAGCCATATTTTTGAAAATCCTGCGGGCTGGGCGTCCACCTGGGCATAACGAATATGGGCGGGCATCACTGCGGTAAGGGCGGGTGAACCGATGCGCGCATACGGCAACGCATCCTGCGAAAGGATCTCCTCGAGCGGCCGCTCATCAACCGGCAGATCAAGATGGGAATCCGCCTGCGGCCAGCCATGGCCAGGAAAGTGTTTGCCGCAATTTTTCATGCCTGCCAGCAGCAGGCCATGCATGAGGGCTGACGCCAACTCAGTGACCAGCTGTGGGTCGCGATGAAATGCCCGCTCACCAATGATGCTGCTTTTTCCCCAGTCAAGATCCAGCACCGGAGTAAAGCTGAAATCAACGCCAACCGCCCGCAGCTCACTGGCCAACACATAGCCCAGCTGACGGGCGCGGGCCAACGCAGCCAGCCGGCTTGGGCCATGCTGCTCGGCCACCATTGCTCCAATACTGGACATGGATGGAATCTCAGTGAAGCCCTCACGAAAACGCTGCACCCTGCCACCTTCGTGGTCCACACAAATTAAAAGCCGGCCGCAGCCCGCAGGCCGTGCCACTGCATGAATCTCGGCAGTCAAAGCAGTGATCTGCGCTTTATTTTCAAAGTTTCTTGTGAAATAAATCACACCACCCACCCAAGGATGGGCGAGGAGCTCCCGATCGCGCGCGGTCAGTCGCGTGCCTTCGACATCAATAATGAAAGGGCCTAACCGGCTCATCGATCGGTCGTCTGCACGATGGCAAGCGCCTGAGCATGCTCAACCTCATCCGAGATCGAAACATGAATCTGGTACTGACGTTCCTGCAGATAGCCCTGCAGTGCTTTTCGGGCCACCGCGTGCGGCGCGCCGCGTGCGTCATTCAGAATTTCAACCGAATGCAACGACATCGGATGGTGCAGGCCAACACCCAAGGCCTTACCGATGGCCTCTTTGGCCGCGAATCGTTTCGCAACATAGCGTACGGCACGATCAGCGCCTGCAACGCCCCGCGATTTTCGTCGCTGATATTCCTGAAATTCCGCTGGCCCAAGCACCCGCTGCGCGAACCGCTCGCCCCAGCGCTCCATCATCTGGCCCACGCGGCGAATCACAACGGTATCGGTGCCAATGCCGACCACCATTTAGGCGGCTCCATTGGTCTGATGGGCCTCGCGCATTAAGCGCTTCATTTCCCGCACGGCCTCTCGCATGCCAACGAGTACTGATCGCGATACGATCGCATGGCCGATATGCAATTCTCGTACTCCCGGCAGCGCTGCAATCGGCTGCACATTAAAGTAGTTCAAGGCGTGTCCTGCGTTAAAGCGCATGCCCAGACTTTGGATTTTTTCTCCAGCGCGATGAATCTTTTTGATTTCAGCGACGACCGCCGGTGCCTGCGCGTCGCGGCCCTGAGAATGAAAGACCGCTGCATAAGGACCGGTGTGGATCTCGCAGACCTGAACACCCAGATCGGCGGCCGCCTTGATTTGGGCAAGCTCTGCATCGACAAATGCACTTACCGTAATTCCCGCATCGCGCAGCCGACGGATCGTGCCGGCCAGGGATTTGCGTTGGCCCACGATATCCAATCCGCCTTCAGTGGTGATTTCCTGTCTGCCTTCCGGCACCAGCATGGCCATCTCGGGCTTAATCTCCGAGGCGATCGCAACCATCTCTTTTGTGGCCGCCATTTCCAGATTCAGTTTGATCTGGGTATGGGTGCGCAGACGGCGAACATCTTCGTCTTGAATGTGACGGCGGTCCTCGCGCAGGTGCACGGTGATGCCATCTGCACCACCAAGATGGGCCTCGACAGCGGCCCAAATCGGATCCGGGTCAATGCCGCGCCTGGCCTGCCGAAGCGTGGCCACATGGTCAATATTTACGCCAAGTTCAATCATGATGCCAATCCTGTGGGGGTACGCTATCTTAAATCCGAACCAGATCCCGCATCACCTGCCGCGAGTGAAGTTCATCCTCGCCTAAGTGCTGGCCCAGCAAGGCCCGTAACAGCCGCTTGGATTCCGCTGCAATCTCAGGGTCCTCGAATGCATGGACGGCCTGCTCAATCGATTGCTGACTGCGGGCCAAAGCCAAGAGGGTTCGGCCGTGGATCAGATCGACAGCCTGAGAAGACGCCTGCGCCGACTCCATTGCCCGAGAATCCAATCGAATCACCCCGGACTGTGGGCTGCATTGATAAAAGCCGGACTCAGCCACTGGCGCTCCGCTTGCGGTTTCGCGATCAAAATTCGGTGCCACACCCAATTCGCGTAACAGATTGCATTCAAAGCGGCGAAGAATCGGCTCGGTCATTTCACGGCCACGGCCTTCAGCCTCCTGCCGTGCCAAAAGCCCAAGGGTCGCCAGCACATCATCGAAGACCGCAGGATGCGGATCTTCGCGCGGCAAAAGCCGTACCATCAACTCATTGAGATAAAAGCCAGGCATGATCGCTGACCCCGATAACATGGCCAGGCCGCCGACCCATTCGGCAGCAACCAGCGTGCGTAACTCGGACTTGCCACTCCAACGCAGATCGAGCAGCTGAAAAGGCTGAAGCAGCCCGCGCAGGGCCGACCGCGGCCTTCTCGCGCCCTTGGCGATCATGCCGAGTCGGCCATGCTCGCGGGTAAACGCCTCGACAATCAGGCTCGTCTCACGCCACGGCATGACGTGCAGCACGAGCCCGCGATCGGTCGCCGCATTCATTCGACACCAAAGGCGCGAATTGCGGCCGCATCATCGGCCCAGCCGCTTTTCACTTTGACCCAGAGTTCAAGCCGCACAGTGCCATCAATTAAGCGGCCAATGTCCGCCCGGGCCTCAGTGCCGATGCGGCGAATGCGACTGCCCTGCTCACCAATGACCACCGCCTTCTGAGAGGCTTTGGCGACGACAATACTCGCGCTAATGTCTGCATGCAATTTTCCAGGGGTGCTCACCGAGGGCTGCTCTTCGAATCGGTCAATGACCACCGTAGTCTCATAGGGTAGCTCATCGCCGAGGAGTCGAAACAGCTTTTCGCGAATCAATTCTCCCGCCAGAAATCGCACGCTGCGATCGGAGATCTCGTCTTCTGAGAAGTGCGGCTCGCCTTCAGGCGCAAGCTGCGCAATCTCATGAATTACGGCATCGCATTGACTGCCGCGCTCTGCCGAAACAGGAACCAAAGCAGAGAATCGTTGCATCGCGGCCAACCGATCGCCCAGCGCATAGGCGGCCGTCCGGTCTTTGGTGGAACGAATGCGATCTGACTTATTGAGGACTGCGATCACCGGCAAGGATTTCGGAATCAGTGCCAAGGTGGCTTCATCTTCGGTGGTAAGGCCAGTAGCCTCAATTACCCAGAGCGCCAGATCCACGTCCGTTAAGGCCTGCACCGCCGTCTTATTGAGCTGCCGGTTTAATGCGTTGTTATGCCGCCGTTGTATGCCAGGGGTATCCACAAACACAATCTGAAGCCCCGGCCGGGTCAACACCCCGGTGACACGATGGCGGGTGGTCTGTGCCTTGCGGGAGGTAATGCTGACTTTCTGGCCGATCCAGTAATTCAGCAGTGTTGATTTGCCCACATTGGGCCTTCCCACGATGGCCACCACAGCGCAGCGGTGTGTCATGAGCCGATCCGCTAAGCCTTGCGCTCTTTGTCTTCAAAAACCAACGCCGCCTGCGGTGGGGGCGAAGACTTTTTCGCACGGCGGGTCTTCTTGGGCACGCTTGCCGTTGCTTCACGCACCGCTGCAAGGGCCTGTGTGGCGGCCATTTGTTCGGCGGCACGTCGACTAGATCCCGACCCCAAGACGGTGATGGCAAGTTTGGCAATCGCACACTCGACCTCGAAGACCTGGCTATGGGCAGCACCATGCGTGGCGACCACGGAATACACCGGCAACGGCAGGCCAAGGCCCTGCAAGAATTCCTGCAGCAGCGTTTTTGCATCTTTACCCAGTGTCTTGGGGTCCACCTGCTTGAGAATTGGCGTATATAGGCTATCGATTACCCGGGCGGCTTCCGCAAACCCGCCGTCTAAAAAGATGGCGCCCAATAAGGCCTCAAGGGCATCGGCGAGAATCGAGGGACGACGCAGGCCACCACTTTTTAACTCGCCCTCACCCAGATGCAAAAACTGATGCAGCGACAAGGTCTGGGCAATATCATGCAAGGCCTGCTGACGCACCAGATTCGACCGCACCCGCGAGAGATCGCCTTCATCAAATTGCTTTAGCTGTCGATACAGCAGATGGCCTACCGCGCAATTCAGTACGCTGTCGCCTAAAAACTCAAGACGCTCATTGTGGGCGGCACTGTGGCTGCGATGGGTCAACGCAAGCTTTAATAACGCCGGGTCTTTAAAGTGGTATCCCAGGCGTTTTTCGAGGTCTGGTGCGGTATTACTCAAATCCGCCCAATCGCTCAAACTTTCCGCTCATGACTTCGCCGGCATTAAACCAAATAAAAAACGCCCTCCCCACCAAGAGCCGCTCATGCACAAAGCCAAACACGCGGCTGTCGCTGCTGTTATCGCGGTTATCGCCCATCATGAAATAGTGGCCAGCTGGCACTTCGCAGCGTAAGCCCCGATCGGTGACCTGACAGCCTCTGCCGCCAGATGGCGGCAAGAACCCCAACGGTAATCGATCATCATCATTCAGGGTGCGGTAACGCTTTCCGCCATGCTGCTCCTCAAACTGCAAAGAGATGCGGCCCGCATCAAAGTACGGGTCAAGCGCCTTGGCCGCGATGGGCTGATCATTGACAAAGAGCCGCTTATTCTCGTAACGAATCACATCGCCGGGCAGGCCAATGACCCGCTTGATGTAATCCACGGTCTCATCCTCGGGGTAACGAAAGACAGCAACATCACCCCGCACTGGCGCGCCGGTATCCAGCACTTTGGTATGCACAATCGGCAGGCGAACGCCGTAGGAAAACTTATTCACCAGAATCAGATCGCCAATCCGCAGAGTTGGGATCATGGAGCCCGATGGAATGCTGAATGGCTCCACAACAAAGCTGCGCAGCATAAAGACTGCAAAGATCACTGGAAAAAATCCTGCGGTGTATTCGAGCCAGAGTGGACGCGGCGCACCCTCGGGCCGGCGCTTTTTCCACGACCAACGATCCGCAGCCCATAGCAGACCGGTCACCACACAAAGTAGGAAAATGATCAGGGCGAAATTCATGATCAGTCCTCCACCTGCAACACCGCCAGGAAAGCTTCCTGCGGAATTTCAACAGTGCCGACTTGCTTCATGCGTTTTTTGCCTGCCTTTTGCTTTTCCAAAAGCTTTCGCTTGCGGCTGATATCACCGCCATAGCATTTGGCCAGCACGTTTTTCCGTAGGGCCTTGATATTTTCACGGGAAATGATGTTGGACCCAATGGCCGCCTGAATGGCCACATCGTACATCTGCCGCGGAATCAACTCACGTAGCTTGGAAGCGAGCTCACGGCCTTTACTCTGTGAATTGGCCCGATGCACGATTACCGATAAAGTATCCACGCGGTCCCCATTGATCAGGACATCAAGCTTGACCACATCGGAGGCCCGGTATTCTTTGAATTCATAATCCATCGACGCATAGCCACGCGAGACTGACTTCAGCTTATCGAAAAAATCCAACACAATTTCATTCATCGGCAGTTCGTAAGTCAGGTTGACCTGACGGCCGTGGTAGTTCATTGCGGTCTGCACGCCCCGCTTGCCGGTGCACAGCGTAATCACCGCACCCACATACTCCTGGGGCATGAACAAGGTCACGGTGACAATGGGCTCACGGATCTCCTCAATGCGCGCCGGATCGGGCATTTTGGAGGGGTTATCTACATCAATTAACGTGCCATCACGCAGCAACACCTGGTAGACCACCGTGGGCGCAGTCGTGATGAGGTCCATGTCGTATTCGCGCTCAAGCCGTTCTTGCACGATATCCATGTGCAGCAGGCCAAGAAATCCGCAGCGAAAGCCAAAACCCAAGGCCTGTGATACCTCAGGCTCATACTGCAGCGATGAATCGTTGAGCTTTAACTTATCCAACGCATCCCGCAGGGCCTCGTACTGGTTCGACTCGACCGGATACAGGCCAGCGAACACCTGGGGCTTGATTTCCTTAAAGCCGGGCAGCGGCTCCGCGGCGGCATGACTGCCTGCATGGGTCAGGGTATCGCCCACCTTAGCGGCCTTGAGTTCCTTAATGCCGGCAATCACAAACCCCACCTCGCCAGCGGAGAGGCTTTCTAAGTGCTTTGACTTTGGCGTGAAGATGCCGACCTGCTCCACCGGATAGCTGGCACCTGTGGACATCAGCAGAATTTTGTCTTTTGGCTTGAGGCAGCCATTGACCACACGCACCAGCATCACAACGCCAACATAGTTATCAAACCATGAGTCAATGATCAAAGCCTGCAGGGGCGCTTTCGGATCCCCTTTGGGCGGTGGCACACGGGCGATCAGCATCTCAAGAATGTCGGGTACCCCCTCGCCAGTCTTGGCGCTGGCGCGCACCGCGTCCTGTGCATCGATGCCAATGACATCTTCAATTTCTTGAATCGCCTGCTCCGGATTGGCGGCAGGCAAATCAATCTTATTGAGCACCGGCACCACCTCAACACCAAGCTCGATTGCCGTGTAGCAGTTGGCCACGGTCTGGGCCTCCACGCCCTGCGAGGCGTCCACGACCAAGAGCGCGCCTTCACAGGCCGACAGCGATCGGCTCACCTCGTAGGAAAAATCCACATGGCCCGGCGTGTCGATCAGATTCAGCGCGTACGTTTTCCCATCACGCGCCTTGTAGGTCAGTGCAGCGGTCTGTGCCTTAATGGTAATGCCGCGCTCCCGCTCCAGAGCCATGGAGTCCAAGACCTGGGCCTCCATCTCGCGATCCGAAAGTCCGCCACACAACTGAATAATGCGATCGGCGAGCGTGCTTTTGCCATGGTCGATGTGGGCAATTATTGAAAAATTACGGATGTGCTCCAAGACTCACCATCGATCGTTGTTCTTGTTGTGATGTTTTCATTTCGCCGTGGTGGGCCGAACCGGGATGAACAAGGCACCGTCGCCGCGTCGGACCAGTGCCACAAGGGGTTTGGTTTTATCTAACTTATTCACAAAATCGCCGAATTGCTTGGCCGAGGTGATATCAGTGTTATTCACGCTGATCAACACATCGCCCTGACGTATTCCTGCGCGGGCAGCCGCACCCTCGGCACCCTCAATCAGCACGCCCGATTTAATTTTCAATTCGCCGCGACGTGCCTCGGTCAGATCCGCAACCGATAGCCCAAGCCAATTGGCCGCCACTGTTGCGGGCGGCTGGCCCGGCTTGGCGGCTGCCTTGGCCACGCGGTCGGGCTCCATCTCACCAACGGTGACACTGATTTCTTTCATGCCACCTTTGCGCCAGACCTGCGCTGTCACACGGGCCCCGGGCTTGGTATTGCCAACAATGCGCGGCAGGTCAGTGGATTTCTCAATTGGCTTCCCATCAAAACGCAAAAGAATGTCGCCGGGCTCAAGGCCAGCCTTTTCAGCCGGACCACCCGACTCCACACTGCGCACCAGCGCGCCAGAGGTCTTGGAAAGGCCCAAGGCCTCGGCGACTTCCTTGGTGACCTCGCCAATACCAACTCCGATACGGCCACGGGTGACACGGCCCTGCGAGCGCAATTGCTCGGCCACACGATTGGCCTCATCGATTGGAATTGCAAACGAGATGCCCATAAATCCGCCAGTGCGGCTGTAAATCTGGGAATTAATGCCCACGACCTCGCCGCGCATGTTTAAAAGCGGCCCGCCCGAGTTGCCGGGATTCACCGCCACATCGGTCTGAATAAAGGGAAGGTAGTCACCTGTATCGCGGCCTTTGGCGCTCACGATGCCGGCCGTGACCGTGTTCTCCAAGCCAAAGGGTGAGCCAATGGCCAAGACCCACTCGCCAACCCGTAAGCGATTTGGATCTCCGAAGCGCAATGAGGGCAGCCCCGTGGTGTTGATTTTCACCAGCGCCACATCAGTACGCCGGTCCGAACCAATGAGTCGGGCCTTGAATTCCCGCTTATCGGCCAGCGTGACCAAAATCTCATCGGCGCCATCCACCACGTGGTGATTGGTGAGAATGAAACCATCGGCTGAAATGATGAATCCACTGCCGACACCGCGGGGCGCTTCCTCGGGCTGCGGTGCACCGCGTGGATTACGAGGCGCATTGGGCCGCGGCGGGAAAAAGCGACGGAAAAATTCATAAAAAGGATCGTTCTCATCCAGCTCGGGCATCTGCTGGCCCGGGCCTGATTGCTGAACGCGTACCTTCTCGGTGGTGCGAATATTCACCACGGCCGGCCCAGCACTTTCCACCAAATCAGCAAAGTCTGGCAGCCCACGGACAGATGAGGGTTGGGCCTGCGACTGGCCATACGCAACAGGAGTCATCGACAACAAAATGCCCAGCAGTGCCACTGCCATCGCCATCGTCGCAATACGCAACGCCACTGCGTTACGCCAAGCGTGTCGATTCATCATGGTAGAGGGCACAGCGACTTCCTGATTCATAAATTGGTTTTCCATTCAATACTTTGCACAAACTGCCGAAGGGCCTCTGGCGGCACATCGCCAAAGACGGTGACACGAACATCCTGAAACTCTCGCGAAGCCATACTGACTGCGCCAGTGCGCTGGGCCTTCTCACCCAGCGGGCTGTCCTTGGTTTTCGGGCCAACAAACACGGTGACGGCCGCAACCCCGTCGGAGAACACATAACGCCGCATTTCCAGCCCGGCCGATCCATGACGCTCGTAGGACCCGACCAATTCAAAGCCCCGCAAGGCCTCTGGCTTGAATTTTAAGGCGGGGGCCGAGACGGTGGGCTGGAAAGAGGCGTTATACACCGTCCAGTCCTTGGCCCCGGGATACGAGGGCTGGCTTGAGGCCGGGCCCGGTTTTGGGGAGAAATTCAGGGCGGTAAAGGCCGCCTGCTCCACCGTACGGCCCTCCCGGTCGAGCTTTTGGCACTTCACAATCAGGCCGGTCCGCTTATCCATCCAGAGTCTGACGGGCCAGCGGGCCTCGTGGCGGGGCTTGAGCAGCACCTCCTGGGACTCCACATCGGCTACCCGCATCGACCCGCCGGGGATGACCTCGTAGTTGGCCAGCACCACCGACGGACTGCCCACAATCACTGCCGGAAAGGCCGAGCGAGGCTGGCCGGTCTGGTCGACTTTGACCCGTTGCTGATCAGGCATATAGATGCGGATCTCGCCCGACTGTTTGATGACTTCCTGACGGTCGCCCTCCAGCGTCTGCAGTTTGGTCACCGACTGCCGCGCGTCCCGGGTCTGAGTGATACGTGAAGTCTGCAGGACCGCATCTTGCTGATGCACGAATGTCCCGGTAAAGCTCAGGCTCTGGGCGGCAGTTCGCATGCGCTCCAATAAGCTTGTCATGGGTGGCTCGGACTGTGCATGCGCCGAGCCAAATGCCAAGACACTCAGTGAAACCGCAGCGATGAGCGACAGCGCATTCCGGCGACGCATTAGCGAACCTCGGTGGATACGGGCCGGATGGACATGGACCCGTGCGCATCAAAGAGTTCTCGCAGACGGGCATCCTGCAGCACCGCGGTCGTTGCTGCTGTGGTAACTGATGCTGGCCCGTCAGCCGTCTGGATGGCGGAAGTGCCAGCCGCCAATTGCTCGGGGCCGCCAGGCGCTTGCATCTGCGGCGCAACCGCGACAAAAACGACAAAGGCAAGGCCTGCCGCCACCGCCAATCCAGAGACCGCGCGAGAAATTTTTCGCCGACGAACGCCCGATCGATTTTCAGAAGTGATCGCCGCGGCACCAAGATGATTGGGCTCACTTTCGAGGGCCTGCGCTACTGCACCGGCGACATTGCTTTTTCGGGCAAGCGCCGCGCTGCGCATCGCATCGCCAATCAGATGGTATTCATTCCAGCGGGCACGGCTTTCGGGGTCCTGAAGGATTTTTTTGGTCATATGCTCTGACCGGCCCTCGGCAGCCTGCCCGTCCATCCACGCTGATAGTTCCTCATGTGCGTTCATCACGCGCCCCCCTTGGTTGCGATTACTTTCGTTTTTATAGTGGTGTGCCATCGTGGTTGTCATGTGTTCCTACCAGCGTTTGCCCTCGGCAGTGCCGAGCAGCGGCCTTAAGCGTTCGGCGATGGCCTCCCGGGCACGAAATATCCGTGATCGGACTGTGCCTATTGGGCAATCCATGGCCTCTGCAATCTCTTCGTAGGTCAGTCCTTCAATCTCCCGCAGCGTCAGCGCCGTGCGCAGATCCGGAGGCAGTGCCTCGATGGCGGCATTCACAGTCTCGGCCACCTGACGGCTATGCAGCACCGCATCCGGGGTATTGTTGTCCTCTACGACATCGGCGGCGTCAAAAGATTCCCCATCCTCTTCCGCGGGTGTATCCGCCAGGGGCCTGGGCCGGCGGCCCTGACTGACCAGAAAGTTTTTAGCAGTGTTGACCGCGATCCGATACAGCCAGGTGTAAAAGGCGCTCTCCCCCCTGAACTGTGGCAGCGCCCGATAAGCTTTGATAAACGCCTCCTGGGCCACATCCTCGACCTCAGCAGAATCTCGAATCAGCCGAGAAATCAGCCGCTCGACACGACGCTGGTACTTAACGACCAGTAATTCAAAGGCCCGTTTATCCCCCTGCTGAACCCGCAATACGAGCTCGGCATCGGTCTCATGCTGATCGCTCATGGGCAGCCTGCATTAACGCGCACTTAGATTGCGCGAAAAACGAGCGTGCCGTTTGTGCCGCCAAATCCGAAGTTATTTTTTAAGGCCACCCGGATCGAGAGATCACGGGCGGTATTGGCGCAGTAATCAAGATCACACTCAGGGTCTTGATTAAAAATATTAATCGTCGGCGGGCTTACCTGATGATGTAAGGCCAACACGGTGAAAACGGACTCAAGGCCGCCGGCACCCCCCAAAAGATGGCCGGTCATCGACTTGGTAGAGCCGACAACGACACGACGTGCCGCATCACCTAAGGCTGACTTGATGGCATCGGACTCGTTTTTATCGCCCAGCGGCGTCGAGGTGCCATGAGCGTTCACATAATTGACCTGGTCTACGGGAGTTGCCGCGTCTTTTAAGGCATTGCGCATGCAACGAGCCGGACCATCCATGTTCGGTGCGGTCATGTGAAATGCATCGCCTGACATTCCAAACCCGGCAAGCTCACAGTAAATCCTCGCGCCACGGGATCGCGCGTGCTCGTACTCTTCGAGCATCAACACGCCAGCGCCCTCGCCCAGCACAAATCCGTCGCGGTCCTTATCCCATGGCCGTGATGCTGCTGCAGGATCGTCATTGCGCGTGGACAGCGCGCGTGCTGCGGCAAAGCCGCCGATGCCCAACGGAGAAATCGTGGACTCAGCGCCACCAGCAAGCATGGCATCAGCATCGCCATATTGAATCAATCGCATCGCCAGCCCGATGCTGTGCAGCCCTGTCGTGCAGGCCGTGACGGCGGCCACATTGGGGCCCTTCAAGTTGTGCAGGATACTGAGGTGACCCGAGATCATGTTGATGATGGATCCAGGGACAAAAAACGGCGAGATGCGGCGTGCACCGCGATTGGTGTACTCCGCATGAGTCTCTTCAATGAGTGGCAGACCGCCGATGCCCGAACCCACAAAAGCCCCAATGCGTTCTGCATTGGTATCGGTGACCTCGATGCCGGAGTCTTTCAGCGCCTGAACGCCAGCGGCGATTCCGTAATGGATGAAGGTATCCATGTGACGCGCCTCTTTGGCGGGCAGATAGTCCTCAATGGAAAAGCCTTTGACCTCGCCGGCGAAATGCACGGGAAGGCCGCTGTGGTCAAACTTGGTGACGGTGGCGATGCCGGACTTGCCGGCCACCAGCGCCGACCAGGACGAATCAATCTCGTTTCCCAAGGGGGAAACGCAGCCTAATCCGGTAACGACGACGCGGCGCCGACCCGCGGCACCCGATGGTGAAGGACCGCTCATCGGCAGAAAATCCGCTTTATTTCTTCAGGTGGGATGTGACGTAGTCGATCGCCTGCTGAACGGTCGTGATCTTTTCAGCTTCCTCGTCGGGGATCTCGCAGCCAAATGCGTCTTCCAGGGCCATCACGAGTTCGACGGTATCCAGGGAGTCAGCGCCGAGGTCATCGACAAATTTGGACTCTTTCTTGACGTCCTCAATCTTGACGCCAAGCTGCTCAGAGACGATGCCAATCACGCGCTTTTCAATGTCTTCCATGAAGCTCTTTCCTTAGGGGTAAAACCGGGTCGGATTGTATCAGGACATCACCATGCCGCCGTTGACGGACAGGGTAACCCCGGTGATGTAGGCTGCGCCGTCTGAGGCCAAAAAGACGACAGATGAGGCCACATCCGCCGGAGTTCCGAGACGTTGGGCGGGAATTTGGCTGGTCAGGGACTTGATCTGATCGTCTGACAGGGATTTGGTCATGTCGGTGTCGATAAAGCCCGGTGCGACACAGTTCACGGTGATGCCGCGGCTAGCGACCTCGCGGGCCAGGGCCCGGGACATGCCCGCCACGCCGGCCTTGGCAGCGGCGTAATTCATCTGGCCCGGATTTCCGGAGATTCCAACGACCGAGGTGATATTGATGATCCGTCCCCAGCGGGCCTTCATCATGGCCCGCAGCACGCCGCGTGAAAGCCGAAAGACTGCAGTGAGATTGGTTTGAATCACGGCATCCCATTCTTCGTCCCGCATGCGCATCGAGAGGTTATCGCGGGTGATGCCGGCGTTATTGACCAAGATGCCAATCGGCCCGAACCGCTGCCCAATCTGATCAAGGAGGCCATCGCATGCGGCAGCATCATTGACTTGCAACACCATGCCGCAGCCTTTGAGCCCGTGGGCCGAAAGTGCCTGCGCAATACTCTGGGCGCCTTCATCGGTCGTTGCCGTGCCAATCACAGTGTGGCCAGCCCGGCCCAAGGCCAGCGCAATGGCCTGGCCAATGCCGCGTGTTGCGCCCGTCACTAAGGCGACCTTTGAAGTTTCACCCATTCGCGTAGCGCTCCTTTTGTGCAGACACCGCGTCTAACGCAGTCTGAAGAGTGGACTGATCATTGATCGCAAATGTTGTGACCTGTGGCGCGATCCGTTTCACCAGGCCGGTCAGCACCTTGCCCGGCCCGCACTCAATCATGGTGGTGACACCGTTGGCGGCAAGTTTTTCAATCACCTCTACCCAGCGCACGGGGCGCATCGACTGCCGCGATAAGGCATCGCGAATGCGATCGGCATCGCGCTCAATGGCAACATCCACGTTATTCACTACCTGAATTGATGGCACATTGACGGCAGTCTGCGTCAGCCTTTCACGCAGCGCATCGGCAGCAGGCGCAAGCAAGCTTGAATGAAACGGCGCAGACACCGCCAACGGCAGTGCGCGCTTGGCGCCGCGCTCTTTGACGATGGCGCAGGCCCGATCGACTGCCTCTTGATGGCCTGCGATCACGGTCTGATCCGGTGCATTGAAATTAACAGCCTCCACGACTTGGCCTTGGGCGGCATCTGCGCACGCCGCAATCACGGCCTGCGAATCCATGCCGAGCACTGCGGCCATGCCACCCACGCCGACCGGCACTGCGGACTGCATCTGCTGGGCGCGAAAGCGTACGAGACGTGTTGCATCTGCAAGGCGAAAGACGCCGGCCGCAGTCAGCGCAGAATATTCTCCGAGGCTGTGGCCGGCTGCCCAGCCCGGCTGCGGACCACCGGCTGCGGACCATGCGCGATAAAACGCAATCGAGGCAGCCAGCATCACGGGTTGCGTATTCACGGTCAGGCTTAAGGCCTCTGCGGGGCCCTGGGCAATCAGCTGGCCCAGGTCCTGGCCCAGCGCTTCCGAGGCTTCAGCAATTGCGGCACTGACTGCTGCGTTTTCAGAAAAGCCTTGCAGCATGCCGACAGTCTGCGATCCCTGGCCGGGAAAGATAAAAGCAAGCGTCTTCATCTCAATAGCGAAGATACACCGCGCCCCAGGTAAAGCCACCGCCGACACCTTGCAGCATGAGCCGCTGGCCGGGCTGAATTCTGCCATCACGGACCGCCACATCAAGCGCGAGCGGCACCGAGGCTGCCGAGGTATTGGCATGCTGATCCACCGTGACAATCACTTTGGATTCATCGATGCCCAGCCGCTTAGCAGTGGCCGATAAGATACGAACATTGGCCTGGTGCGG
>JAGWWC010000018.1 GCA_018970545.1 Betaproteobacteria bacterium | reverse complement strand
CAATCGGATTGGGGTTGGTGACCCGCAATGACACTGTAAATTGCACGCCCTCGCGATCGATGGAGGCCAGCCGGACCTCGGCAACTTCGACCTGGGGTGATTTGATGGCACTGCCGCATCCCGCCAGAGTGCAGGCCATGACTGCGGCTGCAATAAAATGGGTGAGTCGACTTGTAATTTGCATAACCCGTTTGCTCCCAGGAGGTCCGCATGTTGATGGTGATTTCACCAGCTAAGACGCTGGATTTTGACACGCCGCCCACCACGTCCGTGAGTTCGCAGTGCGATTTTCTGAATCAGTCCGCTGAGCTCATCAAGATTCTGAAGCCCATGGGGCTTGGCCAGGTCGCTGCGCTGATGGACCTCAGTGACAAACTTGCGGCCTTAAACGTCGCCCGCTTTGGCGCCTGGAAGCGGCCCTTTACATCCGCCAATGCAAAGCAGGCAGTGCTTGCTTTTGATGGCGATGTTTACGATGGGCTTTCCGCCAAGACCATGAACAAAACGCAGCTCGGCCGGGCCCAGAAATGCTTAAGGATTCTGTCGGGGCTTTATGGGCTGCTGCGGCCGCTGGATCTGATGCAGCCCTATCGCCTGGAAATGGGCACTGCCTTGGCCAACCCAAAGGGCAAGGATTTATACAGTTTCTGGGGTGACCGAATTGGCAAGGCCTTAAATACCGAGCTGCAGGGCCACCGTGAAAAGGTCTTGATTAATCTTGCCTCGGATGAATACTTTAAATCCGTGCAGGCCTTTAGTTTTCCAGTAGTAACGCCCGTATTTCAAGAGAAAAAGTCAGGCGCCTACAAGGTGGTGAGCTTTAACGCGAAGCGGGCCCGCGGGCTAATGGCCCGTTTTGTCATCGATGAGGCCATTGATCGGCCTGAAGGACTTAAAGACTTCGCGCTTGAGGACTATCGTTTTGATGCCAAGGCCTCGACCGAGAGCAAGCTGATGTTTCGCAGAGGCTAGTGGTGCGGTAGGAAAATAGGCTCAGGCTCAAGAAAAATTCCGAATTTGGCCACGACGGCTTGTTGGATTTCGTGGGCGAGCGCCAAAATTTCGCGGCCCGTGCCACCACCGTGGTTAACCAGCACCAGCGCATGGCCATCGTGCACGCCGACATCGCCCCGTCGGGCGCCTTTAAAACCGCAGCGCTCAATCAGCCAGGCTGCCGAAATTTTGCATTGATCATGATGAGATGCATCGACCGGATACTGAGGCAGATCAGGGTGGAGCAGGCTGAGGTTTCTGGCCTGCAGCTGGCTCACCATGGGGTTTTTAAAAAAGCTGCCGACATTTCCGATGTCATTTGGATCGGGAAGCTTTCGTCTGCGAATGGCAATCACCGCATCGGCAACCTCCTGGGCGGAAGGCGGCTGGGCCTGATGCGCAAATGCTGATTTCAGATCCGCATAGTTAATTTCAACTTGCGCATTGGCCATCGGACGAAGCTGGAGTTCAATTTCTGTAATCAGATAGCGTGGCTGATCCCAAGGCCCCTGGATTGCCGGGTCTCGGAATATGCTGTGACGATAGGAAAAGCCACAGTCGCCGGCACTGAAGCGCACCAGTTTTTTGTCTTGAAAGTCCCATGCGGTGACCGCTGTGACGCGATCACTGAGCTCAACACCGTAAGCGCCAATGTTTTGTACCGGGGCTGCGCCCGTAGTTCCAGGAATCAGAGCTAGATTTTCTAAGCCGGCAAATCCTTGGCCAAGGCTCCACATCACCAGCCCGTGCCAGTCTTCGCCAGCGCCTGCGGTCAGGCGGCCATCTTCAGTGATCTGGCGGCCCATGAGACGCGCCAGTAAAACAGTGGCCGCTAAAGGTGCATGCAGTACGACATTGCTGCCTGCGCCCAGAATGCACCGCGGGGCCTGACCGAGGGCTGCGGTGATTTCGGTAAGTGCTTGGATCGAATCAACCTGAATCACGCGGTCCGCCCGGGCGGGCAGACGCAGGGTGTTGTGTTGCGAGAGATTCATACGCCAGTAGCCGGATGACGCATTCTCGGCAAAGCGCGTTGCTTTAAGAGGGCGTGTAGCCCAGTCGCACGTAAATTGGTGCGTAGGCTTCGGCCTGGGTCACCTCGACAAGGCCTTCGCGGGCGAGCTCTAAGAGGGCTAAAAAGTGAACAACGACCACCGGAATGCCGCCGCCATGGGCCAATTCCTGCAAAAAGAGTTCGGTGAATTCAACAAAGGGCCGGCCCTGCAAAAACTTCAGAATCCGCGACATGTGTTCGCGCACGGAGAGTGGCTCGCGCGTGATGTGATGGTGGGCCGTCAGCTTGGCTCTGCGCAAGATGTCATTCCATGCGGCCCGCAGATCTTCGGCGTTGACATCTGGCAGCCTGGGCGCCATGGTCTGATCGACAAAGATGGTGGCGGCCAGCACATCGCGGCCAAGCTGAGGGAATGCATCAATTTGACGGGCCGCGATTTTCATCTGCTCGTATTCCAAAAGTCGGCGTACCAGTTCGGCCCGCGGGTCCTCGGGCTCCTGATCGCCCTCGCGTGGCCTGACCGGCAGCAGCATGCGCGACTTAATTTCGATCAGCATCGCGGCCATCAGCAGGTATTCCGCGGCGAGCTCAAGATTGCGGGAGCGGATTTCCTCCACGTAATTCAGATACTGGCGGGTGACTTCGGCCATTGGAATATCCAGGATGTCGAAGTTCTGACGGCGAATGAGATATAGCAGTAAATCGAGCGGGCCCTCGAAGGTCTCAAGAATGACTTCAAGCGCATCCGGCGGGATGTACAAATCCTTTGGGATTTCGGTGAGCGGTTCACCGTACAGGCGCGCAAAAGTCTCTTGGAGTGCGGGCGCAGCAGCCGGCTCGGTGGTCTCGGCCCCCTGGTCGACGGGGTCAGTCACGGGATCCACGGTCGCGAGGGTTAATCAGGCTGATACACGTAGGGCTTTTGCTTGACCCGGATTTCTTGGGACCGCTGGAGCTGATCCAGATCAAGCGGATCCCGGTCCCAGAGCAGGCGGCGGCCTGACTGCTGGGCATCTTCAAGATGGGGCCGCTGCTCCTTTAGGGAGCGCAGGAATTTGGTGATTTCTGATTCGTAGAGAGCCATGGGCGCAATTTTAACCGAGCGACTCGCGATTGGCCGCGATGAGGGCATCAATACGCTCCCGGTCCACCCGAGTCATCAGGTGCGAAAAGCGCTTGATGGATTGGATTGGGGGTGCGGCCAGATCCGACCAGCTCAGCGGGCCGGCCAGCCCAAAGACTTCTTGCTCAATGCGCTGGGCAGTGAGCGGCAATACAGGCTTTAGAAGAATCGTCAGCTGCGCGAAGGCCTTGAGGGCGCGGCTGCAGATCTCGTGAAGTCTGGGCAGCAGGGCGGTATCTGTCATGGACTGCTTCGCGATCTCCCAGGGCTTCTCGCTGTCGACATAGCCATTCACGAGATCCATGAGGGCACCCACTTCGCGCACGACTCGGGCAGTATCACGCTGCTCATAGGCAGCTGCAATCTCGGGCTGTGCCGCAGTGATCGCCTGATGCAGGCCATGCGCGGTATCGGCTAGGGATCGTGGATCAAGCTGCCCGTCGAATCGTTTGGTGATGAATCCAGCACATCGACTGGCGATATTGACGTACTTGCCCACCAGATCACTGTTGATTTTTGCGATGAAGTCCGTAAGGTTTAAATCCAGATCTTCCATGCTGCCATTGAGTTTTGCAGCGAAGTAATACCGCAGCCACTCTGGATTCAGTGCCTGTTCTAGGTAGCTCTGTGCAGTGATGAAGGTGCCCCGTGATTTACTCATCTTTGCGCCATCGACGGTGAGAAAGCCATGGGCAAAGACATTGGTCGGCGTGCGAAAGCCGGAGAACTTCAGCATCGCCGGCCAAAACAGTGTGTGGAAGTAAAGAATATCTTTTCCGATGAAATGGTATTGCTCGACCTCGGAGTCTGGCGCGGTGAAGGATGCAAACGACAGGCCGTGATCAGCGCAGTATTTTTTTAAGCTAGCGTAATAGCCCACCGGCGCATCGAGCCAGACATAGAAATACTTTCCGGGTGCGCCCGGAATCTCAAAGCCAAAGTAAGGCGCATCGCGTGAAATATCCCAGTCGCTCAGGCCCGCGGAATCACTGGCTGACTCGCCCAGCCACTCCTTGAGTTTGTTGGCTGCCTCTGGCTGAAGCCGCTCATCCGTAATTGCCCATTGCCGCAGAAAGGCAAAGCAGCGCGGATCTGAGAGTTTGAAAAAGTGATGATCTGACTCTTTGCGAATTGGCGTGCTGCCGGAGACAACCGACCGCGGGTTCTTCAGTTCCGTGGGGCTGTACGTGGCGCCACAGGCCTCGCACGAATCGCCGTACTGATCCTTAGCGCCGCATTTTGGGCAATCCCCTTTAATGAAGCGATCCGGAAGAAACATCTCTTTGGTTGGGTCATACATCTGCTCGATGCGACGGATTTCAATGAGGCCAGCATCCTTTAACCCTTTGTAGACCTGCTCGGAGAGTTCTTTGTTCTCGGGCGAGTGGGTGCTGTAGTACTGATCAAACGAGACCGCAAAGCCTGCGAAATCCCGGGTGTGCTCATGCCAGACCCGGTCAATCAGGGCCTCAGGGCTTAGGCCCTCTTTTTCGGCCCGCAGCATGATTGGCGTGCCGTGGGTGTCATCGGCGCAGACATAGACCACTGCATGGCCCCGCATGCGTTGAAACCGGACCCAGATGTCAGTCTGGATGTATTCGACCAAGTGCCCCAGATGAATGGCCCCGTTGGCGTAGGGCAGGGCAGAGGTGACCAGAATCTTGCGCTGTCGATTGGAGTCAGTGGCCAAGTGGCCAGGACGCGAATGCTCGGTCATTGTGCGGGGAATAGGGGAAGATACGAGGGCGTGTGCGGCTCGTCTAATTAATCAACCGTGTATTCTGCCCGAACTATGGATTCTTCTTTATTGAACTCAGTAAACGCGGTCCTTTCGACCGTGTTTGACCCCCGGCTTGGCCCGCCCCCCGGCAAGGACCTCGTCAGTGCAAAGATGGTTGAGAGCATCGAGATAAAGGATGGTGCGCTTTGCGTGGGAATCGCTCTGCCGTATGCGGCCAGCGGTGAGGCATCGGTCTGGCAGGACCGTGTTGGCCGGGCGTTGGCGGGCCTCGCGCCCGAGGGCAAGGTCAACGTGTCGGTCGCGGTCAAGGTGAAGGCTCGAGCGATCCCTGCAACCATGAAGCGGCTCAACGGAATTAAAAACATCATCGCAGTCGCCTCCGGAAAAGGCGGCGTGGGCAAGAGCACCACGGCGGCCAATCTGGCGCTCGCACTGGCCGCAGAGGGTGCCCGCGTGGGCATGATGGATGCGGACATTTATGGGCCATCGCAGACCATGATGCTGGGCGCCGCAGGCCAGGCGTATTCCAACGATCAAAACAAGATTGAGCCCAAGGTCGCGTACGGCGTGCAGGTCATCTCCATGGGCATGCTGACCAACGAAGACACCCCGATGGTTTGGCGTGGCCCGATGGCCTCCAGCGCAATGGAGCAGCTGCTCACCGAGACGGCCTGGGAGGATGTGGACTATCTGGTAGTCGATATGCCGCCAGGCACAGGAGATATTCAACTCACGCTGTCGCAGCGGGTGCCGGTCACGGGTGCGGTGATCGTGACCACGCCGCAAGACATTGCGTTGCTGGATGCTAAAAAGGGCCTGGTCATGTTTGAGAAAGTGAAGGTGCCAATTCTGGGCATCGTGGAGAACATGGCCATGCATGCTTGTTCGAAATGTGGCCACGTTGAGCATATTTTCGGCGAGGGCGGTGGCGCCCGAATGGCTGAGCAATACGGTGTTCAATTCCTTGGGTCCTTGCCCTTGGATATCAAAATCCGTGAGCAGGCCGACTCTGGCCGCCCCACCGTGGTGGCCGAGCCGGATGGCCCGATTGCGACGGCCTACCGGGAGATTGCCCGTACGGTCGGGGCGCGGGTGGCCATGCTCTCCGAGGATCACAGCGCCAAGTTCCCGAGTATCAAGATCGTCGGGACCTGAGCGGCTTGTGGGACAATTCGTCCCATCATGAGTATCAAAAGTGATCGCTGGATCCGCCGGATGGCGGAGTCCCACGGAATGATCGAGCCCTTCGAGCCGCAGCAGGTTCGATATGCGGGTGAAACAAAAATTGTTTCCTATGGCACATCAAGCTATGGCTACGATGTCCGCTGCGCAAACGAATTTAAGATTTTCACCAATATCAATAGCACCATCGTTGATCCGAAGAACTTCGATAGCGCCTCGTTTGTTGATTTTCGCGGCGATGTCTGCGTGATTCCGCCCAATTCATTCGCTCTGGCGCGCACGGTGGAGTACTTTCGGATTCCGCGAAGCGTCTTGACGGTTTGCCTGGGAAAAAGCACGTATGCAAGATGCGGCATCATCGTCAACGTAACGCCCTTAGAGCCCGAGTGGGAGGGCCACGTGACGCTGGAATTCTCCAACACCACACCGCTGCCAGCGAAGATCTATGCGGGCGAGGGCTGCGCGCAGATGCTCTTTTTCGAGAGTGATGAGGTCTGCGACACGTCGTACAAGGATCGCGGCGGTAAATACCAGGGCCAGACTGGCGTCACGTTGCCCAAGACTTAGGCGGGCATTTCGCCGAATTTGCCGCTATTAAAGTCATGAATCGCCTGTTCGATTTCGCCATGGGTATTCATTACGAAAGGCCCATAACCCACCACGGGCTCGTCAATCGGCTCACCGCTCAATAGCAGCACAGATGCATCCGAAAGTGTCTCGATCATGCAATCACTGCCTTGTGCACTGAGCACGACCATTGCGCCATCTTGAACCACACGCTCACTGTTTACCTTAATTTGGCCATCCAAGACGATCAACGCGGTGTTCCATCCCGCCGGGGCGGGCATCGTGGTGCTGCCCGATGCGACTAGCCTAAGATCCCAGACATTCATGGGCGTAAACGTGTGGGCGGGGCCCTTCGCGTTTTCATACTGGCCGGCAATCACCCGGACAGTGCCAGCACCGTTGGCCAGCGGTACCGCTGGAATCTCTGAATTCAGGATGGCCTGATAGCGTGGCGTGGCCATCTTGTGGCGGGCAGGAAGATTTACCCAGAGCTGAATCATTTGAAGCATTCCGCCTGCACGCGTAAACGCGTCCGAGTGAAACTCTTCATGCAGAATTCCGGCGCCTGCTGTCATCCATTGCACATCACCCGGACCAATGGTGCCGCCTTGGCCTGTTGAATCGCGATGGGAGACCTCGCCTCGATACACGATGGTGACAGTCTCAAAGCCGCGATGGGGATGCTGCCCAACGCCGCGGGGTGTCGCCGCCGGCGTAAATTCTGCTGGGCCGGCAAAATCCAGCAGCAGAAAAGGGCTCAGCACCTTGCTGTGGGTCGAGTAGGAAAACAGTGAACGCACGGGAAAGCCGTCTCCCACCCAGTGGCCTCGGGGGTTGCTGCTGACTTCAAGAATTGTTTTCATGGGGTGTTGGCGGGCTCGGCGCTCAGTTTATCGGTCGCAAAGGCAGCGCGAATCAGTGCGCGCGTGTAATCGGTTTCTGGCTGCTCAAGCACCTGCTGCGTGAATCCCGACTCAATCACCTTACCCTGATGCATCACCATTACTCGATGGGCCATCGCCTGAATGACCGCGAGGTCATGCGTGATGAGCAGATAAGCCATGTGATGACGCTGCTGGAGTCGCACCAAGAGCTCGAGCACCTGCTGCTGGATTGAAACATCAAGCGCGCTGGTGGGCTCATCGAGCACCAACAGTTCCGGCTCAAGAATCACTGCTCGAGCAATCGCAATCCGTTGCCGCTGTCCGCCGGAAAATTCATGCGGATAGCGGCTGATGCTGTCTTCGGGCAGGCCGACCTCACGCAGCATCTCAGCGACCTGAGATTCCCGTTCAATTCGCGAACGCTGTGAAAAATGCAAACGCAGACCCTCTTCCAGAATCTGGCCGACGGTCATGCGGGGTGATAAAGCCGAGAAAGGATCCTGAAACACAATCTGCATCCGGCTGCGCAGCCGACGCAAGTCTGTGGATTGCAGCCCGAGCAGCTGCTGGCCATCAAACTCAATCTCGCCGTCCACGCGCGCACCGCTCAGACGTAGCATGGCCAGGGCTAGGGTGGTCTTTCCGGACCCTGATTCCCCGACGATACCCAGTGTCTCGCCACGACGAAGGCTTAGGTCTGCCCGATCCACAGCAACAAATTCACGACGCTTCCACCAGCCAAGGGGTATTGAGAACTCGCAGTGCAGCTGACGGGCAGAGACGAGTGGCGCGCCGTCGCTGGACTTACCCACCATGCGTTGCGGGCGGCTCGCGAGCAGACGGCGGGTGTAGTCGTGCTCGGGCGCGGAAAAAAGCGCTGCCGTTGGCTTTTGTTCGACCAGCCGGCCCTGCTGCATTACGCCGACCCGCTGTGCAAACCGCTCGACGAGCGGCAGATCATGGGTGATCAGCAAAATGGCCATACCGTCTTGCCGCTGAAGATCCAGCAGTAACTCCAAGACCTGCTCGCGAATCGTGACATCGAGCGCCGTTGTCGGCTCATCTGCGATTAACAACTGGGGACTGCAGGCCAGGGCCATTGCAATGACAACACGCTGACGCTGGCCACCAGAGAGCTGATGGGGGTAAGCGGCCGCACGCCGCTGCGGCTCATCGACGCCCGTGCGCTCGAGCAAAGAGACGGCCCGCGCTAGGGCCTGACGTTTTGCGAGTCCATGATGAACTTCCAGTACTTCGGCAATCTGCTCGCCCACCGTGTACAGCGGATTCAGCGCTGACATGGGCTCCTGAAAAATCATGGCGATATCGCGGCCACGCAATGCACGCACGTCGCGATCACTGCACGACAAAAGATCTTGGGCAGGCGATTGCGGCGAGGCGTGCCAGAGGACCTCGCCCGAGGTCTGGGCATCGGGCAGTAGGCGGAGCATGGATAGGGCCGTCACGGTTTTGCCGCTGCCGGATTCGCCCACCAGTGCATAACGCTCCCCGCGGTAGAGATCAATACTGACTTGCTGGACCGCCTCGGCCGTCTGAGAGTCTGTCGCGAAACGTACGCTCAGATTGCGAATCGACATCAGCGGCGAGGATTGCTGCGGCTTATCCACGGCGTGTATCCAGCGCGTCTCGGAGTGCCTCTCCGATGAAAATCAGCAGCATCAATAGAATAACGAGCACACCAAAGGTGCCCAGTGATATCCACCACGCATCAAGGTTGGCCTTGCCCTGGGCCAGCAGCTCGCCCAGACTGGGTGTGCTGGAGGGCACGCCAAGGCCGAGAAAATCCAGACTCGTCAGTGCAAGGATCGCAGCGCTCATTCGGAAGGGTAGAAATGCGATGACCGGCGTCATGCTGTTGGGCAGTACATGCCGGCCGATGATCTGCAGGTTGGATAACCCGAGTGCACGCGCTGCGGTTACGTAATCCAGTGCCCGATTACGCAGAAATTCGGCGCGAACATAGTCCGCCAACCCCATCCAGCCAAACAAAGACAGAATCACCAAGAGGATCAGTAGGCCCGGCTCAAAGACTGAGGCCAGAATGATCAGCAAGTAGAGCTCGGGTACCGATCCCCAGATTTCAATGAAGCGCTGAATCACCAAATCGACACGGCCAGCGAAATAGCCCTGGATTGCGCCCATCACGATGCCGAGTACCACACCAATTGCTGTCAACGCCAAGGCAAAGAGCACCGAGGTACGAAATCCGTACAAAAGCCGAGCAAAGACATCGCGGCCTCGGTCATCGGTTCCAAGCCAATTGACTGCTGACGGAGGCGCCGGATTCGGGCTCGGTGCGAAATAATTCAGGCTCGTAAATGAGTAACGATTCAGCGGATAGATTGCCCAATTGGACCCCTCCCGGATGCTGCGCTCGATGAACGGGTCGAGAAAATCAGTTGGGGTCTCAAAATCGCCGCCAAAGGTTTTTTCCGGGTAGCTCTGCAGCAGCGGAAAATAGGTTTCGCCCTGATAGACCACGATCAGCGGCCGGTCGTTCGAAATCACCTCGGCAAATAGTGAGATCACAAACGCGATTAAGAAGATCCAGAGGCTTAAAACGCCGCGGCGATTACGCTTAAATCGCAGCCAGGCCCGCTGGCCCGGCGACAGGCTCTTGGTGGTGCTCATGAGCGGCTGGCCTCGAATTGCACCCGCGGATCCACCCAGATGTACATCAGATCATTAAGTAGTTTTGCAAATAGACCAATGAGCGAGAAAAAATAAAGGGTACCCATCACCACAGGATAGTCCCGCTTCATCACCGACTCATACGACAGCAGGCCCAGACCATCAAGCGAAAAGAGCGTCTCAATCAGTAGCGACCCTGTAAAAAACGCCCCAACAAAGGCAGCCGGAAATCCAGTCACGATGGGAATTAAGGCATTGCGAAAGACGTGCCGCCAGAGCACCGTCTGCTCGGAGAGGCCCTTGGCACGCGCCGTCAGGACATACTGCTTGCGGATTTCTTCGAGCATTGTGTTTTTGGTCAGCATCGTGGTGACCGCAAAACTGCCCAGGGTCATGCAGAGTATCGGCAGCGTCAGATGCCAGAAATAATCCAGCACCTTGCCCATTAGGCTTAACGATTCCCAATCATCCGAGGTCAGGCCGCGCAGCGGAAAGAGCTGTAAAAAACTTCCCCCGCCAAAGAGCACCAGAAGCGCTACACCCAGCACAAAGCCTGGAATTGCGTAGCCCACCAGTATTGCGGTGCTGGTCCAAAGATCGAAGCGCGAGCCATGCCGAACTGCCTTGGCAATTCCCAGTGGAATTGAAATCAGGTAGGTCAGCAGAAAAGTCCAAATGCCCAGGCTGATGGAGACCGGGAGTTTGTCTTTCATCAACTCCCAGACGCTGCGGTTATGGAAAAAGCTCTTGCCCAAATCAAAGGTCAGAAAGCCAGACAGCATGTGCATGAAGCGCTCGTGAACGGGCTTGTCAAAGCCATAAAGGGCCTTGATTTCTTCGAGCTTGGCAGCGTCAACACCGCGATTGCCGCGGTAGATATTGCTGGTCTGCCCAACTTCGGCCGAGGCCGCCCCTGGAAGTGTGGCCGAGGCACCGCCGATGGCGCCGTGGTCACCCTTCAGCATCTGAACCATCTGCTCGACTGGCCCACCCGGCACGAATTGAATGATCGCAAAGGTGATCAGCAGAATACCCAGTAGCGTGGGCACCATCAGCAGTAGCCGCTTGCCGATATAACGCAGCAGACTCGGGCTCATGGGGCTCGGGCTCCTTTGCTTTGTGAGGCCGTTGCTCGCGGATTGTCTTCCCACCACCAGGCGGCCACCACCCAGTCCTCAGAGTGGTAGTAATCGGGCAGCTGCTGCGGCCGTCCGAGTCCATTGCGATATGAAATCCGATGCACATTGTTGTGCCAATGGGCGATGGCATAGTGGCCATGACGCAGTACGCGATCTAAAGCACGCGATGCGGTGATGAGTTCATCCCGGGTCTCGACGGCCAGAATTCGATTGATCAGGGCATCCACTGCGGGATCTTTTAGGCCGATGAAATTATCGGCTCCCAGTTCGTCGGCGGCATTGCTCATAAAGCGAAACGTGAGTTCATTGCCGGGGCTTTGGCTTGACAGGTACCAGTGCACAATCATGTCGTAGTCGTAATCATCGACCCGCTTTTTATACAGTGAGGTATCGGTCACTCGGACCTTGGCCCGAATGCCCAGCTTTTCAAGATTGCGGGAAAAGGGCGCAAGGATGCGCTCCCAGGTTCGACTGGCCAGCAGGACCTCGAATTCAAACGGTCGGCCAGCCGCATCGCGCAGGGCGCCATCGCGATACGTCCAGCCCGCCTGGGCCAGCAGGGCCCGGGCCTCGCGCAAGTTATCGCGCAGCGAATTCGGAGGATTGGTATTTGGCGGCATGGGCACTTCGCCAAACACACTGGGGTTAAGCCGATCCTTTAGTGGCTGCAGCAGCCTTAGTTCATCAGGGGAGGGCAGCCCCGTGGCTGCCATTGCCGTATTGGTGAAGTAGGAATAAGAGCGCTTGTATTGGTTATAGAAGAGCTGCCGGTTCATCCACTCATAGTCCATTGCCAGTCCAATGGCCTGGCGGACCCGAACATCTGCAAATAACGATCGACGGATGTTGAAGTAAAACGCCTGCATGCCTTGGGCATTCGAGTTGGGCAGTTCCGTTTTCAGCAGACTGCCATTGGAGAACTTTTGCCCGATATAGCCACGGGCCCAATTCTTGGCGGCATTTTCATGGACAAAATCGAATTCACCGGCTTTATAGGCCTCGATACGAGCGAATTCATCTTTGTAGTAACGAAAACTAATCAGATCAAAATTAAATTGACCTTTTCGACTCGGCACCTGGTCAGCCCAGTACTCCTGCTGGCGGCGAAAACGAATGGTCTTGCCCAGATCAACCCGTTCGATGACATACGGGCCGCTGGCAATGGGATGCTCCAGTATCCACTGCTCAAAAGGCTTCTGCTCACCCTGCACCAGGCCCCATTTTTTTGAAAAGACCGGCACTGCACCCACAATCATGTGCAGCTCGCGGTTTTTTCGTGAGAAATTAAAACGAATGGTTCGGGCATCAATGACTTCCGCATCGCGAACATCGGCCCAATAGTTGCGCCAGATCGGATTCGCAGCCTTGCTGCGCAGGGTGTCAAACGAAAACTTCACATCCTCCGCAGTCACCGGGTCACCATTGGAGAAGCGGGCCTCAGACCGCAGCCGAAACGTGATCGACAGTCGGTCTGCGGCTAGCTGCATATCTTTTGCCAGCAGGCCGTAGCTGCTCATCGGCTCATCAAGGCTGCCGATGGTCAGGGACTCAAACATCAAATCCATTACCCCGCGAGCCGCAATGCCCTTTAACGTGAATGGATTTAATTTATCGAAGGTGCCCATCGCCGAGAGCCGCAGCTCTCCGCCGCGTGGTGCATCTGGGCGAACATAACGAAAGTGTGTGAAGTCGGGCCCATAACGGGGTGTCGCCCCCAGGGCCATTCCATGGACGAATCCGGATTCGACCCCAGCCTTGGCCCGGCCTGGGGCCGCCGCGGCAGAAAAATCAGCGCCAAACAAGAACATCGCCGCAGCAAGCAGCAGCGCCCGGCCCGTGGCAAAGCGGGCCGGACCCTGGCGGCCAACGCCGGCGGACTGGACCATCGACAATTGGGGTGCGGGGGAGGGATCGTGCATGGCTGGCAGTGTAGCCAAGGCCGGCAGGTCCGGACGATTAGAATTGGCCCTAGCGCGCTAACCCTGAGATCCCGGCAGAGCGCCTCCCCCCTTATCGCCTCCAAAGGAGCTTTCATGGCGTTTTTACAAGGAAAGCGCATTCTGATTACGGGCCTATTGTCGAACCGATCCATTGCGTATGGCATCGCGCAAGCCTGTCATGCCCAGGGCGCGTCGCTGGCCTTCACTTACCAGAACGAACGATTCGAGCAGCGCGTCAAAGAGATGGCGGCTGAATTCGGCAGCAGCCTGTGCTTTCCGCTCGATGTTGCTGAAGATGCCCAGATCGATGCCTGCTTTCATGGGCTTGCTAAACATTGGCCGCATTTCGATGGGCTCGTTCACGCCATCGCTTTTGCGCCACGTGAGGCCATCGCTGGACAATTTCTTGATGGCCTATCGCGCGAGGGCTTTCGACTCGCACATGAAATCTCTGCCTATAGCTTTCCTGCCCTTGCGAAGGCGGCTTTGCCGATGATGGAGGGCCGTGCGGGATCAATTGTGACCCTGTCTTATCTTGGCGCCGAGCGGGTGGTCTCCAACTACAACACGATGGGCCTTGCCAAGGCGAGCCTTGAGGCTGCCGTACGCTATCTTGCTGCCGACCTCGGTCCGAAAAATATTCGCGTCAACGGCATTTCAGCCGGCCCTGTGCGGACACTGGCTGCTGCAGGCATTAAGGGCTTTAGCCGAATTCTTGACCTTGTGGAGCAGACTGCGCCACTGCGGCGAAACGTGACGATTCAAGATGTGGGCAACGTGGCGGCCTTTTTGTTGTCGGATCTTGCAGCCGGTGTGACCGGTGAGGTGACATTTGTTGACGGGGGATTTAACAAGGTTGCGGTGAATGTCGTGGAGTAATCCATGACCCGTCGCATCGATGTCAGGATCCTGACACCGTTTGGCGCCGAATCCGGGATGGGCAACTGGCGCACGGCGAGCCGCTATGCCCAGATGTTGCGTGCGGGCGGCCTGAGCGCCTCTGTTTTTGAGCCCACTGCGATTGCCGATGCCTGTATCGAATCGGGTCAACGCACTGTGGCGATTGTTCTGAACGCGAATCGGTCTGCGCAGGAGGTAGCTGCCTTTGTTCGGGCGGACATTCCTGTGATGCTGGTGATGACCGGAACCGATATTTATGGCGCCCTCCGCCCAGAGCAGCAGGGGTCTGCCCACTATCTGCAGGCGGAGTCCGCCTTAAAAAGTGCCGCTTTAATCGTCACGCTTCAGGATGAGGCAAGCGACGAAATACGATCGCGCTGGCCCGCACTGGCCGATCGGGTGCATACACTGATGCAGACCTCGCCAGTTCGCAAACCGTTTGCGCCGCAGGTGACATCGCAAAGTAAAACCGTACGATTTTTAATTGCTGCCCATATTCGCGAAGAAAAAGACCCACGGACCGCGTTTTTTGCATTTCATCGCGCCTTTCCAGAGGGCTGGGCCCGCCGCTGGGATGGCAGCCGTGTGCCTGTCCGATTGATTCATGTCGGCAGTCACCGGGATCGGGCGCTTGCACAAGAGATGTTGCAGCTCTCCGGGCAGTTTCCGGGCATCCTTTTAGAAGGGCCATTGACCCACGCTCAGACCATGCGACGGATGACCCATGTCCATTGCTTGATTCAGCCCTCGGTCTCCGAAGGTGGGGCTCTGGTGGTGGCAGAGGCGGTGGGCTGCCGGCTGCCGGTGATCGCCTCTGATATTGCGGCCCACCGGGCACAACTGGGCAAGCAGGATCCAGGATTATTTCCTGCAGGCGATGTGCAGGCCCTCGCATCTCGGCTAAGCGAATTTGTCAGTCAAGAGAAATTTTTCACACAGCTGCGGTCGCATCAGCTGGCAGTCGCAGCAACTTTGACCTCGCCTGCGCAAGAGCGCGATGAATTGGTTAGACTCGTGCGGCGCTTGGCCGAGTTTTTACCGAAAGAGTCCTCATGAATGCCCCTCAATCCACACCCGCCCCACGACTGACCTCACTCGCCCACGGGGGCGGCTGCGGCTGCAAGATTGCCCCGGCAATTCTTTCGCAGATTCTGGCCAAAATGCCGGCGGGCGTGATGCCCAAAGAACTGCTGGTGGGCACGGAGACCAGCGATGACGCGGCGGTTTGGCGGCTCAATGATCAGCAGGCCTTGGTGGCCACGACTGATTTTTTCATGCCGGTGGTGGATGACCCTAGAGATTTTGGAGCGATCGCGGCAACCAATGCCATTTCCGATATCTACGCCATGGGTGCACAGCCGATTCTCGCGCTGGCCTTGGTCGGCATGCCCGTCAGCGTGCTGCCACCCGAAACAGTCGCTGAAATCCTGCGCGGTGGACAGCAGGTCTGCCAGGCGGCAGGGATTCCAATTGCAGGCGGCCACACCATTGATTCGGTTGAGCCAATTTACGGCTTGGTGGTGCTGGGCTTAGCCCACCCGGACCATATTCGGCGCAATCGCGATGCGCGCAGTGGCGATGTATTGATTCTTGGCAAAGGCCTGGGTGTCGGCGTGTATTCGGCGGCTTTTAAAAAAGAGGCGCTCTCCGCAGCGCTTTATCAGGAGATGATTGCTTCGACCACGCAACTCAATACCGTAGGCGCAGCGCTGGGCAAAGATCCAGCGGTTCATGCGCTGACCGACATCACGGGTTTTGGGCTCGCCGGCCACATTCTGGAGATCGCACGCGGCTCCGGCCTTGATGCAGAGATCAAGGCCTCGGCATTGCCCGTGCTGCCCGGTGTGACGGAACTGATTGCCTCGGGATACTTCACCGGCGCATCGGATCGCAACTGGGAGAGTTACGGCACGGACATTAAGCTCGTCGATGGTGCTGGCGCCGAGCAGCGGATTCTGGTCACGGATCCGCAAACCAGCGGCGGCCTACTGGCATGTGTGGCGCCCGAGGCTGCTGATCGTGTTTTGGCTGCTTTTCGGCAGGCGGGATTTCAGCGGGCCGCCGCGATTGGCGTGATGATGGATCGCCAGTCGGAGCGCTCTCGGGTTCAGTTTGTGGGCTAAGACGGAAAAACACAGCGATGAAGGCTTATCACGACTTAATGCGTCACGTGCTCGAAAATGGTGCGCCTAAGACCGATCGCACCGGCACCGGAACTCGCTCCGTTTTCGGCTGGCAGATGCGTTTTGATCTTGGTCATGGTTTTCCTTTGGTGACCACCAAAAAGCTTCATACCAAATCCATTATTCATGAACTGCTCTGGTTTCTGACGGGCTCATCCAATGTGCGGCCACTGCAAGAGCGTGGCGTCACCATCTGGGATGAGTGGGCCCGCGAAGATGGCGACCTTGGGCCAGTGTATGGTCGGCAGTGGCGATCCTGGCCTGCCCCGTCGCCGGATCATCCGAATGCCGTGATTGATCAGATCTCGCAGCTGATGCGGGATTTAAAAACGACGCCCGACTCGCGCCGGCTGATCGTATCGGCATGGAATGTCGCGCAGATTCCGCAGATGGCGCTCGCACCCTGCCATGCCTTGTTTCAGTTTTATGTGGCGGAGGGCCGCCTGTCATGCCAGCTTTATCAGCGCAGCGCTGATATTTTTCTGGGAGTGCCGTTTAATATTGCCAGCTATGCGCTGCTGACCCACATGGTGGCGCAGCAGGCGGATCTGTTGCCAGGTGATTTCATCTGGACAGGGGGGGACTGTCACCTGTATTCGAACCATCTGGATCAGGCCCGCGAGCAACTCTCCCGTGAGCCCTATCCACTCCCGAAGCTGGCCATGAAGCGTCGGCCGCCATCGATCTTCGATTATCAGTTTGAGGATTTTGAGATCGTTGGCTATCAGTCGCATCCGCATATCAAAGCGCCAGTCGCCGTCTGATGGCAGCGCTGATTCTCCTAGCGGCGATTGGCCATCGGCGTGTCATTGGGCGTGACAATCAATTGCCTTGGCATCTGCCTGAGGACCTAAAGCACTTCAAAGCATTGACGACCGGCCAAGTGGTGGTGATGGGCCGCAAGACCTTCGAGTCGATCTGCGATCGGCTTGGCAGGCCGCTGCCTCATCGGCACTCGGTGGTGCTGACCCGTGATCATCAATGGCGACCTACCTGGTCAGGTGAGGCGCAGGGATCTGAAGTCTCGGTGATTCACCGGCTCGAAGCGCTGGCCTCGATTGATGCGCCGTCACTCTATGTCATTGGCGGAGCCGAGATCTATGGACTGACACTTCCTCGGGCTTCGGCCATGGAGATTACTGAAGTTGATCTTGATGTTGCAGGAGACGCTTTTTTTCCCGAATTTGATCCGGATCAATGGCAGATGACCGCCGAACCATGGCAGCGCAGCGAGTCTGCAGGCCATCGTTATCGGTTCGTGCGCTACAGTAAGGCGATACCGGCCTGATTATTTTGGAAACCCCCATGTTGCGAGTGTCATTGTTCATTGTTGGAGCTGTTTTTGTACTGACAGGCTGTGGAAAGCCGCCCGAGCCTGCGCCGGCCCCGCGGACTGTGAAAGTCTTCACAGTGGGTCAGTCTGTTGAATCGGACCCTTCGGCAGATACGGTCACGATGCCTTCTGCAATCGCCCGCGATCCTGCTGCGCTGGCGTTTGATGCAGGCGGCCGGGTCATGGCGGTGATGGTGGCGGTGGGGGATGAAGTGCGATCAGGCCAGGCACTCGCCCGGCTGGACCCACGCGATCTGGCCTTAAGCGAGTCCTCTGCAAAAGTTCAGTTCGATGCCGCCCAGGCAGAGCTGGAGTTTGCCGAGAGCGATTTCCGTCGCTATGCGGATTTGCATACGAAGGGATTTATTTCAAAGGCCGAGCTCGATCGGCGTCGGGCCCAGTTGCAGGTCGCGAGGGCCCGTTTTGAGTCAACAGCAGAACAGCTGGGTTTTATTACGCTGCGTGCCATTGAGCCTGGTGTAGTCCAGTCGGTATTGATCCGATCGGGATCAGCCGTACAGCCACGGCAGGTTGCGGTGATGTTAAAAGTGTCGGGCGTAACGCAGGCACGATCGTCCGGCGCGCGGTCCGCGGGGATATCCATTCCGTTGTCATCGTTGATCGATGGCAAAGCGGTGTATAAGATCATCAATCAGACCGATGGCAGTCTTCGACTCTCACGTGTTGATGTCAGTCTCGGGCAGGTTTCGGAGCAGTCAGCTGAAGTCCGGCACGGCCTGAGTCGCGGCGATCGTATTGTTGCAGCCGGCACGCACTTACTTGCCGATGGCGAGTCCGTTCGAATTTTCAATCCTTAATTCTGAAAAGCCAGCAGCTGCATGTTTCGCGAGCACTTTAATTTATCGCGTTGGGCGATCGAGCATCCAGCGTTGGTGCGCTATCTGATGGTCGTGCTGCTCTTGATGGGCATTGGTGCCTATTTTCAGCTCGGGCAAGATGAAGATCCACCGTTTACGTTTCGCGCAATGGTCATTCGTGCAGCCTGGCCGGGTGCGACTGCTATGCAGGTTGCCGAGCAGGTTACCGATCGGCTGGAGCGAACGCTTCAAGAGGTTCCCTATGCCGACAAGATTCGAAGTTATTCGCGGCCCGGCGAATCACTGATTATTTTCCAGCTCAAAGACACCTCGCCGCCGTCTGAGGTCAGTCAGATCTGGTACACCGTTCGAAAAAAGATCGGTGATGCCCGGGCCAGTCTGCCAGCGGGTGTGCAGGGCCCATTTTTTAATGATGAATTTGGCGACACGTTTGGTGTGATTTATGCGTTGTCGGCCCCCGGATATGCCGCCCGCGATGTCCGAGATTTTTCGAATCAGGTCAGACAGGAGTTGTTGCGGACCGAGGATGTCGGAAAAGTGGAGATCTACGGGCTCCAGGAAGAGCGGGTCTATATCGAATTGTCGCGGCGCCGGCTTGCGCAGTACCAGCTCACCGTTGCCCAGGTCGCCAATCAGATTGGCGCACAAAACGCGATTGAATCTGGCGGCACGCTGTCGACCGATCAGCGTGATCTCACCCTGCGCGTAGAGGGGGCAGTGGGCTCACTGGAGGCCTTACGCGAGATGCCACTGCGATCAGGCGGCCAGCTCATACGGCTTGGCGATATTGCTGAGATTCGCCGCCAGACCCTCGATCCGCCGCAGACAAAGGTTCGCTTTCAGGGCCAGGAAGTGGTCGCGCTCGGGGTGTCAATGCGCCGCGGCGGTGACATCGTCGCTTTGGGTGAGCGGCTCAAAACCCGACTCGTACAGATTCAAAATGAATTGCCTGCCGGTGTCCGTTTGTCGCAGGTTCAGGATCAGCCGCAGGTGGTGGCCCGCTCGGTGAATGAGTTTGTGAAAACACTGACCGAGGCCATTGTGATTGTGCTCGGTGTAAGCCTTCTGGCCCTCGGTCTGCATCGGCATCCGTGGCGAATCGATCCGCGGCCGGGGTTGGTCGTGGCCATCAGTATTCCGCTGGTGCTTGCGGTGACATTTTTGATTATGAAGCTCTGGGGGGTGGGCTTGCACAAGATCTCGCTCGGCTCACTGATCATCGCGCTGGGGCTTTTGGTGGATGATGCCATCATTGTGGTGGAGATGATGGTGAGAAAGCTTGAGGAGGGCGAGGACCGCATCTCAGCAGTCACGGCTGCCTATTCCTTAACGGCGATGCCAATGTTGACCGGCACGCTGATCACTGCAGCGGGGTTTCTTCCCATCGGAATTGCCAAATCCGCTGTGGGTGAGTACACCTTCGCGATTTTTGCGGTGACGGCTGCAGCCTTAATCGTGTCGTGGTTTGTGTCGGTGATTTTTGTGCCCTATCTGGGCTATCGGATGCTGCGGGCTCCGAAGACCAATGCCACCGCACCGCAGGAGCATTTCGATACACCGTTTTATCGGCATCTGAGATCCGTGGTGGCATGGTGCGTCGATTATCGTAAGACCACGATTGCGATCACAGTGGTGGTGCTGCTGTTGGGCACCTTTGGCATGTCGCGTGTGCAGCAGCAGTTCTTCCCGGATTCCTCCCGGCCAGAAATCATGGTCGATGTCTGGCTGCCAGAGGGTGCAAGCGTTACTGCATCAGAGGAATTCGCAAAGCGACTCGAACGGCGAATGCTGGAGGCCCCGGGTGTCGCTTCGGTGACGTTTTGGGTGGGGACTGGCGCGCCCCGATTCTTTTTGCCCTTGGATCAGATTCTTCCGCGCAGCAATGTCTCGCAAGCAGTTGTGGTGGCAAAGACAGCAGAAGATCGCAAACGGCTGATCGGGTTTCTGAGTCGCGAGCTGCCCCAGGCTTTTCCCGAGGCCCGAATCCGCGTGCGGCTTTTGCCCAATGGTCCGCCAGTTCCGTATCCGGTGCAGTTTCGAGTGGTGGGGCCTGAGCCCCAAACCATCAAAACGGTGGCTGAAGACTTAAAGGCCACGATGCGGCAGGATGCGCGACTATTGGGCGTTAACGATAACTGGAATGAGCAGATTGCCGTAGTTCGTGTCGATGTCGATCCAGCTCGTGCGCAGCAGTTCCGTGTGTCAGCCCAGTCGGTGGCGCAGGTATTGGCGGCGCAATTCAGCGGCGTGCCCGTGGGCCAGTACCGCGAGGCCGATCGGCTTTTGCCGATTGTGTTGCGACTGCCGCAGAACGAACGTCTGCAGACCGCACAGATTTCTGAGACTCTGATTCCTTCGGCGTCGGGATTGGCGGTACCGTTACATCAGGTCGCAACGGTGAAGCCTGTCTGGGAACCCGGCATCATTTGGCGTGAAGGCCGCGAGTATGCGGTGACCGTCCAGGCCGACGTCATCGATGGCGTCCAGGGCGCAACCATGACCTCGGCGTTGCTGAAGGCCTTTGAGCCGATGAATTCGAAACTGCCGGCAGGGGTTCGAATTGAGGTGGGTGGGGCAGTGGAGGAAAGCTCAAAGGGCCAGCTTTCGATTGCTGCTGGGATGCCGATCATGCTCTTCATTATTTTTACGCTGCTTGTCATTCAGTTGCAGAGTTTTTCACGGGCGGTGCTGGTGTTTTTAACCGGCCCGATGGGAATCGCCGGAGCAGCGGTTTCGCTCTTGGTGTTGGATCGGCCTTTTGGGTTTGTCGCCATGCTCGGAGTGATTGCTCTATCGGGCATGATCATGCGCAATTCGGTCATTCTCATCGATCAAATTGAGCAGGATCGGCGGCGCGGTATTCCTGACCGGTCCGCGGTAATTGAGTCTGCGGTCCGGCGTTTTCGGCCCATTGTGCTCACGGCAGCCGCCGCGGTGCTGGCAATGATTCCGCTTTCCAATAGCGTATTTTGGGGTCCGATGGCGGTGGCGATCATGGGGGGGTTAATTCTGGCGACGGTGCTCACCGTGCTCTCGCTCCCAGCGATGTATGCCGCCTGGTTTAGGGTCGCGCGGTAGCCGCCCATGCAGGTCAAGCGTGTGGCCGTTTCTCTGCTGCTGGCCCATATTCTTTCGCTGCTGGGGTTTTCGACTTACGCAGTCGCGCTGACACAGCTGCAGCAGGAATGGTCGCTCAGCAATAGCGAGGCCGGTTGGATCGCAAGTGGTTTTTTTATCGGTTATGTCGCGACGGTATCGACCTGGTCAAGCCTCACGGATGTGATGGATGCCCGCCGGATTTACACCGTGGGCAGCCTCATTGCGGCATCGGCGGGATTTGGCTTTGCACTCGGTGCGGAGGGCTTTCTGTCGGCGTTATTTTTTCAGGTGCTGTTGGGGATGGGCATTGCAGCCACCTACATGCCGGGCCTGAAGATTCTGTCGGACCGGACCCGCGGACGTGAGCAATCCAGGTTTGTTGCGTTTTACACCGCTTTTTTTGGCCTCGGGGCCGCATCCTCTCTGCTGATTGCGGGCCAGTCCCTGCCGCGACTTGGCACCCACTGGACTTTTTTTCTTTGTGGGTTGGGCCCACTGATGGCGGCCTTGCTGGTGCTCGCCAGTACCCGGCCTTTGGCCCATGAACGGCATCCGGCCGCAGTGGCGTGGTCAGTGCAGCGCCTATTTCCGATTCATACCTGGCAGGCGGTACTGCGGGATCGGCAATGCTTAGGCTACACCGTGGGGTATGGCGTTCACTGCGCCGAGCTTTTTGGCTCGCGTGCGTGGTCGGTTGCATTTCTTGCCTTTAGCGTGAGTCTTCTGCCCGCAGGAACACTCACAGTCGTTTCTGCTGCAACGGCTGCAGCGATTGTCAGTGTGTTTTCTGTACCGGCATCGATTCTCGGCAATGAGGTCGCTTTGCGGATTGGCCGCCGAGCATGGATCGTGATGGTGATGGGATTAACTTCGGTGGTCGGCGTGCTGATGGCGCTTGCCGCTGGCGTGGGCTGGTGGCTGGTATTCGGGCTCTTTTTGATTTACTCCATGCTGATCATGGCGGATTCGGCCACACTCACCGCGGGACTGGTGGCATCAGCCCAGCCCGAGGTGAAGGGGGCCGCGATGGGCCTGTATTCACTGATCGGATTTGGTGTGGGTGGCGTGATTGGCCCAGCAGTGTTTGGCGCGGCGTTGGATCTCTCCGGCGGCGGAGCTGCTGCAGTGGATTGGGCGATCGGTTTCGCAGCGCTGGGCGCGGGCTGCCTGCTGTTTCCGTTATTTGATTACGGACTGCATCGCAGCAGCCCGTTTAAGGCCTCTTCTTAAAAAGCGTAATGCTACGAGAGGCAAGAATAATTTCAACGAGATAAAGCACACAGGCGGCAATAAAGCAGCCAAACCCAGACAAAAACGTTGTTGCGACCCAGTGCGACAGCTGCAGCCGGCCCTGCAGTCCGGTGGAATAAAAGAGCTCGACCACCGTTAATCCAATCAGTACGGCACACAACACCATCAGGGCGGTAGCGCCGTTGATAACCTTGCGGCGCTGATCCAGCGACTGGAGTTCGATCATGAACTGATCAAATCGAGGCTCGGTGGATGGACTGCTCTGAATCAGGATGTCCTCGAGCGCACGGCCACGATCGACCACACGTGCAAGCCGAATGCCAAGTGCATTGAGCATCCCGGCGACACCCGTGAGCAGAAAGACGGGTGCGATCGCCAACTGGATGGCCTCGGTCAGTGGATTGATTGATTCGGCTGACGGCATCATGAGGGCTCCTCAGACGACATCACAACGTGTCGTCGTTCAAATGTCTCGCACCCGCATGATCCATTCGAACACTTGATCAGAGGCAACCTCTGGAGTCATCGCATGATTCGCAGAGACCACGACATACTTACTGAGCGAGTTCGGGGGCGCTTTGTCATAGGCGTAAGCCGAGCCCCCACGATACAAAGGATCCATTGTCCCGATGACCCACATGAAAGGCACCGGTCTTTTGAACTGGGATGCCGATAGCGCCATGTTTCCGAGGCCATCCGGCCGGAAGTAGCTATAAAAGACATCTGATCGAATCGAGAAGGTTTTTCGCTCGCCTTGGTTGAGGTCGGTAAATTCAAGTAAAGCCTCAGGCCGCCCCTCTGCAGCATGCTTTTTGGCGGCCTCAATCAGCGATCGATTCATGCCCATTTGATACATCTCATAGGGGGAATGGCCAGGAGCCAGCGCAATGACGCCGTCGATGTCTCCAAAAGTTGCCTGATAGGCAATGGAGGCGTTGGCGCCAAAGCTGTGACCGCCCACGAAAATTTTTTTGTAGCCTTTTTCTCTGTAACTCCGCACAGAATCTGAGAGTTTTGCCAGGGCCGCCTCGTAGGTTTCATCGTAGTTGCGATTTCTTGACCAGGGCATCTCCCTGAGCTCGACATCGCAAACGCGTTGAACTTTTTCGGCAAGCACGCGCAGATAGGGTGACTTCGGGCCTCCCCACTTTCCGTGCATCACCACGACAACGCAGTCGCGGGCCATTGCGGGCAAGCAGAGGGCCGCAAGTATCAGTCCAAGCAAACTTTTCATAGGAAGTGGGGTGAGAGAAGGGTGGCTCCCCGACCTGGGCTCGAACCAGGGACCTACGGATTAACAGTCCGGTGCTCTACCAACTGAGCTATCGAGGATCAAAACAGCCCGCAAGTTTACACCATTCGACTCGGCCCCTCCAGGTCACCAAAAGGCCCTAGAGTAAAGGCCCATACTCTGATTCACGAGGTCGCCATGCATCCCATGATTCCCTATGTACCCGCCGATCTTCAGGAGCCGGCTGAGCTCGTCAATGCGATCAGGGCCCGACGGGGTGGGGAATTTATTAATCTGGATCGCATGCTGCTGCATAGCATTCCCTATGCCCGCGGCTGGAACATCTTTATGGGTGCCGTGCGACGCGATCTCTCGTTGCCAGCAACGCTGCGTGAAATCGCGATGTGCGGTGTCGCAGTTCTTAACGGTGCAGAGTATGAATTTATTCATCACGCGCCCGAGCTTCTGGCTGCCGGGGGCACAGAAGCGCAGGTCAAGCAGCTCAGAGCGATTGGGAATGCGGATGCTGATTTATCCGCTTTTTCTGCGCTTGAGCGGGATGCTATTGCGCTGACCTGTCATATGACACGGGATATCAAAGTGCCTGCAGAGTTGATGCAACGGCTGCATCAGGCCCTGGGCGCAACACCATTGGTGGAGTTGGTCGGCGTAATTGCCGCCTACAACATGGTGTCGCGTTTTCTAATTGCGTTAGGGGTCACGCCAGAGTCTGATGACGCAGGCCGATAGCCCTCTGACGCCTTGTTCGATTCGAGCCACTGCCGCGACCAAGCAGTGAGGTCACTTGCCAACTGACGGTAGAAGGTCTCCATTACAGGCGCAGCGAC
>JAGWWC010000088.1 GCA_018970545.1 Betaproteobacteria bacterium | reverse complement strand
CGTCTCTTTTCCCTTAAGAATTACTTCGCCAATGGGACGAAACGCCAGGTCAAGACATCCTTGCATGATCTCTTCGGTGCAGCAAATTCGGGTGCCGAAGTATTTGTTGACACCCTCGGTGCGGGCTGCCGTATTGACAGTGTCACCAAGCGCTGTGAAATCCATTCTCGACTGAGAGCCAAAGTTGCCGATCGTTGCAATACCGCAATGCAGGCCGATGCGCGTTACGCCAAGCGAAATACCCTTGTCGTTTTGTGCGATTCGAAATCCCTCCGCATAAGCATCCAGTTCAAGGGCGCATCGTACCGCCCGCTCTTTGTGGTCTGCCTGCGGCAGAGGCGCATTGAAGACCGCCATAATTGCATCGCCAATAAATTTATCGATGGTGCCCTGATGCTTCTGAATGATTGCGCAGGCACCATCGAGATAAGCGTTAAGTAGATCAGACAATTGATCAGAGGCCAGTTTTTCGGCGAGGGTCGTAAATCCAGCAATATCAGTGAATAAGAAAGAAGCCTCCTGCCGTCTGCCGGTGAGGCTTAACGCGGCGGGATTTTCAACCAGTTGCTCGACTACTGCGGGGGATACATAGCGAGAAAATGCCCCCTGGATGAATTCCTTTTGCTTGCGTTCCGCTTTGCCGATGAGGGTGTCCATCATCCATAGGGATACAGCAAGTGCCAGCGACGGTGCGAGCAGCGGAACGAGAGGCAGTCCATAGGAATATCCGAGCATGCCACCGAGCCATAAGATGGTCAGTACGATCACTCCCATCAGAAAATTAAATGCAATCGAGCGTTTCAGCAGTCCAATCACTACGCCGACTGCAGCAAAGAGGAGGCAAAAGGCCGCGACCTGCACGCCTGAGGCTCGCTCGGCGCTGCGGCCCTCCAGCAACTGACTGATACTGTGTGCTTGCACGAGAATGCCCGGCATCATGCCACGTGCATCATCGTAAAGAATTGCCATCGGCGTACGATGGCGATCGGTGAGGGAGAGTGTTGCCCCAATCAACAGCAGCCGGCCTTCGAACCAGGCTTTCGGCAAGGCTGCTACCGCGTGGGCAGGGTAGATCGGGAATGGTGGCGTGTCGGCATCGGGGCCGACGCGCCAAGCGATTTCAGGTTGTGTAGCGGGTGGCAGTGGTCGGCCCATCGTGGCAACCGCTTTGCGCGAAAAACTTGGCGGAACTTCAGGTCCAGTCTCGCCAGGAAAAATCCAGCGGACTGAACCATCAAAGGGATCGGTTGCCAGGTTGGCGGTGGCGCGTAATTCCTTTGGAACAAACTGATTGAGGTAGTCGAGCTGATCCTCAGTGACATGACCGGGGGTATTGGTGTAGCTGACGAATACGGGTGTCTTGAGTTGGCGAATGGTCCGCGCCAGCAGGGCGTCTTTTGCGGGCTCAGTGGGCTGATCCAGTAGCACATCAAGACCGATTGCCTTGGCACCTTTGGCGTCGAGCTGAGCCAGTAATGAGGCCAAAAACGCCCGATCGACAGGGGATCGGTAGGCAAACCGGCTGAGCGTGTCTTCGTTGATTGCAATCACCGCGATCTCTTTGGATTGCGGCATCGGCGGCTGAAAAGCGGCCACCCGAATATCAGCCGCAACATTTTCCAGATTGGCCAGAAAAGCCAAATGCCGGGTCGCCAGCGTTGCTGTCAGTGCAGCGATCACCACGATGAAAGTGGCTGCCAGCGACTGTTTGAGGCTTTGCGTACTACTTTTTTTCATTCGCCACGGCGGCACTTCGCATGCTTTCGAGAATCGCATCTGCCTGTGGAATGCAGCCTTTTTCGAGCATCCATGCCACCAAGACGATGGGATTGTCGACCGCTTTGGGAATGGCGGAGAAACTGATGGCGTGCTCCTGTTGATCGATATTGACCAACATCGTGGTCATGCCCTGAAAGCGTGACAGTGGCGGCATACGCATCTGCGCCTCTCCCGCTTTCCACTGAAAGTCAGCGCGCCATGAGCGATCTGCCGCAAAGATGACAAAAGGCAGAGCCTGCTCTGACTCGGGCCGCCACATCACGGGCACTTCACCTTCTTGCAGGCATCGTTGGCCGGGGCGGGTGACATCCACAAGCCAAGGCGAGGGAAGTTTTACCGATCCGGCGCCAGAGCGAACGACACCGATTGAGCTGGTGCGGGCATCTCGCGAGGCAATCAGCACGGATAGGGCTTGTTTGGGATCGGGTGCGCCAGCAGCGGCATCCATCAGCGGGCCATTAAAGGGCCCGCGTCGGGTAATGGTCTTTCCGTCTGGCCCGATGACCACGAGCCGCTCGCCTTCTTTGAGAGTGATCGTTTGGGCACTGTCGACCGAGCCACCGACTTTCAAAGCGGTTCCTCGGACCTCCATGATCACCATCGGTGCACTTAACGCCTGCGAGGATAGCCCGCCTGCCGAGAGGGTTAGCGCAACTGTAAGTAGCCGCAGTAACCGAGATGAAAGTCTGGCAATCGAATCCATGAACGTTTTACCTTGGCGCGTTATCCGGTCCTGCCGGGGTGGGTGTGGTCGCCGCAGCAGCCGCGACTGCAGTGCCGCGTGGCAGGGGGAGAGCGATTTCGGGTGCGCCATCACCCACGAGCACGAAGGCGCCCCAGAAAAACGGATGTGCTGTTTTTTCGGAGCTGATCATTCGACGTTGCGCGACTTGAAGCGAGGGGCTGATGCCTTGATTGAGATCCACTCCCGCCGATTCAAAGAGGACGGACATCAGTTGAGTTGTGGCTGCCGAGGGCACCTGCCAATGGCTGACCAGTAGATTTCGGGCGCCCGCGAAAAAGAAGGACTCTGCCAATCCCGAAAGCGCGTCTCCTCCGAAGCGCCCGCCTGCACCAGCGGTATTGCACGCGGATAACACCACCAGGTCTGCATTGACACGCATGGCAGCGATCTCACTGGCCTCAAGCAGCCCATCGTTTTGGCGATCGGTGGATTGGTCCGGCGGCGTGAGTACGAGTCCGGGTTCGGCTTGGCATTTCAGCTCCCCCGGCAGCAGCCCGTGAGTGGCAAAGTAAAGGACACGATAAGCATCAAGCGACTGGTTGCGAAAGGCCTCTTCGGTGGCGTTGCCGCCTACCAGCAGATGATCTTTCCCCGTCACACCAAGGGCGCGGCTTACGGATGCAATCTCGCTTTCGGTATCGGGCAGGGGCAAAAGACTTGAAATCAGCTCTGACGGCACGGGCCCCTCTTGCCGGCAGCTGGTTGCTAGTGGCGAGGCATTTGGATTCACAACGCGCTGACTTTTTCCGCGCAGCGCTGGATTACCGATCGCAAAGAGTTTTTTCTCGGGCTTTATGGGCCGATCGATTGTTCTTAAGCTGAAAAAAGCATTCAGCGATGGCACGTGGGAGATGGATGCCTGCTGCACCAGCCAAGCGGCCTCGCGATAGCGATTGATTTTTGCGGGCTGGGTGACCAGAATCGAAAACGGCAGACTCGCCAGCGCGCCGGTTGGGGCAACGACCAAATGGGTCAGGCCTTTGAGCTGCGGTTCAACTTCGCCAAAAAGCGACTTGAAGAGCTGATGAGATCGCTCTAGATCAAAATCAATCACAGTCGTGCCTTGAATTTCAAGACCACGACGCAATGCAGTCACGGCATCCGTAAGGCTTTTCTCGTTTTCTTTTACTTCTCCAATAAAGATGCCATCACGGCGAATGAGGGTGACAAAGGCCTCTTTCCTACCCACCAGAAACGACACAACCCCCTCCTGGGCGCCCAGACGACGCCGCATCTCCAGTAGCGTCAAGGGCTTTGGTTTGATCAGGCTGAGATAGTCCGGAAATTTCTGCGACAGCTCGTATTCGTAATAGGTGATCTCATCGTCGGCTTGCTTGCGTCGGCCGGTCAGGCGGTCCTCGACAATCTTGCTGCGTTGGTCGGCGGGCAGTCCCATTTCATAGACTAGCTCGGTGTTGGTGATGTCACGACGACGCTTTGCCTGAGCGAGTTGATCCAGAAGTTGCTGCATCTCTGGGTTTGTATCGGAGAGCCGGGCTGCCGATTGGGCAATGACTTGGGCGACATTGTCGGGCCGCACATACTGAAAGGCGTCAAATGCCTCGGAAAAAAGCCCCTGAATTTGCGCCGGGTCCTTGAGGGTTTTTGCATAGGCTGTCACGGCCTTGCCAAATGGAATGAGGTCCTCTGCAGAGATGGCTGCTGAAGGCGGGATTTTGAGCCCGCCCAGCAGCTTGAAGATTTCACGATAGGTCACGATGGCGGAGGTATACGAGCCCTCGCGCTGATAGGCAGTGGCCAGTGCGGCCAGCACTTGAATGGTCTGGGGTCCATCGCCGTGTAGCT
>JAGWWC010000087.1 GCA_018970545.1 Betaproteobacteria bacterium | reverse complement strand
AGCCTGGAAGTCGGTCCATGAGATGAAGTTTGACTTCATGCGCCAGGAAACGAACTTCGCGTTTGCGAAAATCACCAGCCCCCAGGAGATGGTGATGCACGCCAAGTTCACCATCGACATCAACGGCCGAGAAGGCGATGTGGACCTGTGCATCCCGTTTTGGGTCTTAGAGCCCTTAAAGGGCGTTTTATACGAAAACATGCAGCTTGTCTCCGAGCCCGATCAGGTCTGGGTGGACAAACTGAATAACGAAGTCCAGTCTGCTCCCGTGACGGCAGTCGCAGTGCTGGCCAGAAAAGAGATGCATCTGGGCGATGTGCTCTCTATGGCAGTAGGCGAGATCATCCCCATTGAGATTGTCGACCCGGTCACGGTTTATGTAGATGGGTTACCGGTGATTCGAGGCAAATACGGCGTTAAAAACGGCCGCTACGCCGTTAAGGTCAACAGCATCCAACACCCGGCGGAGTATCTGAAGGCGCCGCTGGAGAAGGGCCGCTTAGGCCCCAGCATGATGCGTGCGCAGGAGCGCGGGGAGTTTTATCAGCAGCGCGATGTCGCGTCTGCGCCAGAGGCAATGGCCTCGGCATGATTTGTGCTTTGTAACATCAACTCGTGAATTTGCAGTAATTTTTGCAGGAAAGGAAGGAACACAAGATGGCAGAGAACACCACACCCGGCAGCGATAACCTTGCCGAAGGCCTTAAGGATCGGGCCGCCGCCGCGGTGCGTCCCGCTGACTATGACGAGCTGGATTCGGACGCAGGCCCGAGGGCTGCAGCCGTACTCAATGACATTGACCTTGTTGTCGATGTTCCGGTCCAGGTCACCGTCGAGCTGGGCCGAGCCAAGATGCAGATCCGTAACCTGCTGGCACTGTCCTATGGTTCTGTGATCGAACTTGATATGCTTGCGGGCGAGCCGCTGGAAGTAGTGGTCAATGGCTGCCTGATTGCGCAGGGCGAGGTGGTCATTGTCAATGATCGTTACGGCATTCGCCTGACCGACATCGTTACCCCGGCAGAGAGGCTCAGAAAGATCAATCGATAGGATCCAATCACAGGGGGATTGAATGGCCGTAGTACCCAACACCTCACCCCAGTTACCGCCGGCCAGCCCCCCTGATCAACGTCTTTTTCCCGCTGTCGATTTCCAGTCTGCCACTTCGGCAGCCGTTCATTCGAAGTTCTCCTTAGTAGTATTTGCAGCCCTCTCGGGGGCTGCTTCTTCTGCGCTCGCGCAGGCCAGTGGCGGGGCTCCCCCCGCAGCTGGCACCACCAGTGCGGGGTCCATTGCTGCATCGGTTTATGCGCCCGCCTCCAGCGGCGGTGGCATGATTTGGCTTACCTTCATCACCCTGGTGTTATTGGCGGGCGTGGTGGTGTTGATTGCCTGGCTTGTCCATAAAAACATGACCTCGACGGTGCCGAGTTCATCGATTCGAATTCTGTCGGTTCAGTCGCTAGGCCCGCGTGAGCGGATTGTGATTGCCAGTGTGGTCGGCCGTGTCTATGTCTTAGGTCACACCGCCAATCAGATCAGTCTGATCGCTGAACTCTCTCCGCAAGAGGTGGCCGGGTTGAGCAGCTCTCCTGCGCCTATGGATTTTGCTGCCCGGCTCTCTGAACTTCTACGAAAGCCGAAAAAATGAAACCGCATCGCACCTTCGTGCTCTGTGGCCTGGCCAGTGCCGCCTTGGGAGTAATGATGCTGGGCGCGACCGCCTATGCTCAGTCTCTGCCCCTGGTGACGGTCTCCGGCAATACTTACTCGGTGCCAGTGCAGACATTGATTGTCCTCACAGCGCTGACCTTCATTCCGGCGGCCTTGATGTTGATGACCAGCTTTACCCGAATTTTGATTGTCTTTGCCTTGCTGCGTCAGGCCCTGGGCCTGACGACCATGCCCCCGAATTTGGTGCTCGTTGGGCTGTCGTTGTTTCTGACGCTATTCATCATGAAGCCGGGGGTCTTGGATCCCATCTACGATCGGGCCTACATCCCCTACACGCAAAAAAAGCTGAGCTTTGATCAGGCGGTCGCGGAAGGCACAAAGCCGCTTCGGGCCTTCATGCTGCGGCAGACGCGCCAGGATGATTTAAATCTGTTCGCTCGACTCTACGGCAAGCCCATTCAAAGCCGCGACGACATCCCGATGACGGTGCTGATTCCGGCCTTTGCGATTTCGGAAATCAAAACCGGATTCATCATCGGATTCATGATTTTTCTGCCTTTTCTGGCCATTGATTTTGCCGTGGCCAGCATCTTGACTTCACTTGGTATGGTGATGGTCTCACCCATGATGTTCTCCTTGCCATTAAAGCTCCTTATTTTTGTGATGGCCGATGGCTGGGGACTGCTGGCGGCATCGCTGGTGGAGAGCTACGCATCGGGCGGTCCATAATGGATGCAACGCTGGTCATAGAGTTGGTGTTCCAGGCCCTGCGGATGGCCCTGGTCCTGTGCGGACCGATTCTGCTGGCGCTGCTGATTGTGGGCTTGATCATTGGCATCTTGCAGGCCGCCACGCAATTAAATGAGACCACGGTCGCCTTTGTGCCCAAGATCATCGTCATGGTTTTGGTGATTCTTCTGTCCGGCCCGCCATTGTTGGCGCTGTTTTCGGATTACCTGAGGGAAATCATTCTTCGCATTCCTTCGGTGACCTCGTAATCCATGCTTACGATCACTGCAGATTTCTTCATGCAGTGGGCCACGGGGCTGATGTTGGTCTCCCTGCGGCTGTTTGGAATCTTTCTTTCGATGCCGTTGTTTGCGTTTCGCGCGTTTCCCATGCGGCTTCGTCTGATGGTGGTCTTGACCATTGCGATTGCGATTCTTCCTGGGCTGGTGCAGCAGGCCAAAGGTTTTGGGCTGACGCCGCCGACTTTCGTTGCGGCCGGCACCGAACTGCTCATCGGGGTCTTTATCGGATTTTTGATTCGATTGGGCCTGATGGCCGTTGAGGTGGCAGCCGAGGTGCTATCCAACCTCACGGGCTTAAGTTTTGCCACCAACTATGTTCGTGACCCCAACCTGGCCTCTGGCCTGGTGGGAGAGTTTCTTGGCCTCACCACGCTCGCGCTGATGTTTGCGCTCAATATCCATCTGGCGGTGCTGGAAGTGGTCATCGAGAGTTTTAAGACCCTGCCGTTTGGTCAGTGGCCTAGCGTCTGGTCACTGCCGGCGGTGACCGTACTCATTTCGCGGGCTTTTCAACTCGGGCTAGTGCTCTCGATGCCGTCGATCGTGGTCTACCTGCTATTTAATGTGATTCAGGCGGTGCTGGCGAGGACCAGCCCCCAGTTCAATCTGTTTTCAGTTGGCTTTGCGATTACGGTGCCACTCGCATTCTTGGTGCTCATGATTGTGCTGCCGGATCTTCCTCAGTTTGTGGCCCGCACGGTCGAGGCCCCCTTTGCGCTCATGCGCCAGGGCCTGGGCCAGTAAAGTAGCCCCGGGGCAGGGCGGGGCGCCCTAAACACATTCGGTGGTCGGGCCGTTTCTGGTGATGAGAGGAAACGCTTCCATGATCGTGCTTCGCCGTCGCCGCCAAAATAACGCTCTTCCCCTGCGGGGCCTAATGGCCCTAGGGTTTTTGACTTTGCTGAGCACAGCATTCGCTGCGGATCCGCCGGCACCTCTGCCCAAGGCCAGTCCGATTCAGATCACACCTATTCCTGCTGCGGGGCCTGCGTCTTCTGCGCCCCAGGCCCAGGCCGCTCCTGCTGCGGCCCCCGCACCGCAGCCTGCGCAGCCGTCGCCCGCAGCGGCCCCAGCAAGGCAGGCCGCCGCCACCAAACAGGCTGCGCCGGTTCCGATGTCGATTAACGGAACTCCGGCGATGAAGGTCTCTCAGCAGCCCGCCGCCCCCCCATCGGATCCCAACGAAGCGGTTCGTCAGGCCCTCCGTGAGCGGATGGCAGGCTCAGGTGAGCTTGTGATTCGTTCCACCGATTCAGTACCACCCCCGCCAGAGCGTCCCGCCACTCCCGCGCCGCGGGCCGCTGCTCCGAAGCCAGCAACTGGCCGCCCAGTTGCACCGGCGCCCTGGGATTACGACGGCGAGCGCGGTCCCCAGTCATGGGGCAAGCTGCATGCGAGTTATGGCCTTTGTGAGAAGGGCCGTTTTCAGTCGCCGATTGATCTTCGCGACGGTGTTGGCGTTGACCTTCCGCCGATTGCTTTCGAATTCAAGCCCTCGCTCTTTAAGGTTCTGGATACCGGTAAAACCCTTGAGCTGAACTACAACGCAGGCGGCGCGCTGACCGTTCTGGGCAACACCTATCGCTTATCGCACATTGAATTCCGGCACCCCGCAGAAGAGCGGATCAACGGCAAGACCCACGGCATGAGCATGCAGATGCACCTGCGGGATAGCC
>JAGWWC010000086.1 GCA_018970545.1 Betaproteobacteria bacterium | reverse complement strand
CTCAACGATTGCCTGCCCGACCCAATTCAGGGGGGCTCGGCTCGTTAAATCGAGTGGGTCAGGGCGAAACATGGTGTCGATTGGGTCGGGGTGATAAGGATAGTCAAAAGGAACCGTTACCAAAAGCGCATCACCAACGCGCATTGCCGCATATATTCTGGGCAAGATTTGATCTCTTAACTCCCGCTCCAGATGTTCCATCACATTTGCCAATATCAGCAAGCGAGGTGTTTGAAACTGGTCTAAAAAATCAAAAGCTCGTGGAGCCCCCAGATCACAAATGATGTCAACACCTGCGCATCTCAATTGGTCAACGTGAATGATCCTGACGCCCTCTCGGCGTAGCGGTGAAAACAGATGATCCTCAATCCAAGGCTTTTTCGCTAACAAACGCGTTACGTCTCCGCTACCAAAATTCACGCAGACGCTTAAGTCTTTGAGGTCTAGGTTTTCAAAGATGAATTTTGCGGCAACGGCTGCCTCTTCTTGCCTCATGTTTTCGACATTCGCTTTGATCTAATTCTGCTCTAAACTCTGATTTGAACATGAATCTTCTACTGCTTTCTAACTCCCGAACGCCTGAAGGGGGCTATCTTGGCCATGCGCTGCAGGCCATCTCCGAATTGGTAGCCGGCAGGGGCCGCATCGTGTTTTTCCCTTTTGCAGGCGTGACAACCCGCTGGAGCGACTACACCGAACTGGTCCGAGCAGCCTTCCTGCCGCTCGGGCTGCCAGTGGTGAGCGCGGATGATCTCAAGCCAGCCGCCACCTCTTTGAATGACTCCGACGTAATTTTTATCGGTGGGGGCAACACTTTCCGACTACTGGCCGAGTGCCGTCAAAGGGAATGGTTGGAGGTGATTCGAACCGCTGTTCGACGGGGACTACCTTACATTGGATCGAGCGCAGGATCGGTGATCGCGTGCCCAAGCATTCAGACCACCAATGACATGCCCATCATCGACCCCGGGGGGCTTGGCGCGCTTGGCTTGGTTCCTTTTCAGCTGAATTGTCATTTCACCGACTTTACGCCGCCTGGTCACCAGGGGGAGACGCGGCGCCAGCGAATTTCTGAATTTCTCACGCTTCATCCGGATGAGACTGTCATCGGCCTGCCCGAGGGGGACTGGATCCGCGGGCGAAACGACAACTTTATTCTGCAGGGTCCCCACCCAGCATGGCAATTCCAGCTCAGGCGAGATGCAGTCCAACTCTCAGTGGGTGATGCAATTCGCTGAGGGCCACATCACGAGGCCGGACTGTTGACGCGTTGCGTTACTGGGGCCTAGACTCCGGGACTGTCACTCATTCTGAATTTTTCCTCGATAGATTTTCGGCAAGACGAGGAGCTTCATTGAAAGGTAAGCCATGAAAAATTTTGCGGCTTTACTCCTCGGCATTGTTGTCGCTGCCCCCGTTTTTGCCCAGGTTTCTCTCTTTCAGAGGGATCCCGAGATCGGCCGGGTCTACCTTGGGCTCGGCTCGGGAGTAACGGATTTTAATAATCCCAAGTTCTCGTCGGTGAGCTGGTCACGGTTTGAGAGTCGGGATACTCCCTACAAAATTCTTGGTGGCTATCAGTTCAATCGTTTCTATGCGGTGGAAATCGCATACAGCCAACTTGGGAAAACAAATTCCGCTGGAATATTCACCGCCAACGACGGCGAGGCTTTTAACTACACCTCATCACGGCACAAGGGTTCGGCGGTAGCAGCATCCTTTCGATACTCTTTGCTGCCAGGTGGTGCCATCTCGCCCTTCGTGAAATTGGGGCTGTCCCGAGTCACCAACGAGCATGACCTCTCGGGATTCAGGCTTTCGGGCGCATTTTCACAATCCTCAAAACAAACCGAGACTCGGCCATATTTCGCGATTGGCGCTCTGATCCCCATGTCAGAGGACCTGAGCTTGTCGTTAGAGATTGAAGACTTTGGCAGAGTTGGCGGTAATGCCGTCAATGCCGCCCCCGCCCTGATTCATCCCAGAACAGTCAGTGCGAGCATCATCCGTCGGTTTTGATCCCGCCGTTTGTCGCAAAGCGGGGGATGCGTTAGGCCTCGGATGAGGCGAAAGGATTCGGCTGTCGCTTTTCCCGATAGTAGTACAGCAGAGCAAGGGCTCGGTAGAGGCCGTGAACAAATTTGCTGTAGGGCAGCAACAAAAATAAGGCCATCACGCTTGCAAGGTGCACGATCAGGGCAATCGGCATGAGACTCGTTTCGCGGATAGCCAGCAGTACTAGGCCGGTGACGGCGACTGCCAGCAGCAACGTAACAAATCCAAGATCCATCGATTTCTGATCGTGGGCGATCAGATTGCGGTCGCGTCGATAGCGGTCCCGATAAATTCCGAGGCAGCCAATGGTCATGGCCAGTCCACCGATGGTGCCCAAGACCACGGGCAGGCTCAGCAACGGATAAGGTGCTGGCCATCCCAATAGATAGTGATAGATCGTGGCCACTGATGTCGAAGCGAAACACAGCAAAAAGCCATAAAACACCAAATGGTGTAGCCAACGCCGCGCACTAGTGGGCCGATCGGATCCGCTGGGGCAGCCCTCCCCGCCCCCGTGCAGGTAACGCAGAGTCGACACAGCACCGATCGTCTTCATGCCATCGCCCGCCCTCAAGGCTGCCGAGGAGCCTGCGGCCCGGATTCGCCACCAGAATCGAAGGCAGCTGATTCCCATGGACAACAGTGCCAAAAGGAACGCGCTGCCAAATATGGCCACCATGGCCTCGTGGGGCACCACCGCATAAAAGCCGCGCTCTCCGCCTGACTGGAAAAGGCGGCTCGAATCTTTCAGTGTCATGACTGCAGCGATCAGAGAAATAACAAATCCGATCAATGCGGCACTCACGATTGCCATCCCTTGTTGGGAATACAGCCGGCCCATTGCCCTGGGGGTGGCATGCTCTACATAAGTTTCTTGCCGAACCTCGGCCATCGCTCGGGGCACGTTGATTTTGAATTCATGAGGCGGCGCGTACTGGCAGGCATGAAAGCAGGCGCCGCAGTTATGGCAGAGATTGGCAAGGTAATGAAGATCGGCGGAGGAAAAAGCGAGCCTGCGCTCCATCGCCGGAAAAACCGCGCAAAACCCCTCGCAGTAGCGGCAGGAATTACAGATGCCCATCACGCGGGCTGCTTCCTCGGCCGCCTTTGAGGGCAGTGTGGTCGTTATCACAGCTGACATGTCGATCGCTTGCCCTTAACGGTAGAGCCCTTTTTTGCTGAGCCAGTCCTGAATCACACCCGCCACCTGATCGCTATTGCGATCCATCATGATCATATGGGAATTTCCCTTGATGCCAACGCGTGGAAGATCAATCACATCTGCAGTGCCGCCCGCCGCTTTGAGGGCCTCGTAGAATTTGATCCCATTGCCACGTATGGTGGGCCAGCGCGAGTCCTGCTCAATGTAATCACCGTAAATCGCCAAAAGTGGAACATTTTTGAGTTTGGGAGCATCGGCAATTGGGCCGAGTGCTGCCGGCTCAACCAACACCAAGGCCTTTACTTTGTCGGGGCGGGCCTGAGCAACACGGGCGCCAAATAGTCCGGACTGGGAATGCACAACGAGAACACAGGGACAAACTTTGTCGACCAATTCCGTGTAGGCAGCAATGGTGGGTTCATCTGTTGACGTCCAGCGGGGCACGATCTGCTTGGTGAAATTATCGTAGCCTTCTGGAGGAAACTGATTGCCAGGCAAAAGCTTCATCTTGCTCGGATCTTTGTTGTATGACCCGGCACCCTGACCGATTCGAAAGCGCTCAAAGGGATTCTCTTTTGTTAGAAAAACCGGTTCTGTCTTGAAGATGTCTGGATACATCGCCCAGCCCGATCGGCCGCGTTCCACCGCATCTGAGTTGTAAGTGGCCCAGCCCTTTTTCACGAAGTAATTCAGCCATCCCTCGCGCCCATCCGGAGTGGTTTCGTAAGTGACCCCGGAGAGACCTCCGCCATGCCAGAGCAACAAAGGAAAACTGCCGCGCGGATTTTGCGGAATAAAGTACTGGACATACATCTGCTCCACTTGGTACACGCCGTTGGGATCCACTTTTGCAGGAACCCCTCCCGGTGCAAACAACACCTCTTTAATCGGCTTTCCGCTGAGCACTACCTCTCGGCCCCCCACATGAAAGGAGCCCATCTGCGAGAGCTGGATCGGGGCGCTTGCACAGCCTGTTAAAGCAATGGCAAAAACGCTTAACGTCACAAAACGTAAATTTTTTTTCATTCTAAAAACGTCTCCCTTATTGAATAAGAATACTGAACCGCCTGTTGACCCATCACATCACACTGACTGAGCTTGATATCCTGCCGCGCGGGCAGCGCTTCTCCCCGCGATACGACCGAAAACTGTTCCGATCGTCATGCCCACGCCAGCGACATAGCCCTTGCCCAACACATTGCCTGCACAGATCTCTCCTGCTGCAAACAGATTCTCAGAATGATCAACACCACTGGCGCCCTGCATGAGAACGCGCATATCGTGATCCACTTTCAGACCCAGATATGTGAAGGTGATGCCCGGCCGCAATGGGTAGCCCGTAAAAGGGGGTTCATTGATGGGAAGGGCCCAGTGGGTTTTTGCTGGA
>JAGWWC010000085.1 GCA_018970545.1 Betaproteobacteria bacterium | reverse complement strand
CTTCTTCTCCAGCTCGGTCACTTTTTGTAACTGCTGGCCATAAATGAGCTGGGGAATCGGGAACCCAGTCTGTTTCACCGACAGCCAGACCACCGGGATCATGTAGGCGATGATCAAGATGATGTACTGGGCGACCTGGGTCCAAGTCACGGCCTTCATACCGCCTAGGAAGGAGCAGACCAGAATTCCGGCAAGACCAAGATAAACACCAACTTCAAAGCTCACCCCAGTCAGGCGGGTTGTAATTAGCCCGACGCCGTAAATCTGAGCGACCACATAGGTGAAGGAGCAGAGAATGGCGATCAACACGCCGATTAAGCGTGGAATGTTGCCGCCATAGCGGGCGCCCAGGAAGTCGGGAATGGTGAACTGGCCGAACTTTCGCAAGAATGGTGCCAAAAAGAGCGCCACCAGGCAGTAGCCGCCAGTCCAGCCCATGATGAAGGCGAGACCCGAGTAGCCCTGCAGATACAGGCCACCGGCCATACCGATGAACGAGGCTGCTGACATCCAGTCGGCGCCCGTCGCCATCCCGTTAAACACAGCGGGAACGCGGCGGCCGGCGACGTAGTATTCGTCAGCGTCGTTGGTACGGCTCATAATTCCGATGCCCGCATACAGCAGCACGGTCGCAGCCAAGAACACATAACCCATCATCTCGCGAGTCAGGCCCATTTGCTCGGCGATACCCAATACAACTACGAAGGCTACAAAGCCTCCAGTGTAAAAGCCATAGACCTTTTTCAGCTGGGCTGTAAAGTCTTTCTGGGATTTGGCTTCAATGTTGTGAGAATCCATCATTCCAGCCATGATCAGTCCTCCTCAGCTTCAGCTACGCCGAACTCTTGATCAAGCTTGTTCATCGATTTGGCGTAATACCAAATGATCAGAATGTAGATGATCAAAGAGCCTTGTGCGCCCATGTAAAAGGCGAACGGCCAGCCGAAAAAGTTAAACGACAATTCGCGGGCGTAAAAACCCACGACGAAGGTGACGATAAACCATATGGCCAGCAGTACTGCCGTCAGCCTTAAGGTTTTCGACCAGTACTCCTGGTGCTTTTCTGTTAACTGCATCAAAGTCCTCCTAAAGGAAGTGTTTTACTGCCACTCCGGCTTATCCCGCCGTTTCTTAAAATCAATTCGGTCCCCCCTGGGTATTTACCTTCTCCCATTTATTTTCTGTACTGAGCAAACGGGTCTTCCACACCCGCCTGCACGCCAGTTTCTTTTTGTAGCTGCGCGGCCAGCTGTGGCTCGAACTTATGCAGCTTGCGAACTAATTTAATGCAGGCCTTCTCATCGCCCAGCTTATGGTGCAGCGATGCCAGCTGGTAGTAGCCATAGGGACTCATCGGCTGCAAATCGATGGTGCGTTCGAGCGCGGCTTTGGCTTCCTCGGGCCGGTTTAAGGCGATGAGCGACAGGGCTCGGCCGTAGTGGGCCCGATCCATTTTTTCGTGGAATCGGATCGCTTTGTCAAAACACTCTAGGGCCTCGTCGTGGCCTGACCGCTTTTGAATCAGAAACCCGAGGTTAAACCAGGCTGCTGCATAGTCGGGCTGGATATCTAAGCCCTTTCGGAGCAACGCTTCGGCTTCAGGATTTCGCCCCAGCTCTGACTTGCAAGTGGCAGCAACGGTAAGTGCCATTGCCCGCTTCTCGCCCGAACGTTCTTGAGCGGCACGTACCCAATAGTCGGCTGCGATCTCATATTTTTTAAAGATCATGGCCCAGTTGGCGATCTGGGTATAAAACCAGGCGTTTAAGAATTTCATATCAGGCGGCCTGCTCCAGCATCATGGTGAACTTGGTGTACGAGAGAAACAGCCAGATCCAAAAGAGCAGCATCAGGGCCACAAAGGGCACATGACGATCCGAAACTTTGTTTGGTGTGATGACCCGGGCCGCCCGAACGATGGGGGAGGTCAGCAGGCGGAACATCCTATAGACGGCGTTGACCTCGTGTTTGCCGAAACTTAAGACATACACCAAGCCCTGTCCGACAAGTAAGAGACCCGCGAATTCGGCGAGGCCCTTCAGGACGACCACGGTTCCCAACAAATTTGTCCCCTTTTTTGATCTGCTGCAACAGCCAGGCTTTTTCCCCAAAGCCCGGGGTGCTGTAATGCTTGTTGGGATCGCAAGATACTTTGAGTCTCGCCACATGTCTACTTAGGGAATAACACCGTGTCTGATGCGCTGCAGCAAGATTTGACCGAGCTGGCCCTTGATAAACGCGTTGGTCAGTTAATTCGGAAAGGCCCGCTTTCATGCCTGCCTGCGACCTCGCTGAAGCAGGCCTTCGAGGCCATGGACGCCGCAAAGGCAGGCTCCATGCTGGTCTGTGACGCCTCGGGCGCTGTGCAGGGCATTTTGACCCGCTACGACCTGATCAGTCGGGTGATCCTGCCCCAGCTGCCCCTGAGCACACCGATTCAGCAGGTCATGAGCACCGGGGTGAAAACCATAGATGCCGACAGCGGCGCTTTAGAGGCCATGCTCATGATGGCCCGCCATCGGGTCCGGCACCTGCCGGTGCTACAGCATGGATTACTGGTTGGGTTGATCTCTGAGGGCGATTTGGTGAGCTTTCAGCGTTCCAGCCTGCGGATTCTGTCGGCGAGCATTGAGCAGGCCGAAAGCCTTGGCGCGCTCAAGCTCTGCTCCCAAGAGGTGCTGCGCTTAGCCCGCAGGCTTTTGGGCCAGGGGGTCGCTGCGACCTCACTGGCGCGACTGGTGAGCCATTTAAACGATGGCCTCACTCGCAGAGTGATTCAGCTGACTGAGGCTCAAATGAAAGATCAGTTGGGTCCGATGCCGCCGTGGGCCTGGCTGGCATTGGGCTCTGAGGGCCGAGAAGAGCAAACGGTTGCCACTGATCAAGATAACGCCATTATTTTTGAAGCCGATGGCCCAGCTTTTCGCAGCCGATTCATGAAGCTTGCAGCGGCAATCAACCAGGGATTGGCGGACGTCGGCTTTCCGCTGTGCAAAGGCGGCGTTATGGCCATGAATGAGAAGTGGTGCAAAAGTGCCGCGGAATGGCGCGACAGCCTGAGTGCGTGGATGCGCTCGCCTCAGCCCGAGGCCGTTCTGGATGCAAATATCTTTCTTGATTTCCGCGGCCTTTACGGCGAAGTGCAGCTCGCAGACGCATTGCGCCAGTGGCTATCGGATCAGGTGGAAGGCCATCAGCTTTTCCTGCGTTCGCTCGCCCAGGACGCGATGCACGATGGGGTTGAGAGCCTCACGTGCAACAGTGTCCGCGTAAGCTTGGCCCGAGCGCTGCGCAAGCGTGGTTATCGGGTGGACTGGCTCGCGCCCGCACAGCTGGAGATGAAGCGTGGCGGTACCGCTCCCGTAGTTTGTTTCGCGCGGGTGCTGGCACTCGCCAAGGGCATTTCCCAGACCTCAACCGATGAGCGGCTAAAAGCCCTGGTTGAGAAACAATCCATGAGCGCATCGGAATCACAGCAGATGCGGGATGCCTTCAATGTATTACAGCGTTATCGGCTGCGCGCGCAGCTGGAGTACGCTAGCCGGGCCGAGTCGCAGGATCCGGGTGAGGCCTCTCCAAATATTTTGGACCTCGATCAGTTGAACTCGCACGAGGTTGAGCGGCTCTCTGAGGCCCTCTCGCAGTTGGGCAGCCTGCGCGCCCGACTGGAGATGGATTTCTTGCGCTAGCGGGTGTCCGCCCAATAAAAAACCAGGCCCGCAGGCCTGGCTGGAGTTTCGGCCAATTGCTTTCGGCCTGGGTATTCTTCTTCTTAGTACTTCTTCTGCTTCTTATTCTTTGGACGGATGCCCTTCCGAAAAACTCTAATGTAATAGATTGTATTGCACGATGTAGACAACTGCGCCCGCAAAATAACCAAGGAGCGCATACAGACTAATTCGCTTGACGTACCAAATAAAATCAATCTTCTCGAGACCCATAGCGGCGACTCCGGCAGCGCTGCCAATAATAAGAATCGAGCCCCCGGTTCCCGCGCAATAGGCTAAGAATTCCCATATAAAGCTGTCGGGGGGGTATTGCTCAAGACTGTACATGCCCATTGATGCAGCAACGAGTGGCACATTATCGACAACCGCACTGATCAGCCCAATGACCATCACAATTAGGTCTTGTCGGCCGATCGTGTGATCAAACCATGCAGCAACCGCTGACAAAATGTGGGCGTGTTCGAGTGTTGCGACGGCAAGCAAAATGCCAATGAAGAAGGTAATTGAACTCATGTCGATGCGAGAGAGCGCATGAGCGAGTGTCAGATGGTGCTTATCTTCGTCGGCCTTCTGGCGATGGATCAAGTCACCTATGAGCCAAAGAATTCCCAGACCAAACATGACTCCCATGAACGGAGGGAGATTAGTGAGTGTCTTAAAAACAGGTACCGCAATTAAGACTCCAAGACCTAGAAAAAACATTAGATTCTGCTCAAACTGCGGTGTCTTGATAATGGCGCTCTGATCATCGTGGCGCTGCGGAGCGATCACAGGTTTGCCGCGCAAAACAAGAGCGGTAACTGTCAGCGGCACCAAAAGGTTGATCACGGAGGGAATAAACAACCCCTTCATGATCTCCAGGGCAGTGATTTGACCTCCAATCCAGAGCATGGTGGTGGTTACATCTCCGATGGGCGTCCAGGCTCCCCCAGCGTTCGCAGCGATAATGATGATGCCGGCAAAAAACAAGCGCTCGTCTCGCTTCTCAAGTAGTTTTTTCATCAGCGATACCATCACAATCGTGG
>JAGWWC010000017.1 GCA_018970545.1 Betaproteobacteria bacterium | reverse complement strand
ATCCAGCGAAGATGCACAGATCGCAAAGGCTGGAATCGCCGCTCTTTAAAAGATTACGCGACCATTTTCTCGATTTTGATTTTCCACTCTTTTGGGCCGGTCTCATGGACCGAGATGCCAGAGGAATCGACCGCGACAGTCACCGGCATATCTTTGACTTCAAACTCATAGATCGCCTCCATGCCGAGGTCCTCAAAGCCCACGACTCGTGCAGACCGAATGGCTTTGCTCACCAAGTAGGCAGCGCCTCCGACTGCCATCAGATAGGCTGACTGGTGGCGGCGGATCGCCTCGATGGCTTCAGGGCCGCGTTCGGCCTTGCCAATCATGGCAATGAGCCCCGTTTTCGCAAGCATCGTTTCGGTGAACTTATCCATTCGGGTTGCGGTGGTTGGCCCAGCCGGACCCACTACCTCGTCGCGCACAGGATCGACGGGGCCAACGTAATAAATCACGCGGTTGGTGAAATCCACCGGAAGTTTTTCACCCTTGGCCAGCATGTCGCTGATGCGCTTGTGCGCGGCATCGCGGCCAGTCAGCATTTTTCCGTTCAGCAGCAGCGTCTGCCCGGGCTTCCAGGAGGCGACCTCCTCTGGTTTGAGTGCATCTAAGTTAACGCGCTTTGATTTTTCGACATCAGCTGACCACGAGACTTTGGGCCAATCCTCAAGCGCCGGCGGCTGCAGGTGTGCAGGGCCCGAGCCATCCAGATGAAAGTGGACATGCCGAGTCGCAGCGCAATTGGGAATCATCGCCACCGGGAGATTGGCAGCGTGGGTCGGATAGTCCAGAATCTTTACATCGACCACCGTCGTCAGACCACCAAGGCCTTGTGCGCCGATGCCCAATGCATTGACTTTGTTGTAAAGCTCGATGCGCAGCTCTTCAATCCGATTGCGTGCCCCGCGCTTCAGCAGTTCCGGCATATCAACAGGATCCATTAAGGCTTCTTTCGCAAGCAGGGCGGCTTTTTCCGGCGTACCGCCAATGCCAATTCCCAAAATTCCTGGTGGGCACCAGCCCGCCCCCATGGTGGGCACTGTTTTCACCACCCAGTCCACAATTGAATCACTCGGGTTGAGCATGACGAGTTTGCTTTTGGCCTCTGATCCGCCGCCTTTGGCCGCGCAGATCACTTCGATCCCGTCGCCCGCCACGATGTCGTAGTGAATCACCGCAGGGGTGTTATCTCGCGTATTTTTTCGGCTGCCCGCGGGATCGGCCAGCACGGAGGCCCGCAGCACATTGTCTTTATCGCCATAGGCCCGCCGCACTCCTTCATTGACCATCTCGGCAAGGGTCATGGTGGCGCCCTCCCACCGGGTATTCATGCCGACCTTTAGAAATACGGTGGCAATACCAGTGTCCTGGCAGATTGGCCGTCTGCCTTCGGCACTCATTCGGCTATTGGTCAGGATCTGTGCGATCGCATCTTTCGCCGCAGGACTCTGCTCGCGCTCATAGGCACTGCCGAGGGCCTGAATGTAGTCCAGTGGATGGTAGTAGCTGATGAATTGAAAGGCATCGGCAATGCTCTGGATAAAGTCGTCTTGTCGGATCGCGGCCATGGCAGAACTCCCTGTTTTGCTGTAGATTTTAGAAGCAGGCGCGCAATCCTATGGGCCATCCGAGCTCTTGTCGCGCTGCAACATAATAATTCTAAACCGCTAAGTCCATCAGCGAGGGAGCAGAAAACATGGCAATTGAATCGGTACTTCACGAGTCCCGCGTATTTCCTCCGCCCAAAGAGTTCGCCGCCAAGGCCCGACTGGGCAGCATGCAGGCCTATCAGGCGATGTGCAAGGAGGCCGAGACGAACTATGCCGAGTTTTGGGCCAAGCAGGCCCGCGAGGAAATCATCTGGAAAAAACCGTTTACGCGCGCCCTCGACGAGAGTAAGGCGCCGTTTTACAAGTGGTTCGATGATGGCACGCTCAATGTCTCCTATAACTGTCTTGATCGGCACCTCGAGGCCGGCAATGGAGATCGCGTTGCGCTGATTTTCGAGGCCGACGACGGCACGGTCACCCGGGTTACGTATCGGCAGCTACATCTGCAGGTCTGCCGGCTTGCAAATGCAATCAAGTCCATGGGTTACAAAAAGGGCGACCGCGCCCTGATCTATATGCCGATGTCGGTGGAAGGCGTCGTGGCCATGCAGGCCTGCGCGCGGCTGGGGGTGATTCATTCGGTTGTGTTTGGCGGCTTCTCTGCGAAGAGCCTGCAGGAGCGGGTCGTCGATGCGGGGGCCACGCTCATCATTGCTGCAGACGAACAGTGCCGTGGCGGAAAAGCAATTCCTTTAAAGCCGGCTGTGGATGAAGCTATCGGCCTGGGCGGATGTGAGGGCGTCAAAAACGTGATTGTTTATCGTCGCACTGGCGGCAAGATCCCGATGACTGCAGGCCGCGATGTCTACATGGATGACATCTGCAAGGGCCAGCCGGATACTTGTGAGCCTGAGTGGGTCGAGGCTGAGCATCCCTTATTCATTTTGTACACCTCGGGCTCCACCGGTAAACCCAAGGGCGTGCAGCATTCTTCAGCGGGCTATCTGCTGCATGCCATTCTCACGATGAAGTACACCTTTGATATCCAGCACAGCGATGTCTTCTGGTGTACTGCAGACATTGGCTGGGTAACTGGCCACACTTACATCACCTATGGTCCTTTGGCCTGTGGCGCCACCGAAATTGTGTTTGAGGGCGTGCCCACCTATCCGGATGCTGGACGGTTTTGGAAAATGATTCAGGACCACAAGGTCTCGATTTTCTACACGGCACCGACCGCAATTCGTTCGTTGATTAAGGCCAATGAGGCCAATCCCGCGACCGCGCCGAAGAACTACAACTTGAATTCTTTAAGGCTACTGGGTTCGGTGGGAGAGCCGATTAACCCCGAGGCATGGATGTGGTACCACAACAATGTCGGCGGCGGACGCTGCCCAATTGTCGATACCTTCTGGCAGACCGAGACTGGCGGCCACATGATCACGCCGATGCCAGGCGCAACACCCTTGGTGCCGGGCTCTTGCACACTGCCATTTCCGGGCATTCAGGCCGCGATTGTTGATGAGGCGGGCAGTGATGTTCCGAACGGGCAGGGCGGAATTCTGGTGGTGAAAAAGCCTTGGCCCTCGATGATTCGTACGATCTGGGGAGATCCCGATCGTTTTGTAAAAAGCTACTACCCTGAGGAACTCGGCGGCCGACTCTACCTTGCAGGCGATGGCGCGATTCGCGACAAAGACACCGGCTACTTCACCATCATGGGCCGAATCGACGATGTGCTGAATGTCTCTGGCCACCGCATGGGAACCATGGAGATTGAATCGGCGCTGGTAGCCAATCCACTGGTTGCTGAGGCAGCGGTGGTGGGCCGGCCGGATGACACAACTGGAGAGGCTGTGGTGGCCTTTGTGGTCTTGAAGTCAGCCCGGCCTGCTGGCGATGAGGCAAAGAAACTTGCAACTGACCTGAGGAACTGGGTAGGTAAAGAGATTGGGCCAATTGCCAAGCCAAAGGAAATTCGTTTTGGCGACAATCTTCCCAAGACACGTTCGGGCAAGATTATGCGTAGACTCTTGCGGACCCTTGCCAAGGGCGAGGAGATCACGCAGGACACCTCAACGCTTGAAAATCCGGCAATTCTTGATCAGTTGAAGCAGTCGGCATGAGGGCTAACCGAGGGTGTGGACACCCTCGGTCTCTGTTACACTCCCCAGCGCTGAACCTGCCTAGCCAGAAGACTTCCGGGCTGCGGCTTGTCTTCCTCTCGCGGAGAGATGGATGAGTGGTTTAAGTCGCACGCCTGGAAAGCGTGTATGGGTGAATAGCCCATCGGGGGTTCGAATCCCCCTCTCTCCGCCACAACACTTTTATTTATGAATACGGCCCTAGCCAAACAAGTACTTGAGGCCGCCTTGCTCGCCCACACCGAACCGATGCCGGTGTCCGAACTAAGACGGCTCTTTGATGATGAACTCGATGCGGACACGATTCGCCTGTTGCTTGAAGATTTGCAGCGCGAGTGGGTTGGTCGTGGCGTGGAGCTCGTGCCGCTCGCCTCGGGCTGGCGCTTCCAGACTCGGCCGGAGATGCGTGAGTATCTGGATAAATTAAAAAATGAAAAACCACCGCGTTATTCGCGGGCCACAATGGAGACCCTGGCCATTATTGCCTATCGTCAGCCGGTGACGCGCGGTGACATTGAAGACATTCGCGGCGTTGCTGTGGCGACACAAGTCATCAAATCGCTCGAGGATCGTGGCTGGATTGAGGCCATCGGCCATCGTGATGCGCCGGGACGCCCAGCGCTTTATGCCACGACCCGACATTTTCTTGATGATCTTGGCCTGCGGTCGCTGGAAGAGCTGCCCACCCTAGATGCCAATTGGAGTGATACCGCAGCAAATCTGCTGCCAGGCCTATCGGAGACCGCATCTTGAGTGAGCAGGATCAGGAGTTAATCGTTGCAGAGGCCGAACCAGAGGCCGAACCGATTCCGTTTTTTGCGCAGCAGGGCACCAGTCCGCGCACCGATGGCCCTTCACGGGCGGGGCTTGATTACGATCCACCAAAGCTTCACAAGGTCTTGGCCGATGCCGGCGTAGGCTCGCGCCGCGAGATGGAGGAGTTGATTCTCGCGGGCCGCGTATCGGTTAACGGCACACCCGCGCACATTGGCCAACGCATCCTGCATTCCGATCAAGTCAAGGTCAACGGCAAGCCCATTCGTATTCGCGTGGCGCCACCGCCGGTCCGGGTACTGGCGTATCACAAGCCGTCTGGCGAGATCGTCACCCGCGATGATCCGCAGCAACGGATTACTGTCTTTAAAAAGCTGCCACCCGTCCGGTTTGGCCGTTGGATCGCCGTTGGCCGGCTGGATATGAATACCGAAGGCCTGCTGCTCTTCACAACCTCAGGTGAGTTGGCCAACCGGCTCATGCATCCGCGTTCACAAGTCGAGCGCGAATATGCCGTTCGCATTCTGGGCGAGTTAAGTGCTGATGGCCGGGACCAGCTGCTCGCAGGCGTGACACTTGAAGATGGTCCCGCGAAATTTGAATCCATTGAGGATGCAGGCGGTGAAGGGGCCAATCGCTGGGTCCGTGTGGTCATCAACGAGGGCCGCAATCGCGAAGTCCGCAGAATGTTTGAATCGGTTGGCCTGACGGTGAGTCGGCTCATTCGTATTCGTTATGGCCAGGTGGCCCTGCCATCGGGCCTACGTCGTGGGCAGGCGGTCGATCTTGCCGAGACCGAGGTCCAATCGCTGTGTCAGTCCGTAGGCCTGCGTAGTGGTAGCCAGGATCAGGCGCGTGGCCAGGGCCCGCGTCGTGGAGCGAACCCGCGTGGTAACCGGCCCCCCAATAAGGGCCCACGTCGTCCGGGTGCACAGGAATGGCACTCACCCAGCAGCGTTGCGCGCGTGCAGGCCGATGACCGGCCGCTGATTGATGATGAGGATTTATCGCAGCCACACCCGGATGACGAATGGCAGCCCTCGGGTCCCGATGCCCACCTATCGCACCTCGGTGGTGGCATGAAAAAGCGGCCGCAGGGCCCTAAAAAACCGAATCCACTGCAGACCTCTTGGGGTTCTGCTAAGCCCGCGGGAGCCTCGTTGTCCGCCCCTCAGCGGCCAGATGGCGGCAACCGCAACAAGCCACGCGGGGGCCGACCCGGCCGTAAGCCCGGATTCAAAGGCCCCAAGGGAGCCTAGCGCCTTGCACCAGGGGTGAGAGTCCAGTAAAATCAAGCACATACGACGCGCTTTTCGGCAGGTTGGGCAGCGTCTTTAATAAGAAATGGGCTTCACAAGGCCCATTTTTTTTTGCTGTTGGAAAGGCGTTGGTGGGCATGGCGGATCTCTGGCAAGTCGTGGAATCGGCGGCCCGCGATGTGGGCTTTGAGTTAGTGGACCTAGAGCGGACTCCCGGTGGGATGGTGCGGGTGTTTATCGACACCTTGGACCACAGCCGAATGGTCACGGTGGATGACTGTGAGCTGGTCTCCAAGCAGCTGGTGCATCAGCTGCCCGTTGAGGGCTTTGATTTTCAGCGGCTTGAGGTCTCGTCACCGGGTATGGATCGTCCGCTGACCAAGCGGGAGCATTACCTGCGGTTCGCGGGCCAGGCCATCAAGCTGCGGCTCAAGTTGCCGCTTGAAGGTCGGCGCAATTTCGAGGGCCTGCTCGTGGTTGGCCCGGATCAGGCGCTGTCGCTGCACTGGGAGAACAAGCCCGGCGAAGTGCTGGAGTTGAAGTTTGAATTAGAGGATGTAGATCGGGCGCGTCTGGTGCCCCAAGTCAAGTTTTAGGAGAGTGGAAGATGAGTCGTGAACTGATGATGCTGGCAGATGCCCTGGCCCGTGAAAAAAATGTTGAGCGGGAAATCGTGTTTCAGGCTCTGGAAAGCGCCCTTGCTTCGGCGACCAAAAAACGCTTTTCTGAAGAAGTCGATGTTCGTGTCTCGATTGATCGTGACACGGGCGATTACGAGAGCTTTCGTCGCTGGCAAGTGGTTCCTGATGGCGAACTGGAGGACCACGACTTGCAGATTATTCTCGCCGAGGCCCGTAAGCAGATTTCAGATATTGAGGTGGGCGACTTCATTGAAGAGGAGCTCGAGCCAATCGAATTTGGCCGTATTGGGGCCCAGGCCGCTAAGCAAGTCATCCTGCAGCGTATTCGTGAGGCTGAGCGTGAGCAGATCCTGAAAGACTTTCTGGAGCGCGGCGAGGTCATTATCAATGGCACAGTCAAGCGGCTTGAGCGTGGCGATGTGATTGTTGAGTCTGGCAAGATCGAGGCCAGGCTGCCGCGGGATCAAATGATTCCAAAAGAAAATCTTCGTCCTGGTGATCGCGTACGCGCCTACATGCTGCGTGTTGAGCGCAGTCAACGTGGTCCGCAGATCATTTTGTCGCGCACTGCACCCGAATTCATCATGAAGCTCTTTGAGCTAGAGGTGCCGGAGATTGAGCAGGGCATGCTGATCATCAAGTCTGCTGCCCGAGATGCGGGCGTTCGGGCCAAGATCGCAGTCTTTACGGCGGACCGTCGTATTGATCCGATTGGCACCTGTGTGGGTGTGCGTGGTTCCCGCGTGCAGGCAGTGACCCATGAGCTCGCCGGAGAGCGGGTGGACATTGTGCTGTGGTCGGAAGATCCCGCTGAGTTTGTGATTGGCGCACTGGCGCCGGCCAATGTGTCGTCGATCGTGGTCGATGAAGAGCGTCATGCCATGGATGTGGTGGTCGATGAGGCCGAGTTGGCGGTGGCCATTGGCCGCGGCGGCCAGAATGTGCGGCTCGCATCGGAGTTAACCGGCTGGCAGATCAACATCATGACGGCCGATGAGTCGGCGCAAAAATCTGAAACCGAACGGCAAAAACTTCGCGAGTCGTTTATGCAAAAGCTCGATGTTGACGGTGAAGTCGCCGATATTCTGATCGATGAGGGCTTCTCCACGCTCGAAGAAGTGGCTTATGTTCCCGTTGCTGAGATGATGGAAATTGAGGCTCTTGATGAAGATACTGTCAACGAGCTGCGTAACCGCGCTCGCAATGCGCTGCTGACAGCGGCAATTGCTCAGGAAGAAAAGCTCGAGACCACGACCCAGGATCTGCTGGACCTCGAAGGCATGGATCGTGATCTCGCGGTCAAACTTGCCGATTCGAAGATCTTCAGTCGGGATGATTTGGCTGACCTCGGAGTTGATGAGCTTGTGGAAATCGCTGGCTTGGATGAAGAGCGAGCAAAAGAGCTGATCATGAAGGCCCGTGCCCACTGGTTTGCATCCGAAGAAGCCGAGGCAGGAGGTGCCGCCGATGGCCGCTAATAATGTTGAGAAATTTGCCGCTGAGTTAAAACTGCCTGTCGAAACGCTGCTCGATCAGTTGCGCGCAGCAGGCGTGGTGAAGTCGGCAGGTACCGATTCGCTGACCGAGACCGATAAGGAGCAGCTGCTCAGCTCGTTGCGTAAGGCCCATGGTTCGGATGAGGCGCCGCGCAAGAAAATCACGCTGACCAAGCGTCAGACCACCGAAATCCGTCAGGCCGATGGATCGGGCAAGTCCCGCACCATTCAGGTCGAAGTCCGCAAAAAGCGGGTCTTTGTGAAACGCGAGGCAGGTGAGACTGCTGAGCCAGCGGCTGCCGAGCCCGCAGCACCGGTGGTGTCGGAGCAGGAGCTCGCCCAGCGTGAGGCAGAAAGCCGCCGCCAGTCAGAGTTGTTGGCGCGCCAAGAGGCTGAATTAAAAGAAAAGCAGGAGCGGCTTGAGCGCGAGCGCGAGCGCGAGGCCCGTGCCCTTCAAGAGGCCGAAGAGGCGGCCCGCGCCGTTGAGGCTACGAAGGAATCCTCCACAAAATCATCGTCTGCTGCCGCAAAGGCAAGCGCTGTTCAGGAGCGGGCCCGCAAAGCGGCAGAGGATGCCGCAAAAAGTGTTGAGGCCCGCAGAGCGGTAGAAGACGAAGTCGCAGCGATTAACAAATTAATGACTGCGGCCCGAAGCGGCAAGCTCGCTGCAACGGCACGGGCCCCGGAGAAGGCGGAAGAGGCAGCACCGTCGACAACACTGCATAAGCCTGCTGTTAAAAAGGCAGAGGGCAAGGCGGATGGTGGCGAGCGGCCCAAAGAGAAGAAAAGCGAAAAGCAGCTCAAAGCTTCCCAACTCTCGTCCACCTGGCAGGACGATGCGGCCAAGCGCCGCACCATCAAAACCCGTGGCGATTTATCGGGCGGTGCGGGCGGCTGGCGCGGCGGTCCAAGGTCCAAGTCCAAACAAAGCGCTTCGGAGGCCCCCGCGTTTGTGCCCCCGGTAGAGCCCCAGACCCGCGACATTCATGTGCCTGAAACCATTACGGTGGCTGATCTGGCCCATAAGATGTCGGTGAAGGGCGCCGAGGTTGTGAAGACACTCATGCAGATGGGCCAGATGGTCACCATCAATCAGGTATTGGACCAAGAGACCGCAATGATTGTGGTCGAAGAGATGGGCCACAAGGCCTTTGCTGCAAAGCTTGATGATCCTGAGGCGTTTCTGGAAGAGACCGAGGCGGAAAAAGTCGCCCAGGCCTCAGCCATCACGCGGCCGCCGGTGGTCACCATCATGGGCCACGTTGATCATGGCAAGACATCGCTTCTTGATTACATTCGGGCGACGAAAGTCGCTGCAGGCGAGGCTGGCGGTATTACGCAGCACATTGGCGCTTATCACGTTGACACACCTCGTGGTGTGGTGACCTTCCTGGACACACCGGGCCACGAGGCCTTCACCGCCATGCGTGCACGAGGTGCCAATGCCACCGATATTGTGGTGTTGGTGGTCGCGGCCGATGATGGGGTTATGCCGCAGACCAAAGAAGCCATTGCCCACGCGAAGGCGGCCAAGGTGCCCATTGTGGTGGCGATCAACAAGATCGATAAGCCCGAGGCCAATCCGGATCGTGTGAAGACTGAGCTAGTGGCAGAGGAGGTGGTGCCCGAGGAATACGGCGGGGACTCTCCTTTTGTTGCGGTATCAGCGAAAACCGGCCAGGGCATCGAGTCATTGCTGGAAAACGTGTTGCTGCAGGCCGAGGTCTTGGAGCTGAAGGCTCCCGTGGATGCATTGGCCAAGGGCCTCATCGTTGAGGCCCGTATCGACAAAGGCCGCGGTCCTGTGGCCACGGTATTGGTCCAGTCCGGCACGTTGAAAAAAGGCGATGTCATTTTGGCCGGCGCTGCCTTTGGTCGTGTGCGAGCCATGCTCGATGAAAATGGACGGCAGGTCGAGCAGGCGGGCCCCTCTATTCCGGTAGAGATACTCGGTATGACCGAGGTGCCGCAGGCAGGCGATGAAATGATGGTCTTGGGCGATGAACGCAAGGCACGCGAGATCGCGCTTTTCCGCCAAGGCAAGTTCCGCGATGTACGACTGGCCAAGCAGCAGGCGGCGAAGCTGGAAAACATCTTTGAGAATATGGGTGATGGTGTGAAGACCCTGTCGCTGATTGTGAAATCGGATGTTCAGGGCTCACAAGAGGCGCTGGCTTCTGCCATGCAAAAGCTTTCTACTGAGGAAGTTAAGGTCAACATCGTGCACGCCGCAGTGGGTGCAATCACCGAGTCGGATATCAACCTAGCGATCGCCTCTAAGGCTGTAGTGATTGGCTTTAATGTGCGGGCTGATCAATCCGCAAAACGGCTTGCTGAGGGCAATGGCATTGACCTGCGTTATTACAACATCATCTACGACGCGGTGGATGATGTGAAAAACGCGATGCAAGGCATGTTGGCGCCAGAGCGTCGTGAAAATGTTATTGGTCTCGTACAGATCCGTCAGGTCTTTAAAGTCTCCCGACTTGGCAACATTGCTGGCTGTATGGTGGTGGAGGGTCTGGTACGGCGCGGAGCCAGTGTACGACTGCTGCGCGATAACGTTGTGGTCTGGACAGGCGAGCTTGATTCATTGAAGCGCTTTAAGGATGACGTCAAAGAGGTCAAAGAGGGCTTTGAATGCGGTCTGACCCTCAAGAACTACGACGATATCCAAGAGGGCGATCAGCTCGAAGTCTTTGAGATCCAGGAAATTGCGCGGACACTCCAATAGACCCTCCGAGCGCGGCCATCGAATAGCGGATCAGATTCAGCGTGACCTCTCCGAGCTGATTCGTCTTGAAGTCAAGGATCCGCGACTCGGCCTGGTGACCTTGACGGATGTGGAGGTCTCGCCGGATTACGCCCACGCACGGGTTTTTTACAGCGTGCTGCCCGACGATCCTGCGCAGCTCGCCCGGACCGAAGAGGGCCTCACCGCTTGCCGTGGATTTCTTCGGGCACGGCTGGGACGGCTTTTGAAAATTCATCAGACACCGGAGCTTCATTTTGTTCGGGATGACTCAACCGCTCGGGCGATCGCGATGAGTGAGCTGATTGATCGGGCCCTGGCAGGGAAATCCAATGGTTGATGGCGTGTTACTTCTTGATAAGCCGGTCGGCCCCTCGTCACAGCGGGTCCTGGGCCATGTGAAGCACTTGCTGGGCGCGAAAAAAGCGGGCCATGCGGGCACGTTGGATCCGATGGCCAGCGGACTGCTGCCGATTTTGTTTGGCGAGGCAACGAAATATGCTGCCCAGGGCTTAGATGCTGATAAAACTTATCTTGCAGAGATTTGCCTCGGTTCCCGCACGCGGACCGGTGATCGCGAGGGTGATGTGATTGAGCGGGCGACGGTGCCGGCTTTGGATCGGTCACAGGTGGAGTCTGTTTTGGTGAAATTTCTTGGCCAGAGTTTGCAGGTGCCGCCCATGTATTCAGCAATTAAAAAAGATGGGCGGGCGCTTTACGACTACGCTCGATCGGGAGAAGAGGTGGTCCGCGAACCGAGGTCAATCACGATTCATGCGCTGGAATTGACCCGCTTCGATCCGCCGGTGCTGGAGGTGCGCGTTGTGTGTAGTAAGGGCACCTATATTCGGACTCTGGCCGAAGATATCGGCGTCGCCTTGGGCTGCCCCGCCCATCTGCAGTCGCTTCGTCGCACCGGCGTCGGACCGCTTGCCGCGCCCGAGATTGTGCCGCTTGAGTCGATTGAGCGGGCGGACTCAGAAGGCCGCCTACGTTTTTTAAAGCCGGTGGACTGGCTCATTCGTGACTGGCCTGAGGTGGCGATTGATGCAGTAGCCACCGAGCGGTTCTTTCACGGACAAACCATTCTCTGCTCTGGCCATGCACCGCTTTCGCAGTGCAGGGTTCGAAATGAATCCGGAGAGTTTCTTGGCACCGGCCGGATCGATGCGGCAGGCCTTTTGCACCCGAGTCGGGTGCGATCACTTCATTCTTAGATCGGAGACCCGTATGCGGGCCCTACGCAATATCGCCATCATCGCCCACGTCGATCATGGCAAAACCACTCTCGTTGATAAACTGCTGCAGCAGGCAGGCACCTTCGCTCGGCATCAGCAGGTGGCCGAACGGGTAATGGATTCCAATGACTTGGAGCGCGAGCGTGGAATTACGATCCTGGCCAAAAACTGTGCAGTCGACTATGAAGGCACCCATATCAACATCGTTGATACTCCGGGCCATGCTGATTTTGGCGGAGAGGTAGAGCGGGTACTGTCGATGGTCGATGGTGTGCTGCTCTTGGTGGATGCCGTCGAAGGCCCGATGCCCCAGACGCGATTTGTAACCCGTAAAGCCCTTGCCCAGGGCCTGCGCCCGATTGTGGTGGTCAATAAGATTGATCGGCCGGGTGCGCGGCCAGACTGGGTGGTGAGCCACACCTTTGATTTATTTGATAAGTTGGGCGCGACCGAGGAACAGTTGGATTTCCCGGTGGTCTATGCCTCTGCCTTAAATGGTTATGCCACACTGGCCCATGATCAGCCGGGAAGCGATATGCGACCGTTATTTGAGGCCATTTTGCAGCACGTGCCCCAGCGGGCTGATGATACTGAAGGGCCGCTGCAACTGCAGATTTGTTCTTTGGATTACTCCAGCTACGTTGGCAAAATCGGCATTGGCCGGATTAACCGTGGCCGATTGAAGTCCCTGCAGGATGTCATTATTCAAGATGGGCCCGAGGGTGCGCCGAGAAAAGCCCGCATCAATCAGATTTTGAAATTCAAGGGCCTCGAGCGTGAAGTGGTTCCGGTCGCAGAAGCGGGCGACATTGTGCTTATCAATGGGATTGATGAATTAAATATCGGCACAACGGTCTGCGCCCAAGACCACATCGAACCTCTGCCGATGCTGCAGGTTGACGAGCCGACGCTGACCATGAACTTTATGGTCAATGCCTCTCCGCTTGCCGGTCGCGAAGGTAAGTTTGTGACCAGTCGCCAGATACGTGAGCGTCTCGAGCGCGAGCTGAAGTCCAACGTTGCGCTGCGGGTGGAGTTTGGTGAGGATTCCGATACCTTTGTGGTCTCTGGCCGGGGAGAGCTGCATCTGACTATTCTTTTGGAGAATATGCGGCGTGAAGGTTATGAGCTTGCAGTGTCTCGTCCGCGGGTGGTGTTTAAGACTGCGGCCGATGGTGAACGTCTTGAGCCATATGAGACCTTAACCCTAGATGTAGAGCAAGACCATCAGGGTCCAGTCATGGAGGATTTGGGCGTTCGCAAGGGCGAGCTTTTGGATATGGTGCCCGATAGTCGCGGCCGGGTGCGACTGGACTATCGCATTCCGGCCCGAGGGCTGATCGGTTTTCAGGGCGAGTTCCTGACCATGACCCGGGGCACTGGACTCATGAGCCATGTCTTTGATGACTACGGCCCCTTTAAAGGCGCCATGATCGATCGGCGTAACGGCGTTTTGGTCTCGCAGGATGATGGCAATGCGGTGGCCTACGCTTTATGGAAGCTTCAGGAGCGTGGCCGGATGTTCGTCAGCCCGGGGGATGCACTCTACGAAGGCATGATTATCGGCATTCACTCCCGAGACAATGATCTCGTGGTCAATCCGGTAAAAGAAAAGAAGCTGACCAACGTGCGGGCCTCCGGTAAGGATGAGCACATCGATTTAACGCCCCCGATTGAGCTGACGCTGGAGAAGGCGGTGGAATTTATTGCGGATGATGAGCTTGTCGAAATCACGCCGAAGAGCATTCGGCTGCGCAAACGCCATCTCAAAGAGCATGAGCGCAAGCGTGCCCTGCGCGAAGAGGCTGCCTAAGCTGCCAACGCTTCAGATTTTTTGCAGAAGGAACCGTGATGCAAGATGAAATCCGAATCTCTTTGATGGCCACTCGCCAGGTCATGGAGGATATGCTGGCCGATAGCATGCTTCAGCAGCAGCTGGTGAAAGCGGTGGACTGTTGTGTGAATGCCTTAAAGTCAGGCGGTAAACTCATGTTTGTTGGTAATGGCGGCAGCGCGGCCGAGGCCCAGCATTTCTCGGCAGAGATGGTGGGCCGCTTTTTGCAGGAGCGAAAGCCTCTGCCATCGATTGCATTGACTACCGATACCTCTGCAGTCACGGCCATCGGCAACGACTATGGCTATGAGCATGTGTTTTCCCGTCAGGTACAGGCCCTTGGCCGAAAGGGTGACGTGTTAGTCGCGATGTCGACCTCTGGTCGCAGTAAAAATATTGTGATGGCTATGCAGGCCGCCCGTGGTGCGGGAATTTCCACCATTGGTCTTACTGGAATTCATCCGCGCGATATGGGTGAGCTGGCGGATATCAGCCTGAAGGTACCCTCATCGCACACCCCTCAGATCCAGGAGGGCCATCTGGTCCTAGGACACTTGCTGTGCGGAATGGTGGAGAAGCAACTCCTGTCGTAGCGCGTGCGCTGCAGCTGCTGCAGGCCCTTGGGGTCGACGAAGCCACCGAGACTGCGACGCGGCTATCGGCCGATTTCGATGGCAGTCCAAAGTCGGCCGAGGCCTGCCGCAAGCAGTGGGGCAATGAGGTCGCCACGCTCTTGGTTGCCCTGCATCGGATGGCGGGACTTGGTCATCGGGTCAGTGCCGATGGCGCAGAGGATACGCCGGGCCAAATTGAGACCCTGCGTCGTATGCTGCTGGCTCTTGCCGATGACATTCGGGTTGTGGTCATTCAGCTGGCCTTGCACATCGCCACTTTAGAGTCTGTCGCTGGCCAGATGAAAGCCCAGGATGCGGCAGCACTTGATCGTGGCCGGCGGCTTGGCCAGGAGACCTTAAAGGTCCAGGCACCTCTGGCCAATCGTCTGGGAATCTGGCAGTTGAAGTGGGCGATGGAGGATCTCGCCTTTCGTATGACCGAACCGCAGGCTTACCGCGCCATCGCACAACGCCTTGATGAGACCCGGCAGGAGCGCGAGGCGTTTGTCAGCACAACGATTGCAAGGCTTCGAGACTTTCTGAGCCAGGCAGGCATCGAGGGTCAGGTCGCGGGGCGGCCAAAGCATCTTTACAGCATTCACCGAAAAATGCAGGCCAAAGGACTTGATTTCGATGGGCTCATGGATATCCGAGCCTTTCGGATTCTTGTCGATACCGAGGCCCAGTGCTATGCGGTGCTCGGTTTTTTACATGACCACTGGCAGCCGCTGGATTCCGAGTTCGATGACTACATCACGCGGCCCAAGGCCAATGGCTATCAGTCGTTACATACCGTGCTCTTGGATGCACAGGGGCGGCCGTTTGAGATTCAGATTCGCACGCACGAAATGCATCAGCGCGCCGAGCTGGGTGTTGCAGCCCACTGGAAATATAAAGAGTCCGGAGCAAGCCAGGTCTCCGAAGGCAATTACGCTGATCGCATCTCCTGGATTCGGCAGATGCTGGACTGGGGCCAGGCCTCAGGCCCTCAGGTCCGCCTTGCGGACGATCGCATTTATGCACTCACGCCGAAGGCCCGCATTATTGAGTTACCCAAAGGCGCCACCCCTCTGGATTTTGCATATCACCTGCACACCGAGATTGGCCACCGCTGCCGCGGAGCGAAAGTGAACGGCCAAATGGTGGCGCTCACCACCGAACTTCAGACCGGACAGACCGTTGAACTCATGACGGTAAAGCAGGGCGGTCCGAGCCGTGACTGGATGAGTCCCGAATCGGGATTTCTAAAAAGCGGCCGCGCTCGACAGAAAGTTCGCACTTGGTTTCATGCCCTTGATCTTGCAGAGGGCCGGATTGATGAGCGCTTTGCAGAAAAGACGGGAGATCGGACAGCCGAATCGGGCAGCCCTGAGGCAGAACGCCTTCAGCGTGCCGAGATCACGGCAGAAGAGATCATTTTGTCGAAGATTGCCAAGCCAAAGACTGCGGCGAAGGGCCAGGTGCTGGTGGTTGGTGTGGATCGAATGCTGACCGCTCTGGCCCGCTGCTGCAAGCCCGCACCGCCGGATGCAATTCGCGGCTTTGTGACGCGGGGCCGAGGGGTGAGTGTGCATCGCGCGGCGTGCACGACATTTCTCAGGATGTCGACCGATGCGCCCGAGCGGGTGATTGAGACCGAGTGGGGCCAGACTTCCGGAGCATCAGATGCACGCTATCTGATGGACGCGGTATTAATCGCTCGGCCACGTCAGGATCTGATTCGTGATATCGCGGAGGTGCTGGCCCGCGAGCGCATTCCGCTTGCAAAAATTGACTCCTTTCCAAAATCTGACCAGATCACGATGGTTTTAAGTCTGCAGGTCATCGATGGCGAGCAGTTCCAGAGGGCCCTGGCTATGCTGCGTGATGTCACTGGGGTAGTTTCGGCGGCGCGGGGGTAGACGATATACGGATGAGCAACAGGCGAATAAAAAAACGACTAAGATGACGTGATGCAAAAGAAAATCAGATTAAATCTAGTCGGCTTTGGACTGGGGGTTGTGCTGGCGGGCGGGCTGGGGTCGGCCGATGCTTTTGCTCAGGGCCGTGAGCTCGCGGACAAGCGGGATGTCAAGCATCAGGAATTTTTAAAGCGTCTGCCGCTGGAGTCGCGTTGTAAGGCGGAGGTCGCAGGGGGTGTCGTTCTGCTTGATGGAGAAAAACGGTGGAAATCCGGCCCGTTCGAGGTTGAGGCTGAGGATGATTTTCGCGTCACCATCTTTCGCTATGAGCAGCTCAATCCCGATGATCGCGAAACCTGCGAGGCACAGGCCCGCATGCTGGAGTATGAAGACCTGCGTCGCAGGAGTGATCTAACCGATGGGCATCTCCTGTGCCTGCGGCGTGTTTATAACGACAAGGGCCGCCTGCCGCAATTGCGGGCATGCCGCGTCAGTGCGCTGTTAACACAGCCACTGCACCTGCGCTGCACGAATCTTGACCCGATTATTGATCCCGATGGAGTGTTCGTCTCCCCAAATCTCATGGCGGTGATGACACTGCCGCAGGCGGTGATGACCAAGGGCACCTGCCAGGCAGCTGACCGGTTCTAATTTCAGCGCAAGGGTAAAAGCAGTAAGTCGATTGCCCTCAGGGTGATCGACATGAGCGGCCGCATCCATAGCTCAGTGATCACCCCAGCAATCAAAAGCGCCATTACGATAAAAAATCCGTAGGGCTCAATTCGTGCCACGGCCATGGCCGGCTGCATCGGCAAAAGGCCAACGAGGATCCGGCCGCCGTCCATGGGCGGCAAGGGAAAAAGATTAAAGACAAACATTACGACATTAACGAGTATTCCCGCCTTGCAGACTGCGCCAAAAAATGAGTTCCCATCGCCTGGACTGATAAAGACGAGCAGCGTGACTGCCCAGAGCAGCGCCTGTAGTAAGTTGGCAGCAGGGCCCGCAAGCGCAACCCAGATCATGTCTTGCTTCGGCCGACGCAGCGCTCCGAAATCAACCGGAACTGGCTTGGCGTACCCAAAGACAAATGCGCCTGCGGTGGCAAATGCGAGGGCCACAGGGATCAGGATTGTTCCAACCGGATCAATGTGTTTTAAGGGATTTAGGGTAATTCGCCCGAGTTGCCAGGCGGTCGGATCCCCGAAAAAACGGGCGGCGTAGCCGTGGGCTGCCTCGTGCACTGTGATCGCAAACAGCACCGGGACTGCGTAAACACTTAAGGTGTCAATCAATGCGTTCAGATCCATAGTCACCAGAGGCTTGCTGCCACACTTTCTTCAATGAGTGCCTGTACCGCGGGGTTGATTCGATTTAGAAAATTTAATCCAGTCCGCTGTTCAATATCACGTACCGAAGTGATGAATTCGTCAATCTTCCGGTTGGGATGCGGCGAATTCGGCACGACAAAGGCGATCGTCTCCACCCGGATTGGGTCGAAGACCACTTTGTAGAAATGCGTGGGCACAGCAACTTGATTGGGACCGATCTTGGCGATCTTGAGTGTCTCAAAAATAGGGCCGGTGTAGATAAACAGCTCACCGCGTTGCGCAACCCAGGTCCGGATTGCGGACTCGATTTCACTCCAAATACCGCGGTTCATACCGGGGCCGACTTGGGGCGCCATATTGGAGAGATAAAAACTTTCCTCCATGGCCTGCGCGCTCCAACGCATATCCGCAGCAGGCGCCATATGGCCACGGTCATAACCACTGCCCCGATAGTCCTCGAGCTCGGCGCGCTTGCCTTTCGGGAGCTCAGGATCCGGTGCAAAACGGTTAGAGCGCTGGACACGGCTCACCAATCGCTCTGGTGTCATGCGCTGAGCAACCCAGACCGGCGCTTTTTTATCTTCATCATGCGATAACGCAAATCCCGAGCGGCAGAGTAAAGCGCCGCGATCCGAGGGCAGACCGTACTCCAGGAACTCTTTACACCGCTCGGCAGCAGACTGCGCCCAGGTGGATCCCGCAAGCAGCAGCGCAACAACCCAACCGGTGCTCCACGTGAGTCGGCTTGATTTCACAGGCTATTTTTTCGGCCGAAACGCGGCACAGACCGCATCATTGGTCAAGATGCTCGGCCCGCCCATCAGCTCAAGGCCATACGGAATCGCAGCAAAAATTCCGTGGACCAAGATTTTGCCGTCTGCGCTGCGTACTCCGCCCAAAGTTTCTGCAATTGATTTTGGTTGGCCAGGCAGATTGATGATCATGGCCTTGCCCCGTGTGACGCCGACTTGTCGTGAAAGGATTGCGGTGGGTACATAGTGCAGGCTGATTTGCCGCATCTGTTCACCGAATCCCGGCAATTCACGGTCCGCAACTGCGCGGGTCGCCTCGGGCGTCACATCCCGGGCAGCGGGGCCGGTGCCTCCGGTGGTGAACACGAGATCACACCCTTCGTGATCCACAAGATTTATCAGTGTCTGAGCGATGCGGTCTTGCTCATCTGGGATGAGCCGCTCAACCCCCGCCCAGGGGCTCGTGATGGCGCTGTCGAGCCAGGCGCGCAGGCCCGGCAGGCCCTTGTCCTCGTAGATTCCTTGGCTTGCACGATCGCTGATGGAGACCAGCCCGATTTTGGCAGCGCGTGTGGCGGGTGATGTTGGGGAGGCGGTCATCGTCAAGTCAGACAGAAGGATTAGGCAGGAGTCGCTATTATTGCCCTTATGGCCAACTCAAAACAAACCTCATCGCCCCTGATGCTGAAGTCCGAGCTGCTTCGGGATCTGTCATTAAAGATTTTGCAAATGGCCCGGGATGCTGGAGCAACCGATGCCGCCTCTGAGGTATCGGAAAGCAGCGGGCTTTCTGTGACCGTTCGGAAGCAGGATATTGAGACTCTCGAGCGGACCCGGGATCGGGCTGCTTCGGTGACGGTCTATAGCGGAACGCGTAGAGGTCACGCCACGACTTCGGATTTCTCCGACCAGGCCTTGCGCGCGGCAGTCGAGAAAGCCTTGGACATTGCCCGCTACACCGCAGAGGATTCGTGCGCAGGCCTGCCAGAACCGCACCTGATTGCCCGCGATGTGCCATCACTGCCGCTTTATTTTCCGTGGGATGTTTCAGCTGAGGCCGCAGTTCGGCTTGCCATGACCGCAGAGAAGGCAGCCCTTTCAGTAAGTCCAGCGATTCAAAACACCGAAGGCGCTTCAGTGGCTGCCAATCACGGCCAATTTTTTTCTGCCAATACCAAAGGGTTTATTGGCGGCTATCCGTATTCGAGGCACTGGTTTTCAGTCGCACCGATTGCGCAGTCGGGCCAGAACATGCAGCGCGATGATTGGTATACCTCGGATCGGGATCCACGACGGCTCGCCGATCCTGAGGCCGTGGGCCGTTACGCGGCCCACCGGGCATTAGCCCGACTCCATGCAAAAAAGGTTGCGACCCAGAAGGTGCCGGTGCTCTTTGAGGCCCCGCTGGCAAGCGGCATTTTGGGCGCCTTTGTGCAGGCGGTCAGTGGTGGCGCGCTCTACCGCAAGTCGAGTTTTTTACTCGACAGTCTGGGTCAGCAGATCTTCCCTTCTCACATTCAGGTTCGGGAGGATCCACTGATTCCCGGCGCGATGGGCAGCACACCCTTTGACGACGAAGGCGTCAGAGTGCTGGCCCGTGATGTGGTCGACAATGGCGTTGTGAAAGGGTATTTCTTATCGTGCTACAGCGCGCGAAAGCTGGGCATGGAGTCGACGGGAAATTCGGGCGGATCCCATAATTTATTCATGACGAGTAACCGAACTGCTGCGAATGATGATCTGAATGCGATGTTACGCAAAATGGATCGTGGCCTGCTGCTGACTGAGGTCATGGGCCAGGGTGTGAATTACGTCACAGGAGATTACTCTCGGGGCGCGTTTGGCTACTGGGTTGAAAATGGTGAGATCGCGTATCCGGTTGAAGAAATTACCATTGCAGCCAACATGAAAGACATGCTCAAAGGTATTGTGGCGATTGGATCGGATGCCATTTGCCGGGGTACCAAAACGGTCGGTTCGATCTTAATCGATGAGATGACCGTTGCTGGAAATTAGGGCTCGGCCAGATTCGTTGCGTGCTGAGGTGGAATTCGAATGGCACGAATCACGCCGGGCACTCGGCGTACGCGTCGCAGCACATTGGCCAGGTGCTGGCGCTCGCGGACTTCGATCGTCAGATTCATGATGGCCAGTGTCTGGTCCTTCGGTGCCGTATTGGCGCCAACAATATTGGCATCAGCTCCCGAGATGGCGGAAGCAACGCGCGCGAGAATGCCACGAAGGTCTTGGGTTTCAATAATCAGATGGGTCTGAAAGAGGCGTCGCAACTGCTCCGCCCAGACGATGTCGGCCCATCGGCCTGGATCTTTTGAGCGTTGACGACGCCCAAGGCCACAGGTGGCCCGATGAACAACAAGGCCGGCGCCACCGCGCATCAGGCCGATCGCCGCATCGCCACCAATAGGGCTGCAGCAGGCCGCGTATTGCACCGTAGAGCCCTCGCTGCCATCAATCGTGATGGCCTCAGCGGTACTCGTGAAATGTGTCTTCGCGATGGCCAGAGCATTTTTCGCATGATCGGGAAGGTGTGCTGGCGCGGTATTTGCGATTTGAGGCACGAGCCGTCGGGCAGCAACGTGCGCCAAGGTCAAGCCAAGGCCGATGTCTTCAAGCAGCGCATCTTTATCGTGAGCAGTGTTTTCCGCAAGGAACTGCTGCCACTCCAATTTCGGGTCATCCAAGCCCGTTGATCCAAGGGCCCGGAGCGCCTGATCCAACAGCCGCTGGCCGAATTCAATCGCCTCGGTGCGGGTTGTGGTTTTAAGTCGATGCCGGATTTCCGCCCGGGCCTTGGCGGTGCGAACGAAGCCGAGCCAGGCGGGATGGGGGTTGGCGTCGGCGTCGGTCTGGATACTGATGACATCGCCATTACGCAGAATCGTATCCAGGCCAACCGGCCGCTGATTGATCTCAGCAGAGACGCAGTGATGGCCGATATCGGTGTGTACGTTGTAGGCAAAGTCCACAGGAGTCGAACCGCGAGGCAGCTCACGAATCGCTCCCTTTGGCGTGAAGACATAGACCACATCTGGAAAAAGATCGATCTTGACGCTGTCCAAGAACTCAGAAGGATCTCGCGTCTGAGACTGGACTTGGACTAAGGACTGCATCCACTCATGGGCGCGCGCCTGAAGCGGTGAGGTGCCCTTGCCGATATTTTCTTTGTACATCCAGTGGGCTGCGACCCCTGCCTCGGAAACGTTATGCATCTCCTCGGTGCGGATCTGAAACTCAACCGGTGTGCCATAAGGGCCGATGACTGTGGTGTGCAAGGACTGATAGCCATTTGATTTTGGCAAGGCAATATAGTCTTTGAATTTTCCTGGCATCGGCTTATACAGCGCATGTAACGCGCCAAGCGTGATGTAACAGTCTGAGATTTTGGGAACCAGAATGCGAAAGCCGTAGACATCGAGCACCTCTGCAAAGCTCAGATGCTTTTCGATCATTTTTTTATAAGTCGACCAGACACTTTTTTCTCGGCCTTCGACAGCAGCAGAGATGCCAAACTTGGGCAGCTGCTGGGCGACTGCTGACTGCAGTCTGCCGATGACCTCACGGCGATTGCCACGCGCCGCAAGAATGGCCCGCGATAAAGTGGCATAGCGGTGCGGATACAGCCCAGCGAAACTTAAGTCCTCGAGCTCCCGAAAGGCCGCATTTAATCCAAGCCGATGGGCGATCGGCGCATAGATATCGAGGGTTTCTTTCGCAATCCGACGCCGTTTCTCAGCCGCCACTCCCTCCAGGGTTCGCATATTGTGAAGCCGATCGGCGATTTTGATCAGAATGACGCGGACATCCCGGGCCATGGCCAGCAACATCTTTCGGAAGTTTTCCGCCTGGGCCTCCTCGCGGTTACGAAATTCCACGGCATCTAATTTTGAGAGGCCATCCACGAGCTCGGAGACCTCGGGCCCGAAGCGTTCACGAATCTCTTCGGTCGTGGCCGTCGTGTCTTCGACGGTGTCATGCAGCAAGGCAGCCATCAGGGCCTGAACATCAAGCCGCCATTCGGTGCACAACTCAGCAACCGCGAGAGGGTGGGAGACGTAGGGTTCGCCGCTTTGACGATATTGGCCGAGGTGGGCCTGATCGCTGAAACGATAAGCGGTTTTTAGCCGCTCACAATCATCTTGGTTGAGGTAGGCCCTTGCGCGTTCGATAAGCGGGCCTACGGAAACTGCCCGCAGAGCGGGACTGTTCACTTAGATCGGCACTTTCCTTAGCATCTCGCGGCCCACATGCTGCGCAGCGATTTCGCGCAAGGCCGTCACGGTGGGCTTATCCCGAGATTCCAACTTTGGCGATGCGCCCTGAGCGAGTTGCCGGGCCCGATAGGCGGCGGCAAGCGCTAGTTCAAATCGATTGGGTATGAACTGGAGGCAGTCTTCTACGGTGATGCGTGCCATGTGGTGCTCTCAATCAGGAGTGATTTATCGGGATGACGGCGCTGGCCAGGAGCGTTGAACGAACTGTTCCAGCTCCTGCAAAGCGACGCTAAAGTCTTGATTTATAATAACATAATCGAATTCTTGGGCGTGCGACATCTCATCTGCCGCCGCCGCGAGACGTCGCTGAATCACTGCCTCACTGTCTTGCTGACGGGCCCTGAGCCTTGACTCCAACTCAGCAAGTGAGGGCGGAAGAATAAAGACGCTTCTCGGGGCCTGCCCCGGCTGTCGGAAGACCTGGCGGATCTGTTGGGCGCCTTGCCAGTCGATTTCGAGAATTACCGATCGGTTGGCTGCGCGTTGAGCTTGGATCCAGGCCTTTGAGGTGCCATAGAAATTCCCGTGCACCTCAGCCCACTCTAAGAATTCACCCGCATCACGCTGGGCAATGAAATCTTTCGCGGTGGTGAAGAAGTATTCGCGACCATCTTGCTCGCCCGGCCGGGGGGCCCGTGTGGTGGTCGAAATTGAGACGATCCACTCTGGATTGCGCGCAAGAAATGCGCTCACCAGGCTTGATTTTCCTGCGCCCGAGGGCGCGGCGACCATGAGCAGCCTGCCTTCACTCAAGATTCTGAACCTGCTCTCTGATTTGCTCGATCAGCAACTTCATTTCAATGGAGATGTTGCTGAGCTCAATCGAAGCGGCCTTCGATCCAAGCGTATTGGCCTCTCGATTCATCTCCTGGGTCAAGAAATCCAGCCTCTTTCCAATCCCTGTGCCGGGCTTCGGCGGCGACTGAAAAGCCGCATGGGCAGCGGTGAGGTGGGCAGAGAGCCGGTCCAATTCCTCTGCGATGTCGATGCGCAGCCCGTAGACAGCAGCCTCTTGCCGAATTCGCTCCTCGAGTGCTGCCAGTTTTACCGAGTCAGCAGCGTCTTGGGCTGCACTTGTCAGAGCCTCACGAAATTTTTCAGAAAGCCGATTTTGCTGGGCGATGATGGCCTGGGGGATTTGCGCTTTAGCGCTGCTGCAGAGTGATTGAATTTGCTGCAGTCGGTCATTGATGACCAGCCTGAGCTTTTCGCCTTCAGCGACTCTATTTTTCGAAAACTGTTCAAGCGCACTCGTGGCAAGACCGTCAAGTAACGCCGCCCATTCCTGCTGGCTGAGCTGTGGCTCCACAACCACTCCCGGCAGCTTCAGTAATTCATGAACGCTAAAGGACGCAATGTCCGGATGTTCCTGTCGAATTTCATGGGCAAGTCGGAGGGCCGACTGTAGCCCCGACGGGCTGATCTGGGTCATCGAGAGGGTCGACTCGGTGCGGGAGAGGCTCAGCCTGAGCTCGACTTTTCCGCGGGCGATCTGGGATGACACACGATCCCGCAGGAAGGATTCGGCCCAGCGAAATTCATCGGGCAGCCGCGGATGGAGCTCGAAAAATCGGCTATTGACGCTGCGAATTTCAAGGCCGAGGCGGCCGGAGGGGCAGTCAATGTGGGCGCTGCCAAATCCGGTCATGCTGGGGTGGGCCATGGGCGTACTCTCGATGTGCGGGAGGGACGCAGTATTGTAAGGTCCTGGTTTTAGGGGAATTCAACATGACACAGCCCGGTGTAGGTTCGTCACATGCTTCGGCTCAGTCGGCGCTTCGGCCCAGCGGCCGGCAGGCCGCCCAGCTCAGGCCCGTCAGCCTTCAGCGTCGTTACACCAAGCATGCTGAGGGCTCTGTCTTGGTCTGTTTTGGTGAAACCCGGGTGCTCTGCACTGCCTCAGTAGAGGAGCGTGTTCCCGGTTTTTTGAAAGGCCAGGGATCAGGCTGGGTGACGGCGGAGTACGGCATGCTGCCGCGATCAACCCATACCCGAAGCGATCGAGAGGCGGCGAAAGGAAAGCAAAGCGGCCGCACCCAGGAGATTCAGCGCTTGATCGGCCGATCGTTACGCGCCGTGACGGATTTGAACCTGTTGGGTGAGCGGACGATTACGATCGATTGTGATGTCTTGCAGGCCGATGGGGGCACGCGGACGGCGAGTATTACTGGCGCCTGTGTGGCACTTTCCGATGCGCTGCAGGGCCTACAGCGTGATCGTCGGATTGGCCAAAATCCGCTCAGAGAATCGGTCGCCGCCATCTCGGTTGGCATCTGGCGTGGTGCTGCTGTGTTGGATCTGGATTATCTTGAGGACTCCGCCTGCGATACCGATATGAATATCGTGATGACCGACTCAGGCGGTATTGTGGAGGTCCAGGGTACCGCAGAGGGCACACCATTTACTCGGGACCAGTTGGACCAACTGCTTGCCCTCGCTGCACAAGGAATTGGCCAGCTGCACGAGTTTCAGCAGTGCCTGATTCAGGATCCTGAGCGGCTCTCGGTTGTTGTTGAATGAGCACGACCTGGGTGCTGGCCTCATCGAACCCAGGAAAACTAAAGGAGTTTGAGCAGGCCCTTGCTCCAGCATTGCGATCACGGGAAATCCAATTGATCAATCAATCTTCGCTGGGCATCGATCCGGCCGAGGAGCCCTACGATTCATTTGAAAAAAACGCGCTTGCCAAGGCACGGCATGCCAGCCGCGCCGCAGGATGCCCTGCGATAGCAGACGACTCAGGAATTGTCGTGCCGCTGCTGGGTGGCGCCCCAGGCGTGCGTTCAGCACGTTTTTTTGCTGATGCTGCGGCAGCTGAAAATCTCAAGAATCGGGCGCAGATCGCCACGTTACAGTCCCAAGGCCTGAATACAGACGCACTGAATCTTCACTGGCTTTTGTATTGTGTGAAATGCGAAACTGCTGCACGCCAGCAGTATTGGTCAGATCCCGGCGCAGCGGCAGCGGGGATCGCCGGAGAAATCACGATTGATGCCGCTTTTTACGCAGCGATTGCTTTTGTGCGCAGTGCCGATGATGCCGATCCGCTCGTTGTCCACGGCCGATGGGATGGCGCGCTGCTGCCCAATCCGCGCGGCCAGCACGGCTTTGGCTACGACCCAGTATTTTTTGATCTGCAGTTAAAGATGTCAGCCGCGGAAATGACAATCGAGCAGAAACGGCAGGTCAGCCATCGGGGCCAGGCGCTGAGTGCGCTACTTCAAAGGTTGTCGTTTTGAAATACAGACGATCCGTATCGAAGGCATGAGCGCAGAGATTCAGTTTCGGGCCCTGCCAGAGCTTTCGCTGTATGTCCACCTGCCGTGGTGCATTCGCAAATGCCCCTACTGTGATTTCAATTCACATGAGCGTGCACAGCCGATCGCTGAGACCGCCTATATCGATGCGTTGATCAATGATTTGGAGCAAAGCCTGCCGCTGGTCTGGGGCCGGCCCGTGATCAGCGTGTTTATTGGCGGCGGCACCCCCAGCCTTTTTGCCCCGCAGGCGATTGCGCGACTGCTCTCGGAGATTCGTGCGCGGCTGCCGCTGGTGCCGGATGCAGAGATCACTATGGAGGCCAACCCCGGCACGTTTGAATTGGACCGCTTCGAGGGCTTTCGCGAGGCGGGCGTCAACCGACTCTCCCTCGGGGTGCAATCTTTTTCGGATGCCATGCTCAGTCAGCTTGGCCGGGTGCATAGCGCGGATCAGGCAGGCCTTGCGCTTGCGTCGGCCCTGAAAATCTTTGATCGGGTCAATGTCGACTTAATGTTTGGGCTGCCCGGTCAGCGCGTGGTCGAACTTGAGCAAGAACTTGATCGGCTGCTCAGTTTCCCGCTGGCCCATGTGTCGCTTTATCAACTGACGGTGGAGCCCAATACGATGTTTTCCGCGCGGCCGCCGCAGGGACTTCCGGACGATGACTGTCTGGCAGAGATGCAGACGCTGGTTACCGAGCGGCTTGCCGAGAGTGGCCTCAAGCGCTATGAAGTCTCAGCCTATGCGGCAGCGGGTCAGCAGTGTCAGCACAACTTGAATTATTGGACGTTTGGGGACTATCTTGGAATCGGGGCGGGGGCACATGGAAAAATATCGTTCGCCAATCGGATTCTGAGAACGGTCAAGGCCAGAAATCCGGACGCCTATTTGACCGCGAAGGGCGCCGCTGCCAAGCAGTCTGAGGTTGGCATTCATGACCTGGGATTTGAGTTCATGCTCAATGCGCTTCGGCTTGTGGAGGGTGTGCCCATTGGCCGCTGGGCACAGACGACCGGCATGGCCATCGGTGAGCACCCATTGTTGTTGGAGAGACTGGGGAGCGCCCAGTCCAAGGGCCTGATGGTCAGGCGGCCCGACCGGTTTCAGGCCACTGCCCGAGGCCTTGAATTGCTCAACGATCTTCAGGCCATCTTTCTGCCCTGAATTTGGCTATGCTTTGTTTTGGTGCACTCAATTTGTCGTTCAGACTGATAGCACTATAATGGTGCAATTGGCGCACCAAAACAGAATTTTTTTCTAAATAATTTCTCTAAGTTCTTTATAAGTCATTGATTTTTCGTGATTTACGAACGGGCACGCTTTTCGCTCCGTGTCTCACGAAAATGGGTCGTTTTATCGTTTTGGAACGTTTTTACATAAGGAGATGTTGATATGCCCACCCCTCAAGAAGTCATGAAAATGGTTTCCGACAACGAGGTGAAATTCGTTGATTTCCGCTTCACCGACACC
>JAGWWC010000016.1 GCA_018970545.1 Betaproteobacteria bacterium | reverse complement strand
CACTTCGGGATGAATCACGGTGGAGTGTCGAATGCGGGTTTTTTTGGGGCGGATCCGATCCAACATATCCAGCCATAACGCAAACGACGCCGATAGGCCCACCGCAATCAAGATCGTGGGCGCTGAAGTATCGGACGGGGCCGGCGATGCGGTCGATGCGCGAATTTGTGCCAGCGTATCGAGCGCTGCCTGATCAGTGCCATCCAACGCATCCGGGGACACCATGACCCGGCTTACCGAGGCGGTGAATCCTTTTAAGAATTCAGTCAGCGGGTCCAGGAATGCCGCGTCTTGCGCATGGGTTTGCAGCAAAAATAAACGCGTTGCTTGCATGGCCCGAGTATATACTCGGCGGCATGGAAACCCTGCTGCTTGCCTTTGCAATCGCGGTGGCCATCGTGGCCCTAGTGCTGTATTTTGAGCTCAAAAATACACAAGAGCGGGTGGAAAAAATTCGCACAGAAATCGAGCAACGCATGTCGCTCACTATTCAGAATGCGATGCACGACACGTCGGAAAAAATTCCTCAGATTGAAAAACGCGTTGAAGAAATTGCACAAAAGGTTGCCGAGACCGAGGCCGAGGTCCACAGCATGACGGCCAAAAATAACGCTCCCCAGCAGGAATAAGGGCGGTGCAGCGGGCCGCAGTCGGCCCTAGGTCAGCCAGCCCAGCCAGTGGCCAATCGAGACCAGCAACACCAACGCGACCCAAAGAATCAACGCCCGCCAGACCAGGCCGACCGCGGATCGCAGGGCGGCCTCGTTGGCCTCACGCAAATCGGGCATATCCTGAGCCAAGGACGGCCACGGCCCGCCGAAGGCTTCAGTCTCCGAGGGCTCATCGAATCGAATCGATACAGATGGCGCCTCAGGCACACTCAATCGCACGCCCATCGCGCCTGCTCCGGAAGACAGAATCACCCGCTCGGTATCGTTTTTGTGTGGCGCAAAGCCTGACTTGTAACGCCACATCAAAATGGCATCTTCAAAATTACCCACGATCGCAAACACAATCGCCGTCACGCGCGAGGGGAACCAATCCACCCAGGCAAAAGCGCGCACCGCAAAATCTCCAAATGGCGAGATCGGTGCCGTGGATGCGCCGCCAGCGAGCACCGGATCGCGTGCATCGGCCCAGACCCGCCGGGCCTCGGCGCTCAATCGGTAGAGGACCGCACCTGCCGGGCCGGGAAGAATCACGAACCAAAAGATGACGCCAAACACGTGCCGCTGGGCGCCGACCAAGGCCAGCCGAATGGCCTCACGACAAATCGCAGAACTATCACCCGATTCGGCAGCAAGGCGCGTCAGGACATCGCCGCCCGAGTGCTCCATCCATCGGCGTAACGCGTTTCGCGCGCCTGCCAAATCGTTGACAGAAAGTGCAAGCTGAATTTCCGTAAACCGATTGCTGAACTGACGAAAACCAATACAAAGATATAAAACACCAACAGTCGCCAGAAAACCCAGCAAGACATTGACATGCGATAACAGCGCCACGATGACCCATGTCAGGACGGTGCCTCCCGCCACAATGGCAAACCAGGACAGTCGTGCCGAAGACATCTCACCCGAATTGGTCGACCGCTCCACGCGCAAAAACAGCTGCTCAATGCGCTTGGCAAAAGCGGAGTCATCCCGCACGGGACGAAACTGCTCCAGCAGCATCGCAAAAATAAAACTAAACAGTGTCATGGCGGAAAGTCTAACCTTGAACGGCCAGCCCCCGATGCTGATTCCAGGCTGCCCACAATAGGTGATAGAGATTTCGCAGCATGGATGCGGTCGCTCCCCAGATAAAAAACTCCTGAATCTGGCCGGGGGAGGTCAGGGCCTCCCCCCGAAAGGGCATTGCATAAAAGCGAATGAGCTCTCCCGTGGGGCTGCGCTCTGCAGGCAAAAGCCGGACCTGATGATTGGCGGGATTCATCAAAAACGACAGCGGCACGTGAAAAATCTCCTCGACCTCCCGTTGATCACGCGCAAAGGCGGCGGCCTGCGCATCGACCCGGGCGATGACGGGCGCAATACGAAATCCCGTTGCCGTGAGGTAATCCGGCAGTCTCCCCCAGACCCGGACTGCGGCCGGATCCAAACCAATTTCTTCGCTGGCCTCGCGGATCGCAGTCTGCTCGGCAGTCGCGTCTGTGGACTCTGCCCGGCCCCCAGGAAAACTCACCTGGCCCGCATGCGTGGAGAGGTCTTGTGTGCGCTTGGTCAGAATCACCGAGGGGCCCTGCTCAGCGCTGTCCGATCCCAAAAGCGCGATGAGCACCGAAGCCGGTGTCGCCGTCTCTGGGGTGAGGGGCCGCACCGGACGGCGCCGATCCCGGAGCAGCTCGGGGGTCCAGAGCGGAAAGTCGGACTCCGACTCAATACGGCCAAACAATATCTCGAGGCTTGAAAACAACAAAGCCTGCTCGGGAAGAGCAGGCTCTGCATCGCGTGGCTCGATCGCCGTTTGCTGAGGATCGAAGCTAAGCAGTTTTTATTCCTCTGCGGCGGTCTCGGCCTCGGACTTGCGAGCCGCGAGCTTTTCGCGAATGCGGGCCGACTTGCCCGAACGCTCGCGCAGGAAGTAAAGCTTGGCACGGCGCACATCGCCACGACGCTTCACTTCAATACCCGAGATCAGTGGCGAGTACAGCTGAAAGGTCCGCTCAACACCTTCACCGGAAGAAATTTTCCGAACGATGAACGAGGAATTCAGTCCGCGGTTGCGCTTTGCAATCACTACGCCTTCGTAGGCCTGCACGCGCTTACGATTGCCTTCCACCACGTTGACGTTCACGACAACGGTATCGCCCGGCGCGAACTCGGGCAGTTTTTTGTTCATGCGAGCAATTTCTTCTTGCTCGATCTGACGAATGATGTCCATAAGTTCTCCAAAACCATCGTGGCCTCAGCCTGGCGCGGCTAGCCCAGAGGATGGGGTTAATTCAATTCACTACAGCAGCTTTGGATTCGGCTTTTCCTGGCAATCGCTAGGACGATGACTTTCCACTGGGATCCGGCTTGCCGGGTCGGGGCATCAAGAGATCGGGCCGAAGGTCTTGGGTCGCCGCGAGGGCGGCCTGCCTGCGCCAATCCGCAATTCTCTCATGATGGCCTGACAAAAGCACGTCCGGCACCGCGGCACCAGCGAAGACCTCTGGCCGGGTGTAATGGGGCCAATCCAGAATGCCGCCGCCCGGCCCCTGCAGGGAAAACGACTCCTGAATGGCCGATTGCGGCTCGCCCAAGGCCCCCGGCAGCTTGCGTATTGCCGCATCCAGTATCGCCATGGCTGCGATTTCACCCCCAGAGAGCACAAAGTCGCCAAGGCTCCAGCACTCATCGACCTGCTGATCGATAAACCGCTGATCCACGCCTTCATAGCGGCCGCAGACCAGAGTCCAGCAGGCCTGGGCCTGGCCCAGCCGATCGATCATCGATTGATCAATCCGCTTACCGGAGGGGCTCATCAGAATCACCGGGCCGGGGATGTATCCGGCCGCCTGCTGCTGGGCCTTCACCGCCATCACCGCTTCAGTCAGTGGGCCAGCCATCATCACCATGCCGGGCCCACCACCATAGGGCCGATCGTCGATGGTTTTGTAAGCATCGTGCGCGTAGTCGCGCAGCTGATGGGCCACCACCGTTGCGAGTTTTCGCTCGCAGGCTCGGCCCGTAATGCCAAAACGGGTGACCGCATCCAACATTTCAGGAAAAAGCGTGATGACATCAAAGCGTGTCATTGCCACCACTCCGGATCCCAATCCACATCGATGCGCCGCGCCTGGATATCGACCTGATCAATGTACTGAGCAACAAAGGGAATCATGCCGGCATCCAACACCAGCCAATCATGTGCGCCATTGGTCTGAAGCGACTGCACTTCTCCAAGCCGGCTGCCCTGGCGATTGATGACCGCGCAGCCCAACAGGTCCGCCCAGTAGGCCTCGTCGTCAGAGGGCTCGGGAAAGACGCTGCGCGATAAGCCCACCTGGGCGCCTCTTAACTGCTCGGCCTGATCGCGGGTCTGTATCGCCTGAAGACGTAACTTCAGACCGCGAGTCTGAACAGAGCACTCTTGGATCTCGGAATACAGCCAGCGGACGGGCTTGGCTTGCGCGAGGTAGACCCAGCAGTCGGTGGACTGCATCAGCAGGCTGTCCTCAATGGGCAGTCCGGTAACGGACTTCAGGGTGTGGAGCCGAACAGCGCCCGCTAAGCCAATGGGCGCGCCGATCTCTCCGAGCGCCACCCAGTCGGGTGGCGGTGATGCGTCAGGCTGCTTTCTGGGCAGCAAATTCTTTGATCAGGCGGGCAACGCGGGGGCTGATTTGGGCGCCTTTACTGCGCCAATAGTCCACACGGTCCATCGATACCTGGGTCTTGGGCTCATTGGCTGCGGCCAGAGGATTGAAAAATCCGACCCGCTCAATGAACTTGCCATCGCGGCGGCTACGCGAATCGGTCGCCACCATATAAAAGAAGGGCCGCTTGTGGGCGCCGCCTCGGGCTAAACGAATAATGACCATCTCAACATTCCTTCATGAATTCGGGGGGATAGGCCAAGGCCTGCACCCAAGGGAAAGCCCTCGATTCTAGCAGTCCTGGGCTTAATTTCCCAGGTTTTTTGCCAGCGTGTCGGTGAGCTCAGGAATGATCTGGAAGAGATCTCCCACCAGGCCGTAGTCGGCCAGCTGGAAAATCGGGGCCTCGCCATCCTGGTTGATGGCCACAATCACCTTGGAATCCTTCATGCCCGCCAGGTGCTGGATCGCGCCTGAGATGCCGACGGCGATGTAAAGCTGCGGGGCCACCACTTTGCCAGTCTGTCCGACCTGCCAGTCATTGGGCGCGTAGCCCGCGTCCACCGCAGCCCGGCTTGCCCCCAGGGCAGCGCCCAGGGTGTCCGCAAGTTTTTCCAGTAGCGCGAAGTTTTCTTTGGAGCCCAAGGCCCTGCCGCCAGAGATCACCACCTTGGCCGCAGTGAGCTCCGGCCGGGCCAAAACAGCGACCTCGCGGGACTGAAACTGCGCGCTTCGGGCGGGCGCTGCTGCGGCCGCAACGCTCTCGATTGCCACCGCCGCCTGCGCACCGGCTGCCTCAAAGGAGGTGCCGCGGACGGTCATGACCTTCACGGCGTCGGTGGACTGCACCGTTGCAATCACATTGCCGGCGTATATCGGCCGCTGAAATGTATCGGCCGCTTCAATTTCAATCACATCAGAGATCTGCGACACATCAAGCCGTGCTGCCACACGGGGGGCCGCATTTTTACCAAAAGCGGTCGCAGGAAAAATAATCGCGTCCATCGCGCCGCAGACTGCCAGCACCTGTTCCGCAATCGGCTCGGCCACCTGCTCAGCAAGATGTGCGGCCTCGGCCAGCAACACCTTGTTCACCCCAGCAAGGGCGGCCGCAGCCTCTGCCGCCGGCCGTGCAGACTGGCCTGCTACCAAGACGGTGATCTCGGCCCCGCCGGCTTTTGCACCAAGGGCTGATGCTGCAGCGACCGCGTTTGCTGTGACGGGCCGCAGCTGATCATTGGCGTGTTCTGCAATTACTAAAATCTTCATGGCACTTGCCTCTTTAGATTACTTTGGCTTCGTTACGAAGCTTATCGACCAGAGTCGCGACATCGGACACCTTGATGCCCGCCTTACGGCTTGGCGGGTCTTGGACTTTGAGCTGTTTGAGCCGGGGCGTCACATCCACTCCAAGGTCAGCCGGCGATAACTGATCGATGGTTTTTTTCTTCGCCTTCATGATGTTGGGCAGCGTCACATAGCGAGGCTCATTTAAGCGCAGATCCGTGGTCACGACCGCGGGCAGCTGCATGGAGAGTTTCTCCAAGCCGCCATCGATTTCCCGAGTCACCGTCATCTGCTCGCCACTGATTTCAACTTTGGAGGCAAAAGTCGCCTGCGGCACGCCCCAGAGGGCTGCCAGCATCTGGCCAGTCTGATTGGCGTCATCATCGATGGCCTGCTTACCCAGAATCACGAGCTGGGCGGATTCTTTTTCTGCGAGTGCTTTTAGCATCTTGGCAACCGCCAACGGCTCAAGCGGCTGATCGCACAGCACATGAATGCCGCGGTCTGCGCCGATCGCCATCGCGGTGCGAATGACATCCTGGCACTGGGCAACACCACAACTCACGGCCACAATCTCGGTGGCCATGCCGGCTTCTTTCAGGCGCGTGGCTTCCTCGACTGCAATTTCATCAAACGGATTCATCGACATCTTCACATTCGCGATATCGACATCGGACCCATCGGCCTTTACCCGGACCTTCACGTTGTAATCGACGACGCGTTTGACTGGTACAAGGATTTTCATTTTCGGCAGCATCCTGATTTGGCGTTAGCGCTCATTCTAATGCGACAATTCTGGGGGATCTTTTGGGGGACATTTCCATTACGCGCATGCGGCGATCACGTCGATCAATTCTTCAGGCGGGCGGCCTCATCGGCCTTGTCAGCCTGCTGCCTGGCCAGGCGGCCTTGGCCCAGCAGCCAGCAGCAAAATCGCCCAGGGAGCCCTATGCAGAAATGCTTGCTGATCGGCTGAGATTTGGCTGGCTCGGCCGCAGCGATGTGCAAGAATTTATCTCCATGATGAGTGACCGGCATGGCCTTCCGAGGCCATGGCTGGAGAGTCAGTTTCGCAATCTTGGCGCGCAGCCCCGGGCCCTGGCGCTCATCGCGCCGCCGCCGCCAGCGCCGGGCGATCCACCACCAAGAAAACGTTCCTGGGCCCGCTATCTCTCGCAACATGCCGATGCCAGTCGCACCAAAGAGGGAAAAGAGTTTCTAAGCCGACACCGGGAGGTCTTTCAGTCGGTGGCCAATGACTCTGGCGTGCCGGCGCATATCGTCGCCGCCATCATTGGTGTCGAAACCAAATACGGAAATTTCACCGGCCGATTCCCTGCCGTTGAGACCTTGGCGACACTGGGCTTTGATTCGCCAAGACGTTCTGAATTTTTCTTACGCGAACTCGAAACGCTGCTCTTATTGGGCCGCCAAGGCATCGTGAATCTGAAAGAAGTCCGAGGCTCATTTGCCGGCGCCTTGGGTCTGCCGCAGTTCATGCCCAGCAGCTGGCAGAAATTTGCCGTGAGCTACAAAAACCGTGGCCGACCCGATCTGATCAATAGCCCGGCAGATGCCATCGCCTCAGTCGGAAACTTCCTAAAAATGCATGGCTGGAAAAGCGGCGAAGCCAGCCACAGCGTGGCCCGAGTTGCGGAAGGCGCTGATGCAAAGCGGTTCGTTGCACCACAGCTTGAGCCCGTGCATACAGTGGCCGAAATAGAAGGCGCGGGCATCAGCCAGACCAGCGCACGGCTTGCCGCCGACTTAAAAGCAAGTCTGATTGATCTGCCCGAGGAAGACGACTCGGTAGGCTACTGGTTTGCCGCCCATAACTTTTTTGTGATTACCCAATACAACCGCAGCTTTATGTATGCGGCAGCGGTGCTCACTCTCTCTGAATCACTCGCAGCACAAACGTGATACTGGCAACACGGACGCGCCGCCGGCTACTCGGCGTTATTTTTTCCATACTGCTGATTGGCGGCCTGCCGGCCTGCCAGAAAACCAGTGGTCCGCAGCTGCCAGCTGGCCCGTATTCGGTCGCTGAGGTATTTGACGGTGATTCATTTAATTTAAAAGCAAAAGATGGCAGCACGGTGCGGGTCAGGATCGCAGGAATTGACGCGCCCGAGAAAACCCAGCCCTATTCCAATAAAGCCAAAGATTCCCTCGCAGAGCTGCTGCAGTCCGGCCCGATCGGGCTTCAGCCGGTGAAGGTGGATGCCTATGATCGCTGGGTTGCCAATGTCAGTATGGGCGATCGTGATCTCGGACTCCTCCAGATCCAGCGTGGCTATGCCTGGTATTTCGTGCGTTATAAAAAAGACATCAGCGAAGCCCAGCAACAGCGCTATGCCGAGGCAGAGCGCAACGCCCGCGATGCACGGCTTGGCCTATGGGCGGGAATTGATGCCTCAGCGCGCAATCCCGCCCTGATGCCCGAGCCGCCCTGGAAGTTTCGTGAACGCAGCCGGAAAGAGAAGTGACCCACAAACTGCCAAAGATGCCCAGGCGATTTACTTCGTGCGCTGCCGAAGTGCTTCGTAGCAGCAGACCCCTGCCGCCACCGAGACATTTAAGCTTTCCACCGAGCCCAGCATCGGAAGCCGCACGAGCAGATCACACCGCTCGCGCGTTAAGCGGCGCATGCCCTCGCCTTCTGCACCCAAGACCAAGGCAATACGGCCCGTGAGATCCGTCGCGTAAAGCGACTTCTCTGCGGTCTCCGCCAGGCCAATGACCTGATAGCCCGCCTGCTGAATTTCATCAATCGCCCGCGAGAGATTGGTCACCTGCAAATAAGGCAGATGATCAGCGGCGCCAGCCGACACACGGGCGGCGACATCATTTAATGGAGCGGACTTATCCCGGGGTGCAATGACCGCCGCAACACCAGCGGCATCGGCAGTGCGCATAATGGCGCCCAAGTTGTGAGGATCCGTTACGCCATCCAAAAGCAGTAGCCACTGCCGGGCAGGCTCAAAGGCCTCGACCTGTGTCAGCAAATCGGCGAGGCTATCGGGCTGCTCTCGCGCCGAGGCAAGCGCAAGGATGCCTTGATGGCGCTGGCCTTTTGCAAGACGATCCATCGCAAGTGCGGAATCGGAAATCGCTTTCACGTTGGCCTGCTCGGCCTGCTTCAGCAGCGCGTTGATGCGCGCATCGCGGCGTTGCCCATCAAACACAATGCGCGCAATGGTCTCGGGCGCACTCCGCAGCCGTGCGCGCACCGCGTGAAACCCCAGCAGACAAATCTCTTTGGCATCGCGGCCCATCAGCGGGTGCCCTTACCGCGGCGGGACTTGCGCGCACTGCCTGCACGGCCCGCCGGCTGACGCGCCGTTTTTGCACTTCGGCCGGATTTGGGTTTTTCCGCAGGGCTGCCTTTCACTTTTTGCTTAGCAGACTTTTTGGATCGCTTCTCTTTGTGTATTTTTTCCGCCGGAGCGAGTGCTTTTTTATCGCGATTTTTTTTCGATGGCTTTTTGCGCGATGACGGATGAGCGGCCAAGGCCTCGGCAAGCCAGGGAGGCATCTCGGACTCCGACTCTTCTTCCTGCGGCAGGGCATAAAAATCCGGCTCGCGCTCAGCGGGCCGACTTGCCCGTGTTGCCCGGATCATGCTGGGTACCAGCTGAAACTCGATACGCCGCGCATCCAAGTCGACTCGGGCAACCTGCACCACCAGACTGTCGTAGAGCCGAAAGCGACGGCCGGTGCGCTCACCGCGTAATTCATGCAAGACTTCGTTGTGCTGGAAATACTCGGCACCAAGCTCCGAGACATGAATCATGCCCTCCACATACAAGGCATCCAGCGTGATGAACAATCCAAACGGTGCAATGCCCGTCACCGTGCCCCGCAGCTGCTCGCCAATCCGCGATTTCATGTATTGGCACTTCAGCCAGGCCTCGACATCACGCGAGGCTTCGTCTGCCCGACGCTCCGCACCCGAGCAGTGATCCCCGATATTTCGCCAGCGGTGCATGGGATCATCAAGGCCCGTATCGCCATAGGGTGGCAGGTAGTGGCCCTTGTTGTGAATGATGGTTTTGATGACCCGATGAACCAGCAAATCTGGATAGCGGCGAATCGGTGAGGTGAAATGGGCATAGGCCTCATACGACAGGCCAAAGTGGCCGACATTTTCTGGCGTGTAGATCGCCTGCTGCATGCTGCGCAAAAGCAGTGTCTGAATCAGCCGAGAGTCGGGCCGGGCCCGGATCTCTTTGGCGAGCCGGGCGTAGTCCCCCGGCGCGGGTTCATCGCCGCCTTCCAGCTTTAAGCCCTGCACCTTTAAAAACTCACGCAAGGCACGCAGCCGCTCGGGCGTGGGGCCCTCGTGGACCCGATAAAGCCCATGCCGCTTGGCCCGTTTCAGAATATCCGCAGCACAGGTATTGGCCGCCAGCATGCACTCTTCAATGAGCCGGTGGGCATCATTGCGGACACGCGGCACAATTTTTTCGATTCGGCCATTGGCATCGAACTGCATATAGGTTTCGACTGAATCAAAATCAATTGCGCCACGGGCCTCGCGCGCTGCGAGCAACACACGAAACACTTCTTCGAGATGGCCCAGTGTCTGCGCCAGCGGGCCAAGGTGACGGGCATCTTCAGAAAGCGGATCACACATCGCCGCCCAGGCCCGCGTGTAAGTCAGCCGCTGGGCCGAACAAATGACGGTGTCGTAGAACTGATAGGCCCTGACCTCGCCTGCTGTGGTCACCACCATATCGCAGACCAGGGCGAGTCGATCAACATGCGGATTTAAGGAGCACAGGCCATTGGAGAGTTTCTCCGGCAGCATGGGCAGCACACGACGCGGAAAATAAACCGACGTGCTGCGCGAGTAGGCATCACGATCTAAGGCATCCCCGCTTTGCACGTAGTGGCTGACATCGGCAATGGCCACCAGCAGCCGCCAGCCCTTGCCTGCAACGGGCTCGGCATAAACAGCATCATCAAAGTCGCGGGCGTCTTCACCATCAATGGTCATGAAGGGCACATCGCGCAGATCAACGCGATCCTTTAGATCTTTTGGCCGCACCTCATCGGGAAGTTTTTTGGCAAGGGCCTGGGCCTCGTCGGAAAATTCATGCGGTACATCGAACTTGCGAACTGCAATCTCGACTTCCATGCCGGGGTCATCGACTCCGCCCAATACCTCCACAACGCGGCCCACAGGCGGTGTGTAACGTGTGGGCGGATCAACAATTTCAATGGAGACCACCTGCCCTGGCTCGGCGCCCATCGTATCGATCGGGGCAACTATCACATCGTGTTTAATGCGCTGATCCTCGGGCACGACCAGCAAAATGCCACGCTCATTCACAAGCCGGCCCACGAGATTGCGATTGGCATGCTCCACCACCTCGAGGATGACGGCCTCGGGCCTGCCCCGCCGATCCGTGCCCACGACCCGGGCGCTGACCCGGTCACCATGCATGGCCTTGAGCATCTCTTTGGGCGAAATAAAGACATCATTGCCGCCTGCATCGGGCCGCACGAATCCGAAGCCATCGCGATGGCCAATCAGCCGGCCATAAAAGCTGGTCTGTGAAGTTGCAGAGGCAGTACGGTTTGACAATTACGTGATTCCGGCTAAAGTACGCGCCTGCCTTGCCCAGATGGCGGAATTGGTAGACGCACTAGGTTCAGGTCCTAGCGGTGGCAACACTGTGGAGGTTCGAGTCCTCTTCTGGGCACCACATCTCTCTCCCGATCGCAGTCGACTCCCGCAAGTGTTGCACAAATCGCTTCCCCTATGACAACACCGGCCCGGGTACTCGCTTTTGATGTCTTTGGCACTGTCGTGGACTGGCACGGCTCGATTGTGCGGGAAATCGACCGACTCAAGCTTGCGGTGGATGGCGATGCGTTCGCCAATGCCTGGCGGGCAGGCTATCAGCCTGCAATGGCCGAAGTCCGAAAAGGCCAGCAGGCCTGGACCAAAATCGATGTGTTGCACCGGATGATTCTGGATCGCATTGTTGGTGAATTCGGACTGAATCATTTAAGTGAACAAACGCGGCAGGATCTCAATCGCATCTGGCATCGCCTTGCGCCCTGGCCGGACACTGTGCCGGGACTGCTGCGGCTAAAACAACGCTTCACGATCGTCACGCTGTCAAACGGCAACCTGGGCCTTCTGTCCAACATGGCAAAGGCGGCGAACCTGCCCTGGGATCTCATTCTTTCTGCTGAAGTGTTTCGTCATTACAAGCCCGATCCGGAGACGTATCTTGGGGTGGCCGATGTCTTTGATCTCATGCCTGAGGAGGTGATGCTGGTGGCTGCCCACACCGATGATCTTCAGGCTGCGCAGCAATGTGGATTAAAGACTGCCTATATTCATCGTCCGACGGAATATGGCACTCGCAAGCCCAAGCCTATGCCAGATGTCAGCAGATTTGATGTGAGTGCAGACAGCTTCACTGATCTTGCGGCCGCACTCGGCTGCTGATTTATTCAAACGGATGGTCGAGCAGGATCGTATCTTCGCGATCGGCGCCGGTCGACACCATGGCAATCGGTGCGCCCACCACTTCAGAAAGCCTCTTTAAATAACGCTGAGCGTTGTCCGGCAGGTCTTTCCACTTGCGCACGCCCTGAGTGGTCTCGGACCAGCCTGGCATGGTTTCGTAAATTGGCTGACACTGGGCCACCGCATCGGCGCCAAAGGGCAGCACATCGATGTGGCCCTGCGGTGTGTTGTAGCCCACACAGAGCTTGACCTCTTGCATACCATCCATGACATCAAGCTTGGTGATGCATAGTCCCGTCACACCATTGATCTGCATCGCTCGGCGCAGGGCTGCGGCATCAAACCAGCCGCAGCGACGCGGCCGGCCGGTGACTGAGCCGAACTCATTGCCACGCTTTGCCAGCACCTGGCCGATCTCGTTGACCTGCTCGGTCGGAAATGGGCCGCTGCCCACGCGCGTCGTGTAGGCCTTGGTGATGCCCAACACGTAGTGCAGCTGCGCAGGCCCCACACCAGCGCCCGCCCCCGCCGCTCCTGCCACACAGTTGCTGCTGGTGACATAAGGATAGGTACCGTGATCAATGTCCAGTAGTGATCCCTGCGCGCCCTCAAAGAGAAGATTCTCGGCCCGCTGGCCGGCTTCGTAAAGGAGTTGCGGCACATCAGCGGCCATCTTCAACAGGCGCGGCGCCATCGACATCAAATCGTTGTACACTTCATCGACCGCAATCGGCCGGGCCTTCAGATGGTGTTCGAGCACAAAGTTATGCAGGCCCAGGGCCTCGGTGAGCTTGGCCCGCAGCACATCGGGCTGACGGAGATCCAACAGCCGAATCGCGCGACGCGCGACTTTGTCCTCATATGCGGGGCCAATGCCACGGCCGGTGGTGCCAATCTTGGCATCACCACGGGCGGCCTCGCGAGCCTGATCTAAGGCGACGTGATAGGGCAGGATCAGTGGGCAGGCAAAACTGATTTTGAGCCGCGACTCCACATCAATCTGATTGGCCTGCAGCTCATCAATCTCACCCAACAAGGCAGAGGGCGAGAGCACCACACCGTTGCCGATGTAGCAGGTAACGCCGGGATGCAGGATGCCCGAGGGAATCAGACGAAGAATTGTTTTCTTGCCGTTGACCACCAGGGTATGGCCCGCGTTATGGCCGCCCTGAAATCGGACGACACCACTGACCTGCTCGGTGAGCCAATCCACAATCTTGCCTTTGCCCTCGTCGCCCCACTGGGTGCCGATGACGACCACATTCTTGCCTTGGCCCGCGGTGCGACCCGCAGCTTTTCCTGCCGACATGCGTCACTCCTGATATGTAATGGTTTAGGCAACGACCCAGCGGCCAGATTGCGACACAAGCCGTTGACCCTTCCACGACCCGAATTCTGCATCAGGAAGTCGAACGACCACCCTGCCCTCGCGACGCAAAGCAGCAATGGCCTGCCGCAGGCCGACATCATCGTGCCAGGGCGCGACAATTGCCTCATCGGCCGGCTCGGGATCGAAATTGGCAATCTCCAATAACTCGCGAAGCTCAAGGCTAAAGCCAGTTGCAGCGCGGGCACGGCCGAAGACTTTGCCCGCACCATCGTAGCGGCCACCGCGCACGACCGCATTGGGCAGGCCCTCGCAATAAATCGAGAACATCACACCGTTGTGATAACGATAGCCCCGCAGATCCGCAAAATCGATGGTCAACACACACTGCGGATGCTCGGTAAACATGGCGGATTCAGCCACCGACTGCAGACGATCCAAGGCCTCGGTAATGGGTGCAAGCTGCGGCAGCCTGTGACGCGCAACCGCAATCACGTTGTCAGCGCCCGATGCGGGGCCATACAGATCAAGCAATGCGGTGAGCGCCTTGGCAGATTCAGCCGATACGCCTTTGACTAAGTCGGCGAGCCCCACGCGATCTTTGGACTGCAAAGCGGACAGCACCTCATTTTCGCAGGCGGCCAGCCCCGGATCCCGATCACGCAAGGCAAGAAAAATTCCTCGGTGCGAGAGATCAAGCCTGACTTTGCGGATTCCGGCAGCGTCCAAGGATGCCAGTGCGAGATCCTGAACTTCGAGATCCGCCTCTAGGCCATCGTGACCAAAAAGTTCACAGCCCATCTGCACCGGCTCTCTCGATGACAGCAGGCCTGCAGGCTGCGCATGCAGCACGGATCCGGCATAACAAAGCCGGGTCACGCCTTTGTTCTGAATCTGATGGGCATCCAACCGCGCTGCCTGCGGCGTGATGTCTGCTCGCAGGCCAAGCAGACGTCCGCTTGCTTGATCCACCACCTTGAAGGTACGCAGATCAAGATCTCGAGCCTGATCAATCATGAGTGACTCGAGATGCTCCAGCATCGGCGGCTGCACCAGTGCATAGCCGTAGCTGCAGTAAAGATCCAAAAGCCTGCGGCGCAGGCGCTCAAGCCGCGCCGCCTCAGCAGGCAGGATGTCCGAAATCTGGTCAGGCAGTTGCCAGGCGGGCATGGGCGTGCTGCCGATTACTTGTTGGTGTTCGCGCTGCCGGACGGGCCCGGACCGCGGGCACCCGATGATCGGAAATAACGGAAAAAGTCAGACTGTGGATCGGCCACGATGACATCCGACTTGCTTTTAAAGCTCTCGCGGTAGGCCTGCAGGCTGCGATAAAACGATGCGAACTCGGGATTCTGCCCAAACGATGCCGCATACAGCGCCGTTGACCTCGCATCGCCATCTCCCATGATGCTCTGGGCACGACGATAGGACTGAGCCAGCAGCACTTCACGCTGTCGGTCAGCGTTGGCGCGAATCTTTTCAGACTCGGCTGCACCAGAGGAGCGTCGCTCATTGGCAATCGCTTTGCGTTCGGACTCCATCCGACGAAATACCGAGTCGCGAATCTCGTCGGCCAAATCCACCCGCTTGATGCGGACATCCACCACTTCCACGCCGAGCCGCTGGGCATCAGCGTTCACACGCTCCCGAATGCCCTTCATGACTTGTTCACGCGAGGCAGAGATCACTTCATTTACGGTCCGCTTGGCGATCTCGTTATTGAGCGCGTCGCGCAGGCTGCGAGAAATCCGATCCGCAGCGCCAGCAGGACGGCCGGCCACAGATACCCAGTACTCCCGCGGATCAATCACGCGCCACTTCACATAGGTATCCACCAAGACGTTTTGCTTTTCGCTGGTGATGAAACGGTCGATCTCCGGCGTATCAATGGTGAGAATCCGCTTCTCCACGTAGACCACATTTTGAAAAGGCGGCGGCAGCTTGATGTAGAGGCCAGGCTTACTCACTACCTCTTTGATTTCTCCCAACGCAAACACGATGGCGTACTGGCGCTGATCGACGACATAAATACACGACCCGGCCAGAAGCACGGCGATGATGAGCGCGCTGATGGCGGTAAAGAGCTTATTCATCAGCGAGCATCCCTTAAACGGTCACGCAGGCTCGGCCCGGGGCTTGGCACTGCCGGCTGCGGGGCGGGCGATTCCGGCGCGGCAGCTGGAGCGGGGCCAGTGGGGGAGGATGGCGGCGGCTGCATCAGCCCACCCGGTGTGCCCATGAGGCCCGCCGCCGACTGCTGCATCAGCCGATCCAGGGGCAGGTACAGCAGGTTGCTGTTCGAGCGTGAATCCACCATGACTTTGCTGACATTGGTGAAGACCTGCTGCATGGCCTCAAGGTACATCCGCTCGCGGGTGACCGCTGGCGCCTTGTTGTACTCCACCACAATCTTTCTAAAACGATCCGCATCACCCGTAGCGGTGGCAATCACACGCTCACGATAGGCCTCGGCCTCTTGAATCAGGCGCTCCGCAGAGCCGCGGGCCCGGGGAATGACATCATTGGCATAGGCCTGGCCTTCATTTTTCAGGCGCTCGGCATCTTGGCCGGCCTTAATCGCATCGCTGAAGGCGGCCTGCACTTCCTCGGGGGGCTGAGCATTTTGAATCGTGACATCCACAATCGAGAGGCCCGAGCCGTATCGATCTGCAATCGCCTGAATCGCACTTAAGGCTTCGCGCGCGATGCCCTCTTTATTTTCGTAGAGCACCGTATCGCTCAGGCTGCGTCCAACAATCTCACGCATGACGGTCTCAGCAGCCTGGGCCACGATGTCATCGGTCGCTACGTTATTGAACAAATAATCTTTCGGATTGCCAATTCTGTACTGGACCGCAAACTGCAGATCCACCATGTTCTCGTCTTTGGTGAGCATCAGGGAGTCTCGGCTGCGAGAGGTCGCACCGCCACCGCGAACACCGACGGTGATCTGCCGAATCTGCGACAGATTCACGATTTCGTGTGACTCAAACGGATAAGGCAGCCGCCAATTAAAGCCGGCGCTGGTCGTGGTTCTGAATTCACCAAAACGCAAAACGATCGAGGACTGACCCTCTTGGACAATATAAAAGCCGGTTGCCAGCCAGACCAGAACGCCACCCAGCGCCACAAAACCAAAGGCCGGTCCGGTTTTAACGGTCGGAGCCTTAAATCCACCGCCACCGCCCCCGCTTCGGCCGCCACCGCCGCCAAAGCCGCCACCCTGGCGGCCCTTGCCGCCGAACATGCCACTTAAGCGCCGATTGAAATCTCGCCAGACCTCGTCAAGGTCAGGCGGCTCCTCGGATCGAGGACGACTATCGGGCTTGCGCGGCTCTTTCGGGCTGTCCGGCGGATCCTGCCGAGGCGGCTCGCGATCCGGCTCACCCGATGGCGGCTTTTGCTCAGAGCCCTGGCCCGAGGCGGACTGGCCACCCGTGGGCTGGCCGGAGCCAGACTGGCCCCAGCGGGGATCCCCGAGGGAAAAAAGACGCCGTAACACTGACCCGCCAAACCTGAGCATCGTGAGAATTTAGAGAAGGGATTGAACAGAAGGTTGCAAGAACCCGACATTATCGCTGAGAGTACCGGAACACGTTTCCGGACTAGGGAAAGCCGGTACATGAGAGCGGACCGCCTCCCGGAGTCGGGCCATGCCCTCGCCCGACGCGGCGCTCACCCAAACACGACGAATCCGGCCATCGGGACCGGCCTCGGATCGGCTGGCAAGGCCGGCAGCATCGATTTTATTCATGACCTCAATGCGGGGGACCTCGCCGGCACCGACCTCCTCGAGCACCAACTCGACCGCCTGACGGTGCGCATCCCGATCCGGGTCCGACGCATCGATGACATGCAGCAGCAGATCCGCCTCGGCCGCCTCGTTGAGCGTGGACTTAAAAGCCTCAATCAGGCTATGGGGCAGATCACGAATAAATCCCACGGTGTCAGACAGCACCATAAATTCCCCCGGCGCAAGAAATACTCGGCGACTGGTGGTGTCCAACGTTGCAAAGAGCTGATCAGCTGCGTACACACCCGCATGGGTCAACGCATTAAAGAGCGTCGATTTCCCGGCATTGGTGTAGCCCACCAGCGAGACTGAAAATGTGCCCTGCCTGGAGCGCTGCCGAAGCCGGTTCTTCCGCTGGCGCTCCACTGCAGCAAGCCGCAGCCGCAGCTGTTTCACCCTCTGCCCAATCAATCGGCGGTCCGTTTCCAACTGAGTCTCACCAGGGCCACGTAATCCGATGCCACCGCGCTGCCGCTCAAGGTGAGTCCAACCACGCACCAGTCGGGCTGATAAATAATCCAACTGCGCAAGTTCCACCTGCAGCTTGCCTTCGTGGCTTCGCGCACGCAGCGCAAAGATATCCAGAATCAACGCCACACGATCAATCACACGGCGCTTTAAGACCTGACCCAAATTTCGCTGCTGGCCCGGTGAGAGCGTGTGATCAAAAACCACCAGGTCGGCCCGACACTCTGCGCAAATACGGCCGATTTCCTCGGCCTTACCGGAGCCCACAAAGAGGGCTGGATCAGGCCGATCCCGGCGGCCGGTGACCTGGCCCACCACATGTGCACCCGCCGAAACCACCAGCGCACATAGCTCCTGCAGATCGGGCTCCGGCCCTCCGCTGAGGGCCAGGGAAACGACGACGGTTCGCGGGTTTCTGGAGAAGTCAACGTCGCTGGACGTTGAAACGGAACCGAGATCGCTCAGCTCGACTCACCCTCAGCAGTGAAGTTCACCGCGCGCGCTGGAACGATCGTGGAGATGGCGTGCTTGTACACCATCTGCGTCACCGTATTGCGCAAAAGCAATACGTACTGATCGAACGACTCGACATGGCCCTGCAGCTTGATGCCGTTGACCAAATAGACCGAGACCGGGACATGCTCCTTACGCAGGAGATTTAGAAATGGGTCTTGTAACGCCTGCCCTTTGTTTTGTGACATGTAATGGACTCCATCGGATGAACAATAACTATACCGATTTCAGCCTACGGAATCACGCATCGGGCTTGTAGGGGTTGGTCGAGGTTTTCCACTCAATCCGCAGGGGTGTGCCCTCCAGCCGAAAGACTCTCCGAAAGCGAGACTCCAAATAACGCTTGTACGCATCAGAGACATGCTCCAAGGCGTTGCCGTGAACCACGATGATCGGCGGGTTTTGGCCGCCCTGGTGGGCATACCGCAGCTTGGGCCGAAACCGGCCATGCCGGGGCGGCTGCTGGGCCTCCACGGCCTCGCGCAACACACGAGTAATTTTTGGCGTGGAGAGCTTCAGCGTTGCCGCACCGTAGGCGGCATCGACTGAGCGCATCAGTGCATCGATACCCGCACCCTTCATGGCTGAGATGAAATGAAACTTCGCCCAGTGTAGAAATTGCAGCTTGCGGGCCATCACCCGCTTGACCTCCTCGCGCACCATCACATCCAGGCCATCCCATTTATTCACGGCGACCACCAGGGCTCGGCCCGACTCCATGACAAAGCCCGCAATGTGCGCATCCTGCTCCGAGACATCGGCCTGGGCATCCACCATCAGCACCGCGACATTGCATGACTCAATGGCCTGCAGAGTTTTGATGACCGAAAACTTTTCCACCGCCTCAAAGACCTTGCCCCGGCGTCGTAGGCCGGCAGTGTCGATCAGCTGATAACGACGGCCCTCTCGCTCAAAGGGAATCACGATGGCATCGCGCGTCGTGCCCGGCATATCAAAAGCAATCACCCGCTCCTCGCCCACCAACGCATTGATCAGCGTGGATTTGCCAACATTGGGCCGGCCAACAATGGCCACCCGCAGGCCACGCTCGGCCACTGAAGCCTCGAGATCTTCGTCGGGAACCTCGGGCAGATCGGCCAAGACCGATTCCATTAAGCCGCCCACGCCATCGCCATGGGCCGAGGAAATTGCCACTGGATCACCCAGTCCGAGCTCGTAGAACTCTGCAGTGCGGCCGTCGCTGGTCAGACCCTCGAGTTTATTGGCAGCAATCGTGACCGGACGGCCCGATTTGCGCAGGAGATCCGCAATCTGAAGATCCTGCGGCGCGAGGCCAGAGCGGCCGTCAACCACAAAGACCACCGCATCCGATTCGGCGATGGCCTGACGGGTCTGCTTGGCCATCTGAAAAGTGATGCCCTCTTTGACAATCGGCTCAAAGCCGCCTGTGTCCACAACGAGGTAGGGCCGCGGACCAAGGCGGCCCTCGCCGTAATGTCGGTCTCGCGTGAGCCCCGGAAGATCAGCAACCAAGGCATCGCGCGAGCGGGTGAGACGATTAAAAAGTGTCGACTTGCCGACGTTGGGCCGCCCGACCAGCGCGACCACGGGTTTGGCGCTCACTGCTCATCCTTCCGATCGGATCAATAGCAGCTGGCCACCTTGGGTCTGAATCAGCAGGCCGGCGCGCGTCGGCCGAATCGCGCCGCTGGGCGCACCCCCATCCAGAGAGAGTCGCGCGAGCTGCTTGCCATCTTCTCGCGAAAGAGCGTGCAGATATCCGAAGCTGTCGGCAACCCAGACCGCACGGCCCCACGAGACAGGATGCTGAAGGCCGCGCAGTTGAAAAGTGTCAATGGTCCAGATGCTCTGACCATCTTTGCGATTCAGGGCATGAAGCCGGGATTGATCATCGGCAAAAAAAACATAACGACCATCGACTGCCAGCGTCGACATTGCAGTGAGGTCTCGACCCCAGAGCCTACGTCCGCTCTCCGCGCCCAGGCAGACCACCGAAGTCTGATAAGCAGCCACACAGACATCGCCTCCTTCAACAGAGGGCAGGCCGAGTAAGTCAACGATCCGCTCGACCTCGTTGCTGCCGCGCGGCGTTGCGACTTGAGATTCCCATCGAACCGCCCCCGAGGCGGCATCCAGCCAGAGCAATCGGCCTCCGGGCATATTCACCAACACATCGGCCGGACCCAATGTCGCGCTGGCAGATTCCTCTGCGGGCCGAGCCTGCACCCGCATGCCCGACTGGCCATGCAAGACCAGCGTGGGGAGATTGCGCTGCAAAACCCAGCGACGATTTCCGGTCACGATGTCAAAACCCGCCACTCGATTATCGGCAAGCCGCATCACCGCAGTGGAGCCCGCCAACACGGGCGACTCCAAGACAACCCCCCCTGTGGGAATACGTCTTTCAATTTTTCCGTCAGCCGACAGGATCACCAACTCAGCGCGATCATTCACCACCGCCGTGACACCCTCGGCGCTGCCACTTCCGACAGCAATGCCAGTGACCAACGGCGCACCGATCGGCGCACGCCAGATCACCTTGCCATCGGCAAGTGAAATTTTCGAAACAGTGCCTGACGCCGACGCAGCATAAACCGCATCACCACTGACAACAGGAATAAACTGGCCGCCGGCACCAGCAGCTTTTGCGGCCCTGCCAAGATCGACTTTCCACGCAACCGAGGCCTTCAGCGATGGTGTGAAATCCTTCAGTGTCGCTGGCTTGGGCTTGGGCACACCCGAGCAGCTGCTCAGCACGAAAGCGGCGGCGAATAGCAAGAGCCCATGTCTCACATTCATGACTTCGCGCCCCCAAACGCGTCCAGCGTCTGCAGTTTGCGCAGAATCAACTCGCGCGAAGGAGATGCGGCGGGCAGGCCATCCGCGGCGGCCTTCCATGCACTGCGCGCCTCCTCTTTGTTGCCAAGCGCGGCATGAACATCCCCCTTGCGATCTTCCACTAGGGCGAGGAATTCTTTCGGTGGCTTGCCATTGAGTGTCTCCAGGGCCGCCTTTGCATTATTCTCATCAAGCATCACACCCGCTAAACGGATTCTTGCCATCCAGGCAAACTCAGGAGCGCTGTGATCGATCACCTGCTGCAAGACCGTGCGGGCCTCAGCGAGCTCACCCGACACTGCCAAGGTTTTGGCCATCTGCAGGCCACCGAGTGCAGCCTGGGTCGAGGAGCGGAAATCCGATGACAAAACCTTGTAGGCGGCGCGGGCCTTCTCCAGGCTCTGCTCACCCAAGGCGCCTTCCATCGCAGTCAGGGCCTGACTGGCGTTGATCGCTTGACGGTTCTGCCACCAATTCCATCCGCTGGTGCCGCTTACAGCAATGAGCAGCAGCACCGCCAGCGGAATAATCCACTTCTTGTTCTCGCTCCAGAATCCCTTAATTGCATCCAGCTGTTCCTGCTGCTCAAGATCGTCACGCATCGCTTAACTGTCCTTGTTCTCACGTCTTTTCAATAGGCCGCAGATCACTGCTGCAGCATCCGCAATCGAAACGCGGTCCTGCTGAATCAGTCCGCCCTCTGCACGCAGCGGCTTGACTGTCACCACACCCTGGGTCCGCTCATCCTCGCCCATCAATACGGCGCACTGCGCACCGCTTTGATCTGCCTTTTTCATCTGCGACTTCAGGCTGGCCTCGCCACAATGCATCTGCACCCGCAGGCCAGCGCTGCGACACTGCTCGGCCACCTGCATCGCGGCGCGCTCCGAGGCCTCGCCCCAATGCACAACATAGACATCCAAAGCCGGCGGTAATGCAGGCGCAGCGACTTCCTGCAGCAGCGCAATCAACCGCTCCACGCCAATGGCAAAGCCACAGGCCGGCGCAGGTGTGCCACCCATCTGCTCAATCAGGCTGTCGTAACGGCCGCCGCCGCAGATGGTGCCCTGCGCCCCAAGCCGATCCGTGACCCACTCAAACACCGTGAGATTGTAGTAGTCCAGCCCCCGAACGAGCCGCGGATTCATGCTGTAGGCGATGCCGCGGCGCTCCAAGGTCTCCACCACAGCAGCCAGGTGCACACGAGACGCATCACCCAAGAAATCCGTCAGAAGCGGCGCGCTTTGAATAACGGGCTGCATGGCAGGATTTTTTGAGTCCAGAATCCGCAGCGGATTGGTCAGCAGCCGCCGCTGGGCGTCCGCATCAAGAATCGATGCATGCGATTGAAAGTGTTCGATTAAGGCCTTGCGATGGGCCTGGCGCTCGACAAGCTCGCCCAAGGAATTCAACTCAAGCCGAGGGGCCTGATCCCCATCGAGTCCCAGGGACTGCCAGAGCCGATGGATCATGACCAGCTGCTCGCCATCGATGTCGGGGCCGGGCATACCGAGTGCCTCGATACCAAACTGGTGAAACTGCCGATACCGGCCACGCTGAGGCCGCTCATGTCGAAACATGGGACCCACATACCAGAGCCGCTTCGGGCCGTCATAAAGCAGATTGTGCTCAATCACTGAGCGCACGACCGCCGCAGTGTTTTCAGGCCGCAATGTCAGCTGCTCGCCATTGAGGGCATCGGTGAAGGTGTACATCTCCTTCTCAACGATGTCGGTCACCTCACCGATACCGCGCACGAAAAGCGCGGTAGGCTCAAGGATCGGCGTGCGAATCGCGCGATAGCCATATTGCCGAAAGACTTCCGATACCCTGGCCTCGACCCACTCCCACAGGCCCGACTGATCGGGAAGAAGGTCATTCATGCCCTTCACGCCCGCGATTTTCTGCTGAGCAGCCATTGTCCTAGGCCGCCCCGCCAAAACGTTGATGCACGTATCGGGCAACAATGTCTTGGAACTCTTCTGCAATCCGCTCGCCCTTGAGCGTTACGTTACGTTGGCCATCGATGAACACTGGCGCCACCGGCTGCTCGCCGGTGCCCGGCAGGCTGATGCCAATATCCGCATGCTTGCTTTCGCCGGGGCCATTGACGACGCAGCCCATCACCGCGACGGTGATGTTCTCCACACCGGGGTATGTTTTTCTCCAGTCCACCATCTGCTCACGCAGGTATCCCTGAATCTTGGCGGCCAGCTCCTGGAAAAATGTCGACGTGGTGCGGCCACATCCCGGGCAGGCCACCACCATCGGGGCAAATGCCCGCAGGCCCATTGACTGAAGAATCTCCTGCGCCACGATGACTTCCTGCCGACGATCGCCATTGGGTTCGGGAGTCAGTGAGACGCGAATCGTGTCGCCGATGCCCTCTTGGAGTAAGACCGCAATCGCCGCCGTCGAGGCCACAATGCCTTTGCTGCCCATGCCGGCCTCAGTCAGACCGAGATGCAGCGGATAGTCGCAGCGTGCAGACAATGCCCGATAGACCGTGATCAGATCCTGAACGCTGCTGACTTTGGCGGACAAGGTAATGCGATTGCCAGGCTGGCCCCACTTTTCTGCAAGCTGCGCGCTCTCGATGGCCGAAGTCACCAGGGCCTCGCGCATCACCGCCTGGGCATCCCAGGGCTCGGCGCGTTTGGCGTTTTCATCCATCAGCCGAGCAAGCAGCTCCTGATCCAGACTGCCCCAATTCACGCCAATACGAACTGGCTTGTCGTACTTACAGGCAATCTCAATCATCGCGCCGAACTGATGATCCCGTTTCGCGCCCCGTCCAACATTTCCGGGGTTGATACGGTATTTAGAGAGCGCCTGGGCGCAATCAGGGAACTCAGTCAGCAGCTTATGTCCATTGAAATGAAAGTCACCGATCAAAGGCACATCGCAATTCATTCGATCCAGCTGATCACGAATCGCGGCAACTTCACGGGCAGCTTCAGGAGAGTTCACCGTAATGCGCACAAGCTCAGAGCCCGCCTGCGCTAGGCCTTGCACTTGAATGGCTGTTGCGATGGCATCGGCCGTATCGGTGTTGGTCATCGACTGCACCACCACCGGCGCATCACCGCCCACCGTGACCACGTTCGAGCCCCAAGCAATATTCATCGCCCGCGTCTTGCGCCGGGCTGCCGGACCGCAGCCAACGGCGAGGCTGCGCTCCTCGGCGCAAGGTAAAGGCATGGTGTCGGCGCTGCTCATTTCGTTCTCAGTGTGATTTTTGTCCGGTCTTGAATATCGCCGGCCAGCTGGCCGCAGGCCGCATCAATATCATCGCCGCGGGTCTTGCGAATCGTGGTGACAAAGCCCTCTTGGGTCAAGAGATCGGCAAACGCGCGCACGCGGGGCCAGGGCGATTTGCGGTAACCAGAATTCGGAAACGGATTAAACGGAATCAGGTTGAACTTACAAGAGATGTCTTCTGCCCGAATCAGCTTCACGAGCTGGCGACAATGATCCAAGGAATCGTTAATGCCATCGAGCATCACGTATTCAAAGGTCACAAAGTCACGTGGGGCAGGCTCAAGGTAGTTGCGTACTGCGGCCATCAGCTGCTTTAAGGGATATTTCTTATTGAGTGGCACCAACACATCTCGCAGTGCATCGGTTGGGGCATGCAGCGAGACCGCAAGCGCCACGGGACAGTCGCGGGCCAGGCGTTCCATCATCGGCACCACACCCGAGGTCGAGACCGTGACCTTCCGGCGCGATAGGCCATAGGCATCGTCATTGAGCATGAGCTGCAGGGCGGGCACGAGCTGGTCGTAGTTGAGCAAGGGCTCGCCCATGCCCATCATGACCACGTTGGTGACCGGCTGCTGTAATTCGTGGCGCGCCCACCAGAGCTGGCCCACGATTTCTGCGGTGGTGAGGTTGCGGTTAAAGCCCTGCCGGCCCGTGGAACAAAATGGGCAGGCAACCGTGCAGCCCGCCTGCGATGAGACGCACAAGGTGCCGCGATCGGTCTCTGGAATAAAGACAGTCTCGATCGCATTGCCCTGGCCCATGTCGAAGAGCCATTTGCGAGTGCCATCCGCGGAGACATGGTCTTGCAGCACTGGGGGAAGCTCAACGGCCGCATCCTGCTCGAGGCCAGCACGAAAGTCCCGCGCCAGATCGGTCATTGCCGCGAACTCGCGGGTCCCGCGCTGGTGGACCCATTTCAACAACTGTCGTGCGCGAAACGGCTTCTCCCCCCGAGCCACGCACCAGTCAGTGAGACCTTGGGGGGAGCAGCCCAGAAGATTCACTTATCTGCTGTAAATCGACATTGCCGGGAAGAAAAAGGCGACTTCCTGGCGGGCGGTCTCGGGCGCGTCCGAGCCATGAACCGCGTTGGCATCAATGCTGTCGGCAAAGTCCGCGCGAATCGTGCCCGCGGCCGCCTTCTTCGGATCTGTCGCGCCCATGAGGTCACGGTTTTTGGCGATCGCATTCTCGCCCTCGAGGACCTGGACCATGACCGGACCAGAGATCATGAATGCCACGAGGTCGTTGAAAAAGGGGCGCTCACGATGCACGCCATAAAACGCCTCCGCCTCCGCACGCGAGAGGTGCATCATGCGGGCCGCCACGACCTTCAGGCCGCCTTTCTCAAAACGTGAATAGATTTCGCCAACCACGTTTTTGGCGACGGCATCGGGTTTGATGATGGAGAGGGTGCGTTCAATGGCCATGTTGTGAATTCCGGATTTGTCGAGTCGTGAAAAGGGTTTTTGGGGGCCTCTACAAGCCGCCCGAGGGAAGGAACTTATCCCTACTTGAATTGTCAACTAAACCTGCGATTATACGTGCTGACGTCCGCCTGGGCGGCATAGTGCCCCCGGGATCTCGTCAGGTCTAGAAGGAGATTGTCTACATGGTTCCGACCTTTGGTAACAGTACTTCATTGCCAGGTGCCGAGTCGTCTGCGGTACGCAATCGGGTGCTACGCAACACCTACTGGCTCTTGGCAGCGTCCTTGGTGCCCACAGTGTTGGGGGCCTGGGTGGGCATGCAGCTCGGATTTTCCTGGTTTGCTGGCAGCCCCCTGATCGGCGTTTTGCTCTTTTTGGGCATCGCCTTTGGCTTTTTCTATGCGATTGAAAAAACCAAGAACAGCGTGGTGGGCGTCTACCTGTTGCTGGGCTTCACGTTTTTCATGGGCCTCATGCTCTCTCGCCTGATCGGCATCGCGGTCGGATTGTCCAACGGCGTGCAGTTGATCGGCGTGGCCGGGGCGGGCACTGCCGCGGTGTTTTTCGGCATGGCCAGTATCGCCAGCACCACCAAGCGCGATCTCTCCAACATGGGCAAGTTCCTGATGATTGGCGTGATTCTGCTGATCGTGGCCTCAATCGCCAACATCTGGCTGCAGATGCCCGCGCTGATGCTGACCATCTCAGCCCTTGCGGTAGCGATCTTCTCGCTGTTTTTGCTGTACGACTTAAATCGGATCGTGACCGGCGGCGAGACCAACTACATCTCGGCAACGCTGGCGGTCTACCTGAGCGTGTATAACATTTTCAGTAACCTGCTGGTGCTGCTGATGTCGCTCTTCGGTGGTAACCGCGACTAAGCCGCTTTCGCGCAGCGCCCCTTCCGTTCTCGGGCCGCTCAACACAAAAAGCCCGCCGGGAAACCAGCGGGCTTTTTTTATTTTCGGCAGCCGCTCCGGAGCCAGCTCAATCCCCCTGGCCGGCCAAGGGCCACGCGAACAATTCGCCTAGGCCACTGGTCCGGGCCGCCAAAAGCCGTTACACTTGTATTACATTTTGTAATACACGAGGAAACCGATCACCGTGAAATCGCCCACCATGCTGACCCTGCGTCTTGAGCCCGCCCAAGAACGGGCCCTGCAGTCACTGGCCCAGCATCGCGGACTGAGCAAAAGCGAACTCGTGCGCGAGCTGATCGCCTCTGCAGTCTCAAGTCAGCAAGAGGATCCGCGGGCCTTGGTTAAATCCATCATTGCCCTTCGCGAGCAAATTCAAATTAAAAAACCGATTAACATTCGCGCGCTGATTGCAGAGGGCCGCGATTGAAATCGTTCGTACTTGATAACTCGGTAGCAATTTGCTGGTTTCTAAAATCCCAGTCCACACCCTATACCGAGATGGCCCTGCGGCGCGTTGCGAATGGTGCCAAACTGACTGTGCCCAGCCTATGGATCTCTGAATTTATCAATGTGATCAGTAAGGCAGTGCAGATGCGGGCCCTGGATTCGGGCTCGGCCGAGGCGATTTTGAAGCATGCAAAGGCGCTTCCGATTCTGTCCAAGTCTGCCCCTGAATTGGCTGATCTTTTTGCCTTGACTGAGCGTTATCGCCTCTCAGCCTACG
>JAGWWC010000015.1 GCA_018970545.1 Betaproteobacteria bacterium | reverse complement strand
CCGCCAACACCATCGCCGGCAGCATCATGGTGTTGCGCAGATACCAGCCCCTGCCCCCGCGGCCCTCAAACGCAATCACAAAGGTCAACAGATACAGCGACAGCGGCAGCACCCAGAGAAAGGGGATTGAGGCAATATTTTGGGTAATGTGGCTGGAGACCGAGAGCAGCAGCATGGTGGCGAGGGCGGCCAGGCCAAACCATTGCAGCAACTCCGTAGCCCCCGGCGGTGATGGTGGTGTGGCCCGCGATGGTGCGCTCTCGATTGCAATGTCGTGGGCCTGAGGTGGGCTTTCTTTTTCAATTAGTGGCTGCCGCGCCTGGCGGGCTGAACGAAACGCGACCGTTAATCCAAGCACCACAAAGACTCCATACAGAACGCTCCAGGCAATTGCCTGATGCTGGGTCGCGACCCAAGTCTCAATGGCAAACGGGTAGGCCAGAAGGCCCAGCAGCGATCCGAAATTTGACAAAGCAAATAGACGATAAGCCCGTTGGGCCACTGCGGGGCTTACCTGCTCGCGCGCAAACCAAGATTGAATCAACGGCCCAGTGGTGGACAGCATGAAATACGGCAGGCCAATCGTGACTGTCAGCAGCCCCAGGATTCGCCATAGCGGCTCTTCGTCGCCGGTGGGCTTCCAGTGCACCCCGGCCACAATGGGCAGTGCCGACAGACTGGCAATAAGGAGTGCCGCATGTAGCATCGATTGATGCTTAGCAGAAAACCGCTGAACAAGATCGGAGTAGGCGTAGCCCGCCAGCAGCACCAGCTGAAAAAAAGTCAGGCAAGTGGTCCAGACGCCGGCCGAGCCCCCAAACCAGGGCACGATCTGTTTGGCGATGATCGGCTGGACCATAAAGAGCAGAATGCTCGACACCAGCACCGTCAGCGCAAACAGCAGCATCAGATCAGCCTTGCGTCCAGTCGCCGGCCATCGGCAACAAAGCTTCGAATGCCCTCAGCAAGCTTCTCGCTGGCCATGGCATCTTCATTGAGCACGAACCGGAATAAAGCTTCGCTGGTGTTGAGCGTCGCGCCAGCCTGCGTCTGCCGGGCCTCTTCAGGATCCAGCACGCGATTCAATGTCGCATCCTGATCCATGGCCTGCAGCTGCTGCAAAAGCTCGGGGCTTACAGTCAAAAGATCGCAGCCTGCAAGGGCCAAGACCTGATCCACCGAACGAAAACTTGCCCCCATTACCTCGGTATGAAATCGATGCTGCTTTAAATAGTTGTAAATGCGTTTCACCGAGATAACCCCAGGATCCTGATCCGGGGCAGCCCATTGCTGTCCATTTTTTTTATGCCAATCGCTGATCCGGCCCACAAACGGCGAGATCAGTCGGGCGCCACAGTCTGCCGCAGCAGCTGCCTGCACCAGGCTGAAGATCAGTGTGACATTGCAGGCGATCGATTTTTGTTCGAGCTCACGCACCGCCCGAAGGCCCTCCCAGGTAGCGGCAATTTTGATCAGAATGCGTGCCCGATCAATGCCCCGTGCTGCATAGGCAGCAATAATTTTTTCTGCCTCAGCCACCATGGCAGCAGTATCAAAGGAAAGCCGCGCATCCACCTCGGTCGAAACACGGCCCGGCACGATCTTCAGAATTTCGCATCCGAATGCCACCAGCACCTCGCGGCTACGATCAGTAACCTTCGTGCTTTTGGTCTGTGCTTTCACCTGCTCGACGATGCTCGCGTATTGCGGCTGCTCCAGAGCGCGCACGATCAGCGTGGGGTTGGTCGTTGCGTCCTGCGGCTGATAGGCCCGCATGGACTCAAAGCTGCCGGTGTCAGCCACGACAGTGGTGAAGCGTTTCAGGGCCTCCAGGGCATTCGGAGGGGTTTCGGCTTCGGGGAGTCGCATCACAAAGGCATAAAAAAATCGGGCATGGCCCGGAGAATCCGAATCATGCCCGAATTTACAGGGCGCCGGGGCCAGAAGAGGCCCCGATGCCCACTACAGGAACGGCCCCTAGGTCAGCATGTCTGACCAGATATTACGGGCCCAGCCCATCGCATAGTTACCCTCCAGTTCGGTCGGGCCGGCACTCAAGCCTCCCGAGCCTGGAACGGTCTTCATGGTCTTGTCTTTTTCGTCGTAGGCGTGAACGCTTGCGACGTGCACGACATTTTTGTCATCCACAAAGCTGTAGCAGGTGTTGGCCATCATACTCGCCATCGGGGCCCGGCCATTCATGAGCTCAACAATCGCAGCCGCTGCAGTCTTGCCATGCTGATTGGCCATATGGCCCGATTTCGGCATTGCAGGTGCTGAGAAGGTGGCATCTCCCAGCACATGAATATTCTTGTGCACCAGGGACTCCATGGTGATCCAATCGACGCCACACCAGAGGTTATTGACGTTGACCAGGCCAGTCTTCATGGCGATATCGCCCGCGCGGTGCGGCGGCACCACGTTGAGCACATCCCCGGTCACACGATCGCCCGTTTCAGTGGTGAGACGACGGCCCTTCACATCCACTTCGGTTACCACCATATTCGGCCGGTATTCAACCATGCCGGGATAGAGATCCGCCCAGGCCTTCATAAAGAGTGCCTTCTTGGACACGATATCTGGATTGCCATCCATGATGATGACTTTGCTGCGGGTATTGCCTTTGGACTTGAACAGGTGAGCCACCTGGCAGGCGCGCTCATAAGGTCCCGGCGGGCAGCGGTAAGGCGCCTTCGGAATCGACAGCACATAGACCCCGCCATTGGGCACCGCATCGAGCTGGGCTTTTAATGCCACCGTCTGGGGGCCGGCACGCCACGAGTGCAGGATAGTCTTTTGGGCCTCGTCGTTGAGGCCCTGAATTGCGTTGAAGTTAAAGTCAATACCCGGCGAAACCACCAGACGGTCGTAGGACAGATCTGCGATCTTGCGCAGCGAGATCAGTTTTTTTGCTGGATCAATCGAGACCACCTCATCATTGAGCACGATGACGCCACGCTCACGCAGGCCCATGTAGCTGTGGGTGATGGTCTCCATCTTTTGGCTTCCGCCCAAGACGAGGTTGGAAATCGGGCAAGACACAAAGTTGCGCTCGCGTTCGATCAAATAAACCTCGATGGCGCCGCGCGACCAATGGTTGATGTACTTGGCTGCTGTGGCGCCGCCATAGCCGCCGCCGATCACAATCACGCGGCCGATTTTCTTCACGGGGGCCGGTGCCTCATCAACGGCGGCACAGCCGGCCAGACCAGTCGCGGCAAGGGCTGCACCCGCTGCGCCCGCCTTGAGCAGTCCACGGCGATTTTCAAAATCCTGTGACATGGTGTTCTCCTTTTCCCTGATGCCGTTTATTTCTTTTTCTGCGCGGAAAAATAAGCTGCCAGATCGGCAATTTGTTGATCCGAGTAGCCCTTCGCAATCTGGTGCATCAGTGTGGCGGGACGCTCACCGCTACGAAACGCATTCATGTTTTTAATGAAGGTCGCACGGTCATAACCCGCGAGCGACACCATGCCGCCCACACTGTTGCCATCGGTGCCGTGGCAGTTCGCGCAGTTCGCTGCGAGATAACGGATCTTGCTGAGATCCTGGGCCATGGCGGGAGCCTGGGCCGCAATCAATACCGCTCCAATCGCAGTCGCAAGACCGAGTTTTAGGCGCATAGTTCTCCTCCTGGGTGGTTGTTCTTAAACGCTCTATGAAATTGTGTCAGAAAGCACGCCCGTCGCCGGGCCTGCTCAGGGAAAACCCAAGTCAAACGCTGGAACAATTCGGGGTTGTTGCGGCCTTAAACGATCAACTCGGGGTTGTCTTTGCGACGATTCACTGTGGGCGGCTTGGCGTCTTCGTCTTTGGGGAACTCCAGCACCACCTGATCCCCCTGCTCGGCATCGATCGCAACATGCACACGGCCGCCATTGACCAGCCGGCCAAACAGCAACTCATCGGCCAGGGCCTTGCGAATGGTGTCCTGGATCAGGCGCTGCATGGGCCGGGCGCCCATCTGGGGATCAAAGCCCTTCTTGGCGAGGTAAGTCCGCAGCGATTCTGAGTAGGAAATTTCAACTTTCTTCTCGGCCAGCTGCTGCTCCAGCGCAATTAAGAACTTATCCACAACCCGCATGATCACATCGGTGTCCAGCGACTTGAAGGACACGATTGCGTCAAGACGATTGCGAAACTCGGGCGTGAACATGCGCTTGATATCGGCCATTTCATCGCCGGCCTCACGGGCGTTGGAGAACCCGATCGCACGGCGATTCAAGGTCTCAGCGCCCGCATTGGTGGTCATGATGATGATCACATTACGGAAGTCTGCCTTCCGGCCGTTGTTGTCGGTCAAGGTGCCATGGTCCATCACCTGAAGCAGCACATTGAAAATATCCGGGTGGGCTTTTTCGATTTCATCCAACAAGAGCACGCTGTGCGGCTTTTTCGTGATCGCCTCGGTGAGCAGTCCGCCCTGATCAAAGCCGACATAACCCGGGGGCGCGCCGATTAAGCGCGACACCGCATGCCGCTCCATGTATTCCGACATATCGAAACGAATCAACTCAATGCCCAGCACGTAGGCCAGCTGCTTGGCGACCTCGGTCTTGCCGACCCCGGTCGGGCCCGAGAATAAAAACGAGCCAATGGGCTTGTCGATCTTGCCGAGTCCAGAGCGTGACATCTTGATGGCCGCTGATAAGGCCTCGATCGCGGGGTCCTGGCCAAACACAACACTTTTTAGGTTTTTGTCCAGCCGCGCGAGCACCTGGCGATCATCGGTATTGACAGTGGCCGGCGGAATACGGGCAATTTTTGACACGATCTCTTCGATCTCGGTCTTTCCAATCGTGCGTTTTTGTTTGCTCTTGGGCAGGATGCGCTGGGCAGCGCCAGCCTCATCAATAACATCAATGGCCTTATCCGGCAGGTGACGGTCATTGATGTATTTCGCCGAGAGCTCAGCGGCCGTTGACAACGCAGCGGCGGAATATTTCACACCGTGATGCTCTTCGAAGCGCGATTTCAGGCCGCGAAGAATCTGAACGGTCTGCTCAACACTGGGCTCGGTCACGTCAATTTTCTGGAATCGACGCGACAGCGCTTGGTCTTTTTCAAAAATGCCACGGTACTCGTTATAAGTGGTGGCGCCAATGCAGCGCAAGGCCCCCGAAGACAGGGCGGGCTTGAGCAGATTGGAGGCATCGAGCGTACCGCCCGAGGCTGATCCGGCGCCAATCAATGTATGGATCTCATCGATGAACAGCACGGCATGCGGGTCGCTTTTCAGCTGCTTTAACACGGCCTTCAGCCGCTGCTCAAAATCCCCTCGGTATTTGGTTCCTGCCAGCAGTGCGCCCATATCCAGGGCGTAGACCGTGGCCTGCTCCAGAACCTCGGGGATATCTTTTTCAATAATTCGTCGGGCCAGACCTTCTGCAATCGCAGTCTTGCCCACGCCCGCCTCGCCCACCAAGAGCGGATTATTTTTCCGACGCCGGCACAGCACCTGAATGACCCGCTCCACCTCTTGTTCGCGGCCAATCAGCGGATCGATTTTTCCCTTCTTCGCAAGCTCATTGATATTGCTGGTGTACTGATCCAGCGCGGTAGGCTGCTGCGGCTGCGCGGACTGTCCGCCAGAGGCCTCCGACTGCTCGGCAGCAGCGGCCTCCTCCTGGGCGGGCGAAGCCTGCGGGGCCTTGGTGATGCCGTGGGCGATAAAGTTCACAACATCCAAACGTGTAATGCCCTGCTGATGCAGGAAATAAACCGCATGCGAGTCCTTCTCGCCAAAGATCGCCACCAAAACATTGGCACCCGTGACTTCTTTTTTCCCGTTGGAAGTCGACTGCACATGCATGATGGCCCGCTGAATGACCCGCTGAAAGCCAAGTGTCGGCTGGGTATCAACATCATCGGGCCCCTGGATGATGGGCGTGTTGTCCGCGATAAATTGGGTGAGCGATTTGCGCAGGTCATCCATGTTGGCCGCACAGGCCTTGAGGATCTCGGCTGCCGAGGGGTTATCCAGCAGCGCAAGCAGCAGATGCTCCACCGTGATGAACTCGTGCCGTTGCTGCCGGGCCTCAACGAAGGCCATGTGTAAACTGACTTCGAGTTCCTGAGAGATCATGCTTCCTCCATCACACACTGCAAAGGATGCTGGTGCATCCGGGCGAAACTGCTGACTAACTCTACCTTGGTCGCCGCGATATCGCGGGTATACACGCCGCAAACGCCGCGGCCCTCGCGATGCACACGTAACATCACTTGGGTGGCCTTCTCCAAGTCCATCATGAAGAATTTTTGCAGCACAACAACCACAAATTCCATCGGGGTGAAGTCGTCGTTTAGCAACAACACTTGATACAGGGGGGGTGGCTTGGTGCGGGCCTCCTGCCGCTCAAGCAGGGCGGTGGAGCTGCGGTCCGGCAGTCGCAAAGGCTCGTCCCGCTCGTCGCCCGCCCGGGCGGGCCGGGCAGTCTTCCCACTGCCTGACCGCGTCAGGACTGCAAACTTCGGGGAAAGAGAGGGGCTGACCTCGGTCATATGCGATCGATTCTAAGGGCTGACCCCCGGTTTGGCGAGGGTAGACAAAACAGAGGCTTTTCCCTATATTCGGGAGGCTTTCTGGAGCGCGGATGTCCTGCGTCCAGGGAAAAGCGAGACGCTCTGATGTCGCTGATGGAGTGTCCCGGCATAGGGCTGGGGGCTGCAGGATGCGCGGTTTATAAAAGGAAGATCTGATGTCTACGGGTACAGTCAAGTGGTTTAACGACGCTAAGGGTTTTGGGTTTATTACTCCCGATGAGGGTGGTGAGGATGTTTTCGCCCACTTCTCCGCGATCGCCACAAGCGGCTTTCGTTCGCTGAAAGAAGGCCAAAAGGTTCAATTTGATATCGTGCAGGGCCCCAAAGGTAAGCAAGCCTCGAATATCACGCCGATCGCCTAATCCGCGCGGCTGAACCCCAAAACCCCGTCTCGCTGGTTGGGCCGGGGTTTTTTATTGGGGGCTCAGCCAGGAGACCCCAGCCGGCGAAAACGCTGCCCCCCCATATTTCGTCGCGCCGAAGCCACACTGCCGACCAACACATTGATTTTCCGTGGGTTTTTCGGAAAGTCTTGGTGGCAAACCCTGATATCCTCTCGTCCGGTTAAAGCGTCAACGTCTCATAAGGGTCTTGCGTTTTATACCGCAGGGGGGCATCTCGCCTGACCCGCCGGCGGCTCACCCCGTCGGTCTGTTTAATTCCAATCCTTGAGGGACTTGTATGAAGAAAATCGTTGCTGCCGTTATCGCTGGCGCTATCGCCTCCACCTCTTTTGTTGCTATGGCACAGGCCAAAAAAGAAGAGCCGAAAGCTGCTCCCAAGGCAGAGGCTAAGAAAGACGAAAAGAAGAAGTAAATCCTTCTTGGTGTCATCGCCAGTCTTGAATGTTCAGGATTGGCAAGGCCCGGTGATACGGGCCCTGAAAAGGCAGGCCATCCTGCCTTTTCTTTTATCCTGGCGCTAAACGCCTCACTCTTTTGCTCTGCCTGCCCCAAGCCATGTTCTACGGTCTCGTCATCTTCATCTCGGCTTTTCTGATTTTTTTGGTCCAGCCGCTTATCGCAAAACAGATCCTTCCCTGGTTTGGCGGCTCGGCTGCCGTATGGGGCACCTGCCTGCTGTTTTTTCAGACTGCGCTACTCGCCGGCTATGCCTACGCGGACGCAGTCAACCGCTGGCTCACGATTCGTCGGCAGGTCATTTTGCACACCGCACTTCTTCTTCTGGCGGCAATCACCATGCCCATCATTGCTGCCGAACACTGGCGGCCCAGCGGTGAGGAGGAGCCCATCTCGCGCATTATTGGCTTACTGATTGCAACCATAGGCCTGCCGTACTTTCTTTTGGCCACGACGACACCGCTGGTGGGCTCCTGGTATTGGCGTCGCTATCAGCAGTCAGCCCCCTATCGGCTCTTTGCTTTGTCGAATTTCGCATCGCTGCTGGCCTTGCTGGGATTTCCCTTGCTCATGGAACCCTGGATCGGCAATCGCGAAATTGCGCTGCTGTGGTCGGGGCTTTTTGTTGTGTTCGCGATGCTCTGCGCCGCGCTCGGCTGGTCCACCGTGCGCCATGCGCAGCGCACCTTTACCTCAGAGCGGTTGGGCGCTGAGCACCAGCCAGGTGCAAGCCATCTCTTTATCGAGCGTCCACGCCATGCTCTGCCCGACTGGCTATTTTGGATTGGCCTTTCTGCCCTGGGCTCGGCGATGCTGCTCGGTGTCAGCAGCCACCTGACGCAAAATATTTCTTCAGCCCCGCTGCTCTGGGTCGTGCCGCTGGCACTGTATCTAGTGACGTTCATCATCAGCTTTGATCATCCGCGCTGGTACGTACGGCCGCTATTTCTTCCGCTGGCCGCAGTGCTTGTGCCGCTCATGGCGTGGCTATCGGACTCTCTTGAATTGGCAATGGTGACCCCGGTTTATGCCGCGGGCCTTTTTGTTGTTTGCATGGTCTGCCATGGGGAGCTTGCGCGTTTAAAGCCCCATCCTTCGCGCCTCACGGTTTTTTATCTCTCCATTTCAGTGGGCGGTGCGCTGGGCTCGCTACTGATGGCAGTGATCGCACCATTTATCTTCGATGGCTACTACGAACTTTATGCCGCTTTAATTGCAGCTGCGGTCATCGGGCTGGGTCTGAAGATTGGCCGATCCTCGGCAGGGCGTTGGGCATTTCGCACGACCGCCGTCGCCGTGCTCGCCACCGTCTGCGCAACATCTTGGGAGAGTATTCGCGACTACAAGCGCGACATCCGATTCATCGAGCGGGACTTTTATGGAGTGGTGCGGACACGCGATGTCGGCGGCGAGGTCACCTTTCGCAGCATGATTCATGGCGCCATCTCGCATGGAGGCCAACTGATCAACGAAGGCCTGGAGATGACCGCCTCCAGCTACTTTGGGCCCACCAGCGGCTACGGCCGGCTCTTTGCCAGCATGCCGCCCGGACCCAAACGCGTCGGCATTGTCGGGCTGGGCGCCGGCGCGCTTGCGGTGTACGCGCGCCCAGGCGACCACTGGGTGTTTTATGAAATCTCTCCAGCCGTGGTTCGTGCAGCGCGGGCTGAATTCACTTTTCTCGAAAAAATGCAGGGTAGTCATGAGGTGGTGTTGGGCGACGGCCGACTTGCACTCGAGCGCGAACCTGTTCGTCAGTTCGACGTACTGGCCTTGGATGCATTCTCGGGCGACTCAATTCCATCGCATCTCGTCACCAAGGAGGCGATGGAGATCTATATGAAACACCTCAAGCCAGATGGCGTCATTGTGCTTCAGGCCACCAACCGATTCGTGGACCTGTTGCCGGTTGCGCGAAATCTCGCTGACGCCCACGGCCTGACAGCCGTGCTGATCTCCGATACGCCGCAATTTGACTCAGGCGCGGAATACTGGCTCTCCATGACAGACCAGGTCATCATGACGCGCAATCCAAAGATCCTTCAGGCCGAGCCAATCCGCTCCGCAGCACAAGCGATTGCAAAATCGCCACGGGTGCCAATGTTTACCGATGACTACATTAACCTCATCAGCATTTTGAAACGCTAGCCGGCCGCACCGGAACTAGGATTCTGCTGAAATGCCAAAACGCTGTTTTCGTCTCGCCGCAATCGGGGCCTGCGCTGCCGCGCTGCAGCTGGCCCTACCGCCTGCAGGCCACACCCAGTCGGCTGTCGCGACCCTCACGGTTCGTTTTTTTCAGATCACCGCAGAAGTCGCCGATACGCCGGCACTGCGCACGCGCGGATTGATGGGTCGGCAGTCACTGCCCCCCAGTCACGGGATGCTCTTTATTTTCGAGCAGCCACAGCAGCACTGTTTCTGGATGCGCAATACGCCTCTGCCGCTCACCATCGCTTTTCTCGATGACGAAGGCCGTATCTCGAGCATGGCCGACATGCAGCCCCTCTCCGAGGCCACCCACTGCTCGCAAGTTCCAGTGCGCTACGCACTGGAGATGGAGCAGGGATGGTTTGCAAAACGGGGGATACAGCCCGGCGAGATGATCCGGGGCATTGCGCCGGCGGCAGCCGCCGGCCGATAGACCTGCTTAGCTGAAATTCTTCGCAGCAAAGTCCCAATTCACCAACGACCAAAACGCGCCGAGATAATCGGGGCGTCGGTTGCGGTAATCGATGTAATAGGCATGCTCCCAGAGGTCGCAGGTCATCAGGGGCTTATCCGCAGTCGTTACCGGCGTGGCAGCGTTACTGGTATTCACAATCTCCAGGCTGCCATCGGCTTTTTTGACAAGCCATGTCCAGCTGGATCCGAAGTTACCCACGGCACTCTTGGTGAAGGCTTCCTTGAAGGCATCAAACGAGCCCCACTTTGCATCAATGGCAGCCGCCAAGGCGCCAGCGGGCTTGCCACCGCCCTTTGGCGACAAGGAATTCCAGTAAAACGTGTGATTCCAGATCTGGGCAGCATTGTTGAACACGCCACCTGACGATTTTTTAACAATGTCCTCCAGTGATGCATTTTCGAATTCGGTGCCCTTGATCAGGTTATTCAAATTCGTGACATAGGTCTGATGGTGTTTGCCGTAATGAAACTCTAATGTCTCTTTCGAAATATGCGGCTGCAATGCATCCATGGCGTAAGGCAGTGCCGGCAGGGTATGTTCCATGACGATGATTCCTTTTTAGTCGGGGGAGGAAAATCTGGCGCGGGCTCATCTGCCGCAGCGCGAGGCCAAGATTTTATCCCGGCTTTCCCAGGGGGTGCGCTGCCTGAACCCGGACATCCAAGAGGCCCTTTGCAAGCTGCACCGAAAGGGACTGATCAGGCTGCACACCACGCGCATCGGTCACCACCTGCGACTGCTCGTCAAGCACCAAGGCATAACCACGATTTAAGACCGCATGCGGATCCAACGCCGTTAGTTGAGATTGACATGCAGCAAGCCGCGCAGTGATCTGCTGCAGCCTCGCCCGAACGGCCCGAGTGAATAGCTCCTGGCCGTGCGCAAGCCGCTCCCAACGCTGCCTGAGTCGATCCGCGGGGCTGCGTAGACGGCCAGCGGCCAAATCAAGGCGCTGTTGGGCTCCCGCCCAATGCCTGCGCATTGATGCGGCCTGCTGTTGATTTAGCTCTGCAAGCCGGCCCAAAAGCGCCTGATCGGCCTGCGCAACCCGCTGGGCTGCTGCCGTGGGGGTGGCAGCCCGCAGATCCGCCACCAGATCGGCGATGGTTACATCGCTCTCATGGCCAACCCCAACGATGACCGGATGGGCGCATGTCGAGATGGCGATTGCGAGGACCTCATCGTTAAAGGCCCAGAGATCTTCGAGGCTGCCGCCGCCGCGCACCATCACGATTACGTCCACCTGCGGATCCTGATCCGCGGCCAAGAGCTGCGCGCGAAGCTGGCCGGGTGCCTCCGGGCCCTGCACTAGGCAGGGATAGAGTCGAATCCGAATGCGGGGCGCTAGCCTTGAAAGTGTGACCACCACATCGCGCAGTGCGGCCGCACCCAGGGAAGTAATCAACGCCACTGTGGCGATGACTTGAGGCAGCGGCCGCTTGCGGTCATCGTCGAAAAGGCCCTGGCCCGCAAGCTTTGCCTTACGGGCAAGAAAGGCCTCATACAGGGCCCCCTGGCCGCTTCGGACCATTGACTCCACCCTGAGCTGAAAATCGCCTCTGGGCTCATATAGGCCGGCTACCGCAGTCACCTCGATCTGGTCGCCCTCTTTGGGCTGCCAGTCCATCGCAGCAAGGCGGGCCCGCCACATGACAGCCCGAACGCTTGCCGCCGCATCCCGCAAAGAAAAATAAAGATGGCCGCTGGCTGGCCGAGAGAGTTGGGCAATTTCCCCGCGAACCCGAACCATAGGAAAGCCACGCTCTAGGTAGCCCGCCGCTAACCGGTTAAGCTCCGAGACTGAGATCGCGCCAGACGGAGCCTGGCTTTGGCCGTGAAACATGCGTGAAACCCGCGAGAAATCGTTGTCCGAATCGAAAGATGTCCACAGAATAAGGCCTGCAGGGGAATTTCTTGGTTCGCCTGAGAAAAAACCTCGCTGGCCTCGTTTTTAAATACTAACTCATTGATTTAGTTAAATATTTTTCCTTCGGATGGGCCGCATGATAATGAGCCATTCTGAGCAGTCTTACCTAGGGACAACCCGATTCGCCTGTCTTGATCATGTTTCCACAGCCTTATCCACAGACCCATGAGCGCAGGAAAAACCCATTTTCTATCCGGCTGCAGGCCTTCTGGTTCGAATCGGTAGGCGCTGGTCCGCGGTCCGAGTTTGGCCTTGGAATCCGTCTCGGCCTGTTGCTGCTGGAGGGCCTTCACCATGTGGGGAGGTGGGTCTACTGGCTGAAAACAAAGCTCTCAAGCCCGCCCCAACGCGTTCCTGGGGTGCACGTGATTGCGGTCGGGAACCTAATTCTTGGGGGTGCTGGCAAAACTCCCTGCAGCCTGGCGATTGCCGAGATGCTTGGAAAACAAGGCCTGAAGTGCGGCCTGATCTCGCGCGGCTATCGATCCGCAGCCGAACATGGGCCAGCCCGGGTCATTCTTCCCGAGGCATTGACCGATACCCTGCCCGAGGAGATCGGCGATGAGGCTTGGCTGTTGGCCTGGAGGGCCGGCTTGCCGATTGCAGTGGGTAAGCAAAGGGCTGAGGGGCTCGAGAGTCTTTTGCGGGAGGTGCCTGGACTGCAGGTCGCCATCCTAGATGACGGGCTGCAGCAGCGCTGGCTTGCAGCCGACACCCGTGTCCTGATCATTGATGAGCGGGGCTTTGGCAATGGGCATCTTCTGCCGTATGGGCCACTACGCGAACCCGTCGGAGACCTGATTCGTTTTGATTGGGTCTTGCACCGCGAACAAGAAATCCTGATTCGGCCCGACCACTGGATCGACATCAGTCCGCTGTCTCGCGGCCAGCTGCAAGGGCTGCAAGCACATGACTTGATATCGGCTGCAACGCAGCTGAAAACGCAGCGGCTCTTGGCGGTTGCCGGCGTTGCGCGGCCCGAGCGATTTTTCGAAGAACTCTCGGCAATGGGCCTGGCCTTCGATGCCCTGCCGCTGGCGGACCACGACCCGGGGCTTGCCGAGCGGGTTCAGGAGCGTTGGCGTGCGGGCAGCTACCATCGCGTTCTGATGACCGAAAAAGATGCAGTAAAGTTTTTTCGCAAGGATCTTGAAGTCAGTCGCCATGCGTGGGCGCTGCGTCAATCGATCCGTTTTCTGCCCAACCTTGAAACGAACATGATCCATGGATTCAAAGCTTCTTGAAATTCTGGCCTGCCCGCGCTCCAAGCAGCCGCTGATATTGGGTAAGGGCGGTCGCTACCTGATCTGCGAATCCGAGCGACTCGCCTACCCCATCATTGATGGCATTCCGCATTTACTGGAATCCAGTGCAATTGCCCTGCAAGACATCACGACTGCCGATCTTGCAGCGCCGGATCAAAGCCCGACTGCGGATCAGCCCGATTAATGGACTTCTGGACCATCATTCCGGCACGGCGTGCTTCGACGCGTCTGCCGGATAAGCCGCTGGCCGATATCGGCGGCAGGCCCATGGTGGTCCGTGTGGCAGAGCGTGCACAGGCAAGCGGCGCAAGCCGTGTGATGGTTGCCACGGATGACCAAGAGATTCACGACGCCTGCACCGCGCATGGCATTGAAGCAGTATTCACGCGGGCCGATCATCAAAGCGGCACCGATCGCATCGCTGAGGTGGCACAACGTCTGCAGGCCTCTCCCACACAATGCATCGTAAATGTTCAAGGCGATGAGCCCCTCATTGCACCGGCGCTCATTCGTGAGGTTGCCCGAACGCTGACACTGCATCCCGCTGCCACTGTGGCCACCGCGGCCACCGAGGTGTTGGATTGCGAGCATCTGCAAAACCCACATACTGTGAAAGTGGTCTGCGATGCTGAGGGCCTTGCGCTTTACTTTTCTCGAGCGCCAATTCCTTATCAGCGCAATCACTGGCCCTCGCTCACGCAGATCCGTCTGTCCCGTCCCGCCGATGGTCAGCCCATCGCCTATCGGCACATCGGAATCTATGCATTTCGCGCAAATGCACTTCGTGAATTTGTGGGTTGGCCGGCCTGCCCCATTGAGCAGGCCGAGCAGCTCGAGCAGCTGCGCTGGCTGTGGCATGGCCATCGCATCGCAGTCCATCATGCCGAAATGGCGCCCGCCCCAGGTGTCGATACGCCAGAAGATCTTCAGCGCATTCGGCAGATGTGGGCAGAGCAACATCGGCCTTAAAGCCCCATGGGGTCCCTATAATCGGATCTCAATAACAACATTATTCTGGAGACCACCATGCGCATCATCCTTCTTGGGCCCCCGGGCGCTGGCAAAGGGACACAGGCCGGCTTTATCACCAAGCGTTATGGCATCCCCCAGGTCTCCACAGGCGACATGCTGCGGGCGGCAGTCAAGGCGGGCACAGCACTGGGCGTCGCTGCGAAAAAAATAATGGACTCTGGCGGTCTGGTGGGCGATGAAATCATCATCAACCTCGTCAAAGAGCGGCTTACCCAGCCGGACTGCGCGTCGGGATATCTCTTTGATGGTTTTCCCCGCACGATCCCGCAGGCCCAGGCCATGAAGGATGCGGATGTGGCCTTGGATGCGGTGCTCGAAATCTCCGTACCAGATGAGGACATCATCGATCGTATGAGCGGAAGGCGGGTCCATGTGGCCAGCGGCCGCACCTACCATGTGAAGTTCAACCCGCCCAAATCTGCGGGTAAGGACGATGTCACCGACGAGCCGCTGATTCAGCGCGATGACGATCAGGAATCCACCGTACGCAAGCGACTCGAGGTCTATCACAGCCAGACCAAGCCGCTGGTGAAGTTTTATCAGGATTGGTCCGCGACGGGAGATCGGCGGGCGCCACACTTTGTGACGGTTGCCGGTGTTGGTACCGTCGATGCCATCACACAGCGTGTGCTGGATGCGCTAAAGGTTTAGCCACGCGCCTTACACTTTTTTCGCATGAGCTGAGGAGTCCTCGGAGAAGTCCTCAAACGGCAAATCGTTATCGCGCGCAAAGCTGATCACAAAGTCCATGGCCATGTGCTCGAGCTCCTCAAGCCGCTGATCGACGATCACACACTTTAGATTGCCAATGGTTGTCGGCACCACATAGGGCGAGTACTGCAGGTGGCCTGCCAGTTGCTGCTGGCCGGGGGGCCGAAAAGGCGACATCACGCCGCAGAGTCGCTCGGCCCAGTCGCTGGGACGAAAAACTTTGCCTGTGTGGGTAATGCCTTTAATGAGAAACTTTTTGGCGGGCACAACAACAATCCGGCAGATGCGCTTGGAAGATGTCCCTGAGCGAAACAGGTATTCTATCGGACTCATTTTGTGACACTGCGCGAATACACGGGCTGGACCATCACCATGAACGCCTTGATGAACACCTATAACCGACAGCCCGTGGGCTTTACCCATGGTCAGGGCGTATGGATGTGGGATGCCCAGGGCCGGCGCTACCTCGATGGTCTTTCCGGCATTGCGGTCAACACCTTGGGCCATCACCATCCGCGGCTGGTCGCGGGCCTACGCGATCAAGTTGGCCGACTCATTCACACCTCGAACCTTTACGAAATACCGCTGCAGTCACAGCTGGCGGAGATCTTGGTTCAGCTCTCGGGCATGACCAATGTCTTTTTTTGCAACTCCGGCCTCGAGGCCAATGAGACCGCGCTGAAGCTGGCCCGCAAACACGGCCACCGCCTCGGCTTTGCCGCACCAAAAACCATTGTCTTTGAGCGCGCCTTTCATGGGCGCTCTTTGGCAACGCTCTCCGCCACCGGCAATGAAAAAGTCCAAAAAGGCTTTGAGCCGTTGGTGGAGGGTTTCGTTCGCGTTCCTCTCAATGACATTGCGGCGATCGAACAGGCGAGCCTCGCCCATCCAGAAATCAGTGCGGTGTTTCTTGAGACTATTCAAGGCGAAGGCGGCATTCGGCCCTCACAAATCGAATTTCTTCAATCCTTACGCCGGCTGTGCACACAGAAAAAATGGCTGCTCATGCTCGATGAGGTCCAGTGCGGCATTGGACGAACGGGCAAGTGGTTCGCCCACCAGTGGGCCGATGTCGTCCCCGATGTCATGCCGCTTGCCAAAGGCCTCGGCTCGGGCGTGCCCATCGGCGCTGTCGTTGCCCACGGGCCGGCTGCCGAAGTCTTTGAGCCTGGCAATCACGGCACAACCTTCGGCGGAAATCCGCTGGCCATGCGGGCTGGATTGGAAACGATCGCTGCCATTGAGTCCGAGGGCCTGCTGGAGAACGCCGCTGCGCGGGGCCGGCAAATGCTCGATGGGTTTCGGGCCTCGCTCGCCGACTGTCAGGGCATTCGCGAGATTCGTGGCCAGGGCCTGATGATCGGTATTGAGCTAGATCGGCCCTGCCCTGAACTGGTTGGCCAGGCGCGTGCGGCCGGCCTGCTGATCAATGTCACTGCGGAGAGCGTGATTCGGCTGCTGCCGGCATTGATTCTCAATGCCGCAGAAGCCCAGCAGATGGTCGGAATCCTCGTACCCATCATTCGGCAGTTTCTCGGAACAAGGTCAGCATGAACAAGCTGCGCCACTTTCTGCAATTCAACGATCTTTCGCGCGATGACATCGACTACCTGTTTGCGCGCACGCGCATCATCAAAGACCGGTTCAAACGCTATGTTCGGCATATGCCGCTGCTGGATCGCACGCTGGTGATGATCTTCGAGAAGGCCTCGACCCGCACCCGGCTCTCCTTTGAAGCCGGCATGCATCAACTGGGCGGGGCCGCAATTTATCTCAACACCCGCGACACCCAGCTTGGCCGCGGCGAACCGGTCGAAGATGCTGCCCAGGTCATCTCGCGGATGTGCGATCTGGTGATGATCCGAACTTTCGAGCAGACCATTGTGGAGCGCTTTGCATCGAACTCCCGCGTGCCCGTGATCAACGGCCTGACCAACGAATACCACCCCTGCCAAATCCTGGCGGATATCTTCACGTTTATCGAGCATCGCGGCTCCATTCGCGGGAAAACAGTGGCCTGGATCGGCGACTCCAACAACGTCTGTAATACCTGGCTTCAGGCCGCCGAGGTCTTGGACTTTCAGGTCCGGGTCTCCACCCCGCCCGGCTATGAGGTCGAACCAGAGCGGGCTGGCCTGCACTCACAAGGCCACTTCGAGCAATTCGTCGACCCGATGCAGGCCGCCAAGGGTGCGGATCTTGTCACGACCGATGTCTGGACCTCAATGGGATTTGAGGCCGAAAACGAGGCCCGCGCCAAGGCCTTTGCCGACTGGATGGTGGATGAGGACATGATGCGGCAGGCCAACCCCAAGGCGCTCTTCATGCATTGCCTGCCAGCCCATCGGGGCGAAGAGGTCTCTGCCGGCGTGATTGATGGGCCGCAGAGCGTGGTCTGGGATGAGGCGGAAAATCGGCTCCACGCCCAAAAGGCCCTGATGGAATTTCTCTTGCTCGGCCGGCTGAAGGACTAATCCCTTAGACTTTGCGACTCAGCAACCGGCGGAAACGCTCTTTCCGCCTGCCGACCCACTCCTGATCTTGAACTGGCATGAAGAAAACCGCTTCCTCTAAACCCAAAATCAAAAAAGTCGTGCTGGCCTACTCAGGCGGGCTGGATACCTCGGTCATCTTGAAATGGTTACAGGATGAATACGACTGCGAAGTGATCACTTTCACTGCTGATATTGGCCAAGGCGAAGAGCTTGAGCCGGCTCGAAAAAAAGCCCAGCAATTCGGGATCAAAAAAATCTATATCCAGGATCTTCGTGAAGAGTTTGTGCGTGATTTTGTGTTCCCCATGTTTCGCGCCAACACCGTCTACGAGGGGGAATACCTTCTGGGCACTTCGATTGCCCGGCCTTTAATCGCCAAGCATCTCATCGAGATCGCCAAAAAAGAAAAGGCCGATGCGATTTCACATGGCGCTACCGGCAAGGGCAATGACCAGGTCCGATTTGAGCTGGGGGCCTACGCGTTGATGCCCAACATCAAGATCATCGCGCCCTGGCGGGAGTGGGATCTGCTGTCGCGGGATAAGCTGCTGGCCTACGCCGATCGACATGGCATCCCAGTCGATTACAAAAAACGAAAAGGAGAGGCGCCCTTTTCGATGGATGCCAATCTGCTGCACATCTCTTACGAGGGTGGGGTACTCGAAGATCCGGACCGAGAACCGCCCGCACAAGGCATGTGGCGCCTTACCGTGCCGCTGGAGAAAGCGCCCAATAAGCCCGAGGTGATCGAGCTGGATTTCGAGCGCGGTGATCTGGTCGCAATCAACGGTAAAAAGATGAAGGCCCATGAGCTGCTCGCCACCTTAAACACCATGGGCGGCCGTCATGGCATTGGCCGGCTGGATCTGGTGGAGAATCGTTATGTCGGCATGAAAAGCCGCGGCTGCTACGAAACACCCGGCGGCACGATTCTGCTGCGCGCCCATCGGGCCATCGAATCGTTGACCCTGGATCGGGAAGTCGCCCATCTGAAAGATGATCTGATGCCGCGCTATGCCAGTCTGGTCTACAACGGCTACTGGTGGTCACCCGAGCGCATCGCACTGCAGACCCTGATTGATCACACTCAGGCCCGGGTCCACGGCCGGGTTCGGCTCAAGCTCTACAAGGGCACCGTCACCGTGATTGGGCGCCAATCCAAGCATTCACTTTTTGATGCACGGATCTCCACCTTCGATGATGACGGCGGCGCCTATAACCAGGCCGATGCCGGCGGCTTCATCAAGCTCAATGCCTTGCGTATGCGCATCGCTGCAACCAAGAGGAAGTGATATGCCATCGTTTGACGCTACTTTGGAGGCCAATATGACCGAACTGCGCAATGCAGTGGATCAGGCTTCAAAAGAAATTGCGACCCGCTTCGACTTTAAGGGCACCAGTGCCAAGGTCGAACAGAAGGATCGAGAACTGACGGTTTTTGCCGATAGCGAGTTTCAAATCGGACAGGTCCGCGATGTGCTGATTGGAAAATGTGCCAAACGCGGTGTTGATGTGCGCTTCCTTGATATCGGCAGCCCCGAAAAAATCGGTGGCGATAAAATCAAGCAGCTCATCAAGGTTCGCCACGGCATTGCCGGCGATGACGCTAAAAAAATTGTCCGAATCATCAAAGACAGCAAGATGAAAGTCCAGGCGGCCATTCAGGGTGATGCGGTCCGCATCACTGGGGCAAAACGGGATGACCTTCAGGCGGCCATTGCGCTGCTTAAAAAAGACATCACCGAGCTGCCCTTAACATTCGGCAACTTTCGCGACTAGCCGACGATTCTTGCCCAGGCCGAATGGTTGTGGATGGACTCGAAGTTTTCGGCCTCCACGACGTAGCCCTGGACACCCGGCAGGCTGCGAACCGAGACGGCAACATCACGCACAAGGTCCTCGACAAACTTGGGGTTGTCATACGCCCGCTCGGTGACATATTTCTCATCCGGCCGCTTCAGTAAGCCCCAGAGCTCGCATGAAGCCTGGGCTTCGATGGCGCGCACGAGGTCCTCAACAGAGAGCTCTGCGGATGCGGCGAGCATGACTTTCACCGTCACCTCAGAGCGCTGATTGTGGGCGCCATATTCCGAGATCTCTTTGGAGCAAGGGCACAAGCTTTTCACGGGCACTTTCACCTCGCAGCTCAGCTGCTGGGCTACGCCTGAAGATGTCCGCGCCTGCTCGATAGTCCACTGGCAGCGGTAGTCCATCAGGCTTTGCACGCCGCTGACGGGCGCGGCCTTCATGATGAAAAACGGCAGGGCAACTTCGATGCAGCCGGTCTCGGCGGATAGCCTGCCCAGCATATCGGCCAGCGTCTTACGCAATGATGCTGCCGAGAGTGCAATGCCCTGCTGATTGAGTGACTCCAGCAACTCCACAAAACGCGACATGTGGGTGCCCTTTTGCTCAGCCGGCAGGCCCACGCTAAGACTGAAATCGCCCACTGAGGGCTGGCTGGTGCCATCTTGCAGTTTCAGCAACACCGGATAGCGCACGCCACGGACGCCCACCTGATCAATCGGCAGCTCGCGATGATCCCGCGTGCCTTGAATGTCCGGCATCAGCCCACGTTGGGCGACAGATTGGATATCAGGAAAATTCATAGCGGCTGCTTTCTAATTAAGAGACGGCCTTCAGCGGGAGCGGGAGCGACATTTTGCCGCGAATAAAGGCCTCAATCCCCTTCGCATCGAGCCCCTCAAGGGCCAAGAGTTTCTGATGATCGCCCTGATCGATAAACCGATCCGGTAGCCCCAAGTGGACAATCGGCACCATGGGGATGCGATCTCCAAGCGCAACGAGGGCCTCCGCACAGGCCGAGCCGGCCCCGCCAGAGACCACATGTTCCTCGACCGTGACGATCATGTCGTGACTGTTGGCGATTCTCTCGATCATCGCCATATCGAGCGGCTTTACAAAGCGCATATTGACCACGGTGGCATCGAGCGCCTCCGCCGCCGCCAGAGCGGGAGTGACCATTGAGCCAAAGGCAAGGATGGCAATGCGTGCGCCGGCCACTGGTTTTCGAATATCGCGAAGGCATTCCGCCTTGCCGACTTCCAGCGCATCAAAGCAGCCCGATGCATCGACACCGGATCCCGCCCCGCGCGGGTAACGGACTGCGCTCGGGCCATCAATCGCCAAGCCTGTATTCAGCATCTGGCGGCACTCGCGCTCATCCTTGGGTGCCATGACCACCATATTGGGCACACAACGCAGATAGGCGTAATCGAATACACCCGCATGAGTCGCGCCATCGGCACCGACTAAGCCTGCGCGGTCGATTGCAAACAGCACCGGCAGATTCTGTAGGGCAACATCGTGAATGAGTTGGTCATAGCCACGCTGCAGAAAAGTCGAATAGATCGCCAGCACAGGACGCTGGCCCTCGCAGGCAATGCCAGCGGCAAATGTCACCGCATGCTGCTCCGCGATTCCCACATCGAAATAACGCTCTGGAAAACGCTTGGCGAATTCCTGCATGCCCGAGCCTTCGCACATTGCCGGCGTCACGGCCATCAGCCGCGGATCGCGCTCAGCAAGATCGCATAACCAGCGGCCAAAGACCTGCGAATAGGTGGGCTTGGTCACCGCTGCACCGGGTGTGATGCCCACCTGGGGATCGAACTTTCCTGGGCCGTGATACAGAATCGGATCGGCCTCGGCCTGCTGATAGCCCTGGCCCTTGCGGGTAATCACATGTAAGAAATGGGCCCCTTTAAGCTCGCGCAGGTTGTGCAGCGTCGGCACCAGGGCATCGAGATCGTGGCCATCAATCGGACCCACATAATTAAAGCCGAGTTCTTCAAACAAGGTGCTCGGCATGATCATGCCCTTGGCATGGCCCTCAAAGCGTTTCGCAAACTCCCGCACCGGCGGAATGGCGCCTAGAACCTGCTTGCTGAACTCGCGGGCAGAGCGATAAAAACGGCCCGATAACAGCCGTGTCAGGTAATTCGATAGGGCACCAACCGGCCGGGAGATCGACATGTCGTTGTCGTTAAGGATCACCAGTAAATCAAGCTCGGTATCGATACCGCCGTTGTTCAACGCCTCAAAGGCCATGCCGCCAGAGAGGGCTCCATCACCAATCACCGCAATATGACGGCGCCGCTGGGGCCCAATGTGCTCCCCTTTGACCTTGGTGGCCACGGCCATGCCAAGGGCTGCAGAGATCGAGGTCGATGAGTGGGCAGTACCAAAAGCATCGAACTCACTTTCCGCGCGCTTCGGAAAGCCCGACAGGCCATTGAGTTGACGCAACGTCGGCATCTGCTCACGCCGGCCGGTCAGAATTTTATGGGGATAGCTCTGATGGCCAACATCCCAGATGAGTCGGTCATAGGGCAGCTGAAAAACATGATGAAGCGCAATCGTTAATTCAACCGTGCCGAGATTGGACGACAGATGGCCGCCAGTTGCCGAGACGGAATCCAACAAAAACTGGCGCAGCTCATCGGCAAGCTGATGCAGCTGTCGGCGACTCAGCGCTCGAACATCGGCTGGTGCATTGACAGATTCCAGCAGTCGGCCCGCTGACTCCGTATTGACTGTTTCTCGCAAAACCGCTTCTCCCTCGACGTCCTTTATCTAATGGGTACGCCCAAGCAGGGCCTGGGCCACCTCACGCAGCCGATCTGCCCGCGGCCCGAAGGCGGCCAACTCAGCAATCGCGCTTTGGTGCAGCCCTCTAGCGTAGTCCTGTGCGCCCGCTAAGCCAAGCAAGGCCACAAAGGTGGGCTTGCCCGCAGCAGCATCCTTGCCCGGCGTCTTGCCCAGCGTTTGGACGTCAGCCGAGACATCTAGGACATCATCGGCGACCTGAAATCCAAGACCAACACTGGCTGCAAAACGACCCAGGGCGCTGCGTTCCTGCGCGGAAATCGATCCGCAGAGGGCGCCCATTTCAACTGCGGCAGAGATCAGCGCGCCAGTCTTTAGCGCATGCATCGACTGTAGGGCCTCCTGCGACATCTCCTGGCCAACCGCCTCAATGTCGACCGCCTGGCCGCCCGCCATTCCCTGTAAACCCGTAGCCCGGGCCATCAACCGGACCAGATCAATGGCCTGCTCAGCCGATACGGAGAGTGAGGTCAATAACTCGAATCCCAGCGTCTGTAATGCATCGCCCACCAAAAGCGCCTGGGCCTGGCCAAATTTCACATGCACGGTTGGCTGTCCGCGCCGAAGGGCATCGTCATCCATGCAGGGCATATCGTCGTGGACCAAGGAAAACGCGTGAATACACTCAATGGCGGCACCCACGGCAATGCAATCCTGTCGGCTTGCTGCAGCTGCCTCTCCCGCTGCGAGGGCCAGGAGCGCTCGAATGCGCTTGCCGCCCCCCAGCACGCCATAGGCCATGGCCTCATGTAATCGCTGATCACCACGCATGCGAATGGCCGGGGCGCGACTCGCTAAGGCCTGGCGCAGTGCCGCTTCAATATCTTGTCGGGCCGAAAGCGCCCACTGGGAAAATTCCAAGGAGCTTATTCCTTGACCTGTGAGATCAGGGCGGAACGATCGGCGCGACGCTCCTGGCCAGCCTCGATGACTTCAATTTCGGTCTGAACATGATTGAGAATCGATTGGGCATGCCGCATCAGGGACGCCCCGCGCTGATAGGCCGCCAAGGCCTCTGCAATCGGAACATCGCCCTGCTCTAAACGCCGCGTGACCTGCTCCAGCTCGGCCATCGTCTGCTCAAAGTTCAGGGCCGCAATATCGGCCGGCAGTGTGCCAGGGCCGGCCATAGCCGCCTCAGGCGGGCCGCCCTCCACCCCGGCCGAGGCCCCCGCAGCAGATGCCGCCTTGGCCGTGTGCTTTTTTTCCATGACCGGATTTTAATTGAAACGAATCAAGAACTTAGCCGCTTCGGCGGGGGTATACTCGCCCTTCTTTTTTGGCCAGTGTTTTTCGGGGGGTCCTCGATGTCGGATGTCGGAAACCTTTCTCGGCTCGCCCCTAGCGCGGCGCAGTTGCCGGTTCACTCTTATTTTGGGACTGCGGTCTTAGAGCAAGAACTCGCCAGCCTGTTTCGCCTAGGCGCGGGCTACGTCGGCCATGAGGCCATGGTGCCGGAGGTGGGCCATTACGCGACGCTCGCCCACGAGGACCATGGCCGGGTGCTGGTGCGCAATCCCCGAGGAATTGAGTTGCTCTCAAACATCTGCCGCCACCGCCAGGCCGTCATGCTGGAGGGCCAGGGCCAGGCCGATTCGATCGTCTGTCCGCTGCACCGCTGGACCTACGACCTCAACGGCGCATTGATTGGTGCGCCCCACTTCCCTGAGGATCCCTGCCGGCACTTAAAGTCGACTGCCTTATCGCGATGGAATGGACTGCTCTTTGAGGGACCCGCTGAAATTGTTCGGGACCTGCACACCACGCCCTTCATGGAGCAGCTCGATTTCTCAGGCTATGTGCTCAATCGCATTGAAGAGCACGCCTGCGACTACAACTGGAAGAGCTTCATCGAGGTCTACCTGGATGATTATCACGTGGTGCCGTTTCACCCCGGCTTGGGCCATTTCGTTGACTGCACCAAACTGCACTGGCACTACGGCGAACATTTTTCGGTACAGGCGGTTGGCATCACCGATCTCAAGCAGCCGTCAACACCGGTCTATCAGCGCTGGCATGAGCAGGTCCTGCGCATGCATCCCGAAGGCCTGCCGCCCTTCGGCGCGATCTGGATGACGATTTACCCCAACACCATGGTGGAGTGGTATCCCAAGGTGTTAGTGGTCAGCACCCTGCATCCCCGGGGGCCACAATCCACGAACAATGTAATTGAGTTTTACTACCCCGAGGAGATCGCGCTTTTTGAGCCCGAGTTTGTCGAAGCCCACCAGGCGGCCTATCGCGAGACCATGATTGAAGATGACGAGATTGCAAAGCGAATGGACCGCGGACGCAATGCCCTGATGATCCGTGGCGATAACGAAGTAGGCCCCTATCAGTCGCCAATGGAAGATGGCATGCTGCACTTTCACGAATATCTTCGTCGGCAGGTTCACTATTAATCCAATTGTCTCCGTCAAAGAGTTGGTCGGGCTTCGCGAGCCCGTCCTGCTCGTCGACTGCCGGCATGATCTGATGAATCCGGATGCGGGCCAGCAGGCCTACCACGAGGGGCATCTTCCAGGGGCAGCGTTTCTGAGCATCGATCACGATCTCGCAGCACCAAAAAACGGCACCAACGGCCGGCACCCGCTGCCCTCACCGGAAACCTTCGCGGCCCGTCTGGCAGCGCTCGGTGCCAATGAAAATACCTTGATCGTTGCTTATGATGCGTCTGCTGGAATGTTCGCCTCCCGGCTCTGGTGGATGTGCCGATGGATCGGCCACCTGAAGTGCGGCGTACTCGATGGCGGCTTTCAGCACTGGATCGCAAATGATGGCCCGCTGTCCACCGAGCCCTTTAAGGCGAAATCCAAAGGCCGCATTTCAGTGCGGCCCTCGCTTGCGCCGCTCTGGACTCTCGAACATGTTCAGGCCTGGGTCGACGCAGGCTCAACACGCGCGATTGCGACACTGCTTGATGCCCGGGCACCCGAGCGGTTTCGCGGCGAAACCGAGCCTTTGGATCCGATTGCTGGCCATATCCCGGGCGCAACAAACCGCGCCTTTGCCGAAAATCTCGACAGTAAAGGCTGCTTTAAATCGCCTCAACAGTTGCGCGATGAATTTCTCAGCTTAATTGGCGAACAGGATCCGATGGATGTGGTGCATATGTGCGGATCCGGCGTGACGGGCTGCCACAATATTTTGGCAATGGAAATTGCGGGCCTTGCCGGAAGTGCACTGTATGCGGGCTCATGGAGCGAATGGTGCAGCGATCCCAAACGGCCTGTTGGGCTCGGCGCCTAGACCGCACGGTGTCACGGCGTTACTGAGATCTTCGGATCTTTTTTCTTGACCGCAAAGGACCGCTGCCCCTTGGTGGTGACGAGTACGGTACGGACCTCAGAGAGCCTGCGAAACTGATTTAGGGCGACCACCTCGAGGCTGGTCAATCGATCGGGCACGCCGCATTCGAAAGAGAATCGAAACTCAAGGTCACTGTGCTCACCTTTGGCCATGCCGGTAAATAGTGATGAGGTTGCCTCTGCCATCCGTGGCAGACACGCGGCCTCGGCATTGGGCAGCACCACAGCAGATGCCAGAGTCAGCTGTTGACGAAGGCCCTCTAGGGCCTTGCGCTGGGCGTCATTTTTCGGCAAGTGCTCAAAACCCAGCAGGCTTTCCATCGGGGTGCGAAAGGCTCCCCGAATCGCAGCGCCTTGAATGGTGATTTCGAGCTCACCCTTGCCATGCACATGGGGCCCGTGGGCAACGGCACTGGCCGAAAAGAGCAGCAATAAAATTGGGGTGGCAGCCAGCATTCTCATCTTAGTCATGATGATGATGTCGCGCACTTCCAAAGCCAAGCACAAGCTGTAGCATCAGGACCTCGCGAACCGGGCGTGGAAAAACATCTGCGACATCGGGGCCCGAGGCCTGCTGACGGCTATATTGCAGCCGAAGGGTTCGGCCGTGATCAGGTCGATACGCAATCATCAGCGCCTGTTCACGCAGTCGTGCCGCGCCAAATTCGAGTGTGGCTGCGGTCGCGGGGTTCGCATCGTCATCATGTAAGCCCGGCTGATGCACACGTAGCCAGTCCGCCTTAGCCCCCATCTCCCAGTCCCTCCGAAAACGCCAGACCGCTGCCAGCGCAGAGGCGGCTTGCGTCAAACCGCCTGCATCCGGATGGATTCGGCGCGCGCTTGCGTACTCCCAGGCGAGCTTAAGCTCCTGATCCTCAGGCCGGCCTTGCGGCGCCCAACGCAGCGTCAGATCACTCATCCAGAGTTGTCGGCCGCTAAAACTAGCACCGTGCAGATGAGCGTGCGTACTGTTAGATGCCGTATGCTCGTGCGGCACGGCCTTACGAAAATTATTCAGCACCGACACGCCAAATGCCCAGCTGCGGTTTGGATCGAAATCGGCGCCTGTCTTGATTGAGAGCGTACTGGCACCGACTACGGGTGTCGCCTGGGGTTGCTCAATCAGCTGCCGGCCCGAAAATGCCTCGGCGCCAACGCGCAGATAAAAGGGTGTGGGCGCCACCCAATTCAGCCGAAGTCCATCATCAAACCAGTGATTTCCCAAAAAACCACGATATAACAGCGGCCGCTCAGAAAAATCATCCTCGTGAGGATGCTGCGCATTAATTGCGCCGACCTGAGAGGCGAATCGGCCCAGCCCGAGGCTCAATCCGCGGTCTTGCAGTTCATGGGTTAGCAATAAACGCTCGGTGTGCGTCAGCAGCCGCCCATCTGCCGTATGACCGGAGACAATCGCCTCGAAGTGGAGCCATCGACCAAGTGGTCCTGAGATCATGACGTCGCCATGGCCCAGCTGTAGATTCCGGTCCCGATACCCTAGTTCCATCGCCTTCCCGCTGTATGCGGTATCCAGCACAAAGCCAAACTCCCAGTTCCCATGATCATCGCCAGCAAAAGCGGTCTGAACCATCAGCATGGTGAATGTCAACACCAGTGCCGCTTTCAGGCCCATCGAGGGGTTAGCGCGGGTTAGCCGCGAGTGCGGATGAATCATCTTGCTTGGCTGTGTCGTCGTGGGAGGCCGATATTGGAAACACGCTGAACTTCAATAAGCTTATCTTATTGCAAATGCATTCTCAATTGCAAGCAGTCTCCGGCGGCTCTACACTCTCGGCATGGCCCGATCCACTAAACAGCGCACCGCGATTGCCGAGGCCCTGCGCCGGGCGGCCCGGCCGCTATTGCCGCCAGAAATCTTGTCGGATGCCCAGCAATCCGTACCCAACCTGAACCTGGCCACCATCTACCGCAATCTGAATCT
>JAGWWC010000084.1 GCA_018970545.1 Betaproteobacteria bacterium | reverse complement strand
CCATCAACAACATCGCTAATTGGCATCGCGCCTTCGCGAATCTTATTGGCACACTCAAGGACCTCACTGATGGTGGCGGGGCAGGCAGAAATCGCCATCACAATATCGCGGAGGCCTTCTTCAATTTTCTTTGCGATAACAATCTCACCCTCGCGGGTGAGCAGCTCCACGGTACCCATCTCACGCATGTACATACGTACCGGGTCGGTCGTGCGGCCGAACTCAGAATCCACGGTCTGCAGCGCTGCCTCTGCCTGCTCCTCGGCATCATCATCGTCAGAAGCGGGTGCGTTACTGGTGAGCAGTAAGGTCTCGGTATCGGGGGCCTGCTCATAGACCGCAACGCCCATGTCACTGAAAGTGGAGACGATCGACTCGATCTGCTCGGCCTCCACCACGTTCTCGGGCAGGTGGTCATTGATTTCAGAGTACGTGAGATAGCCGCGCTCCTTGCCCAGCTTAAACAGAGTCTTGATCTTGGCTTTGCGCGCTTCGAGTTCCTCCGGCGTGACGGCACCGCCCAGGGGTAGGAACTCCTTCAGGACACGATCACGGGCCCGGCGGGCCGATCCTTTTTTCGGCGGCGGAGGCGGCTCGATGACATCCGCAGTTTCAACATCATCAATGACGGTGTCGTCCAAACCACTGGCCTCGGCCTCGATTTGCTCTGGTGATTTTTTCGGTGGCCGTCCTGGCTTACCTTTCGGCTTAGCAGGCAGCTTCTCTGCGGCAATCGGCTCGGGCGTAACAGCGCCCTTGCCCTTCTTTGGCGCCGGGGCGGGCGGGGTCAGTTTTTTTCCGGCAGCCGTCGCGGGTTTTTTTCCGGCAGCCGTCGCGGGTTTTTTGGCCGACGGCTTCTCTGCGGCGGCCTTGGTCACCGCCTTGGTTACCGGCCTGGCTTGAGGCTTTGCCGCAGGCTTCGCGGGCGCTTTAGCAGCGGGCTTTTTCGCCGCAACTGCCGGCTTTTTCGCGGCTGGCTTAGGCGTCGGTTTTTTCGCTACCGGCTTGGCTACTGGTTTTTTTGCGGCAGGCTTTTTCGATGCGGATACCGGCTTTTTCGCGACTGGCTTTACAACCGGCTTTTTCGCGGTGGGCTTGGCTGCTGGCTTTTTGACGGCAGGGGCTTTTGCGGCGGCCTTGACTGCGGGCTTCGCTTGGGCAGGTTGTTTCGATGGTTTTGCGGCGGCAGGCTTGGCCGTCTTGGCGGCCGGTTTTTTGGCCGCGGCAGGTTTCACAGCGGATTTTTTTGCGGGGGTCTTCACGGCGGATTTTTGGGCTTTGCTCACGGGCTTGGGGTCCTTGTGTGGCAATTTTTGGGTGCGTCAGCGGAAACCCTCCATTATAGCAAAAAATGTTCAAAATCAGTACCTTAAGCTTGAAAATCCTCCTCTGAATTGGGGGGCTGGGCCTTTAATTGCTGGATGGTCTCCCGCACCCGTTGAAGCTGTGCCCGCGCATTGGCGCTGGAGGCTGCCTGATCGGCGAGCTCCGCGGCCTGATCCTCAAGCACCCGAAGCTTGAGCCGCACCAGGGTCAGATTGAACTCTTCTCGCAGCAGCTGGGTGTTCTCCGAGAGCGTATCCAGCGCAGCATCCGGCTGAGCAAGCCGAATAAAAAATCTCACCGCCTCAGATCCCCGCTCGCGTCCCTCCGCGAGGGCGGCCTCGTGAAGCATGGCAAAGTTCACCGATCCCTCTTTAGGAATTCGCTGCTGAATCCATGACAGAAGCGCCGACTGCGGGTCATCTAAGGCGGCCCGGGCCTGATCATCAACCCGTCTTGCCCAGCCAGGCTCGCGCACCACTATTTGCAAGAGCCTTTCGCCAAGCGGCCGAATGACCGGCCGCGTAAATCGTGATCCCGGTGGCACGCTTGCGCCAGACGGTGATGCGCCACGGGGCTTGACATCGTTGCGTACAAAAGCGGGGGAGGAATCTTTTGCAAGGTCGGAAGCATCAAGTCGCCGGGCCGCCTCAAGTGCAATTTGATTTCTCAACGGGCCGGCTGCCATCAGCGACAAGAGCCGTCGCACCTCCGTAACTGCCGCCGCCCTGCCCTCGGCAATCTCAAGCGACTGGCCACTGCTGGCCACCTCCAGCATCCAGGCGGACAAGGGCATTGCCTTTGATGCCCAATCGCGAAGCGCTTCAGCACCATGGGCACGCACAAAACTATCGGGATCATGCTCCTCGGGCAGAAATGCAAAATCAATACGATTCTGTTCGCTTGCAAAAGGCAGTGCGGTCTCCATCGCGCGTGCGGCAGCTCGCCTGCCTGCCGCATCTCCGTCAAACATAAACACCACACGATCACTGAGCCGCAATAGCTGCTGAAGATGCTGCGCAGTTGTTGCAGTTCCCAGTGTGGCCACGACGTGTCCCAGTCCATGCTGGGCCAAGGCGACGACATCCATGTAGCCCTCCACCACCCAGACCTGCCGCGACTCGCGGATCGACTGGCGCGCCTCAAACACCCCGTAGAGCTCAAAGCCTTTCGAAAACACGGGAGTCTCAGGCGAATTGAGATACTTTGGCTCATCAGTGCCGAGGGTGCGGGCGCCAAAACCCAAGACCTCACCGCGGCTACTTAAGATCGGAAACATGATGCGATCACGGAAGCGGTCGTAACGCCGATCGGATTCGCCATCAATCACCAAACCGGCGTCGAGAAGATCTCGGCTCTGATAGTCAGAAAAAACAGATTGCAGTGACTGCCAGGCTTCGGGGGCATAGCCCAGGTGGTATCGAACGGCAATTTCGCCCGATAAGCCGCGTCCTTTCAAATAATCAATCGCCTGCGAGGAGTCTTTCAGCCTGCGCTGATAAAAGCGGGCCGCCTGCAATAAGCAATCCTTGAGCCGTGCCCGCTGATCGGATTCACGCTTGCGGACCTCGGGATCCGCAACAGGCGCCTGACGCGGGACCTCGAGCCCGACCCGGCGGGCGAGGTCTTCGACGGCCTGTGGAAACGGCAGGCCAAGATGTTCAATCAAAAAACCCAGCGCAGTGCCATGGGCTCCACAGCCAAAGCAGTGATAGAACTGCTTACTTGGACTGACCGTGAAGGAGGGTGACTTCTCGGTATGAAAGGGACAAAGGCCAGAATAATTCGCACCCGCTTTTTTCAGCTGAACATGCTGGCCAACAATCTCAACTACATCGACACGACGCAGAAGATCATCGATGAATTGCTGAGGAATCATGTCCTTAGTGTATCCACGCTGCGCTGCTCGGCCCCGCGGTATTTCGCAGCCCTGCCCCGCCTGGGCGATTGGCCGAGTGCTACTGGGTGAGGCGGGCTTTGAGCCGCTGAGAGACCTGGCCCATGTCAGCCTTGCCGGCAAGCCGGGGTTTGAGCAGCGCCATGGCCTTGCCCATGGCCTGCGGGCCGCTGGCACCCGATTCGGCAATCGCTGCAGCGATGGCGGCATCGAGATCGGCCTCGGACATCTGCTCAGGCATGTAGGCGGCCAGTATGTCGAGTTCGGCCTGCTCTTTGGCAACGAGATCCTGACGATTTCCTGCGGCGAACTGACTGATGGAGTCCTTGCGCTGCTTGATCATTTTCTCGAGCACCGAGAGCACGGCAGCGTCATCGAGCACGATGCGCTCGTCGACTTCTTTTTGCTTGATGGCTGCGGTTACGAGACGCAGTGTGGTGAGCCGCTCGGCCTCTTTGGCCCGCATGGCGGCCTTGATGTCTTCTTGAAGACGGTCCTTGATGGACAATTAGTATTTGCGCTTGGGCAGCATCATGCTGCGAACGCGCTTATAGTGGCGCTTCACTGCAGCTGCTTTTTTCCGCTTGCGCTCGGCCGTGGGCTTTTCGTAGAACTCGCGTGCACGCAGTTCTGTCAGCAGGCCGATCTTTTCGATCGTGCGCTTAAAGCGGCGAAGGGCGGCCTCAAAGGGCTCATTTTCTTTAACTCGAACAACCGGCATCGTGAACGTCCATCCAATCGGCAATAAGGGGCTTGCGCCCGAAGAACCCATAAGTATCGCCAACCCGGGGAATTCTGGCAAGTGAAGAAGGAGCTTTTGGTCCTGGGCATTGAGACCTCCTGCGACGAGACAGGCGTCGCCCTTATTCGTGCGTCCGCTGGCCCGGACCTGCCGCCGGGGCTGGGCGGCCAGGCCGAAATCCTGGCCCAGGCCCTGCACAGTCAGGTGTCCCTGCATGCCGCCTACGGCGGAGTCGTGCCCGAGCTGGCCTCGCGAAATCATATTCAGCGGCTTGCCCCGCTCTCTGAGCAGGTAATCCAGGAGGCAGGCCTCTCCTGGGGGGACCTGGATGCGGTCGCTTACGCGGAGGGGCCGGGCCTGGCCGGAGCGCTCCTGGTGGGCGCAAGCCTCGGCCAGGGGCTAGCCCATGCCATCGGCCGGCCGGCCATCGGCATTCACCATCTGGAAGGCCATCTGCTCTCTCCTTTGCTCGACCCGGCGGCATCGGGACTTCGATTTCCTTTTCTTGCCCTGCTCGTTAGTGGCGGGCATACCCAGATCATGCGAGTCGATGGCCTCGGCCAGTACCAAATGCTTGGCGAGACCATCGATGACGCGGCGGGCGAGGCCTTTGACAAATCGGCCCAGCTGCTGGGGCTGGGCTATCCCGGCGGTCCCGAGATCGCGCGCTGGTCGGCCCAAGGCAACTCAAAACGTTTCGAGCTGCCCCGTCCATTGCTGAAGCGGCCCACGTTGGACTTCAGTTTTGCCGGACTCAAGACTGCGGTCTTAACCCATGTGCAGAAACTGAAGGCCGCAGATGGGCTTGATGATCAGGCCCGCGCCGACATGGCGGCGGCCGTTCAGGAAGCAATCGTCGATGTGCTCACTACAAAG
>JAGWWC010000014.1 GCA_018970545.1 Betaproteobacteria bacterium | reverse complement strand
ATCAGTCTTTTCGGGTTTCAGTCTGGGGCGGCGCTAGCCACAGTTGTGGGTGTCCTCATTGAAGTGCCAGTGATGTTGCTGGTGGTGAGAGTTGTCAATCAAAGCCGAGGTTGGTACGAGAAGTCATCACACTTGTCGCAGTCATGATTCGCCGCCCGACGCGGCCTGAGTAGAAACCCTGAAAACCCGCCCTCGGCCGATTGCGAACCCCGGCCAGGCTGGCATCATTGCTGAAGTAAGTTTTCGATAGGGAGACACCAATGCGAAGCACTGCGCGTAGAACTCACCTTTTAGGTTTGGCAATTGCAGCCTTTGTCACGGTAGCCAGCCCCGCTCTGGTACAGGCACAGTCCTGGCCCAATCGGCCAGTAAAAATTGTGGTGCCCTTTCCGCCCGGAGGCACCACCGATATCCTTGCCCGAGCCATCGCCCCTGATCTTGCAAAAGCATTTGGCCAGCAGTTCGTGATTGAAAATAAAGGCGGTGCGGGGGGCAATCTCGGTACCGAACAGGTCGCGAAATCGCCTGGCGACGGCTACACCATTTTGATGGGAACAGTCGGCACACACGGCATTAACCGGGCGCTTTACGCCAAGCTTCCGTATGACCCTTTTAAAGACTTTGTACCGATTACGCTGGTGGCTGGCGTACCGAATGTGATGGTCGTTAATGCCGACTTCGCGAGCGCCAATAGGATTAATTCTGTCAATGACTTCATTCGCTACGCTAAAGCCAATCCAGGCAAGCTCAATATGGCCTCCAGCGGAAATGGCACCTCGATTCACCTTGCCGGAGAGCTCTTCAAGAGTATGACGGGCACCTTTATGACCCACTTCCCCTACCGGGGATCAAGCCCAGCACTTCTGGATTTAGCCGGCGGCAACATGCACATCATGTTCGATAATCTGCCCTCGGCAATGCAGCTCATCAAGTCTGGAAAGCTCCGGGCGCTTGCCGTGACCAGTAGCCAGCGATCTGCAGCACTGCCGGATACCCCCACAGTCGAGGAGGCAGCAAATCTTAAAGGCTTTGAAGCGAGTAGCTGGTTCGGTTTGTTGGCTCCGGCAGGCACATCTGCTGATACTGTGAATCGGATTCAGCAAGAGGTCGCTAAATCACTGGCAACGCCCGCGATGAAAGAGCGGCTCGCTACACTTGGTGCTATACCAAGCGGCAACACACCTGCCCAGTTTGCTGCCCTGATTGAGTCTGAGCATAAAAAATGGGCCGATGTGGTCAAGGCCTCCGGTGCCAAGGTTGATTAGGGAAAGGACAAGGAATGCCCGCTTATATCGTGGTCGATACCGTCATTAAAAACGAAGCCGAGATGGAGCAGTATAAACTTCGCGCGAAGCCGTTGGTCGAAAAATTTGGGGGGCAGTATCTCGCGCGTGGTGGCCAACTGGTCGTGAAAGAGCACAAACTCTGGTCGCCCACGCGGATTGTATTGTTACGCTTTGATAGCGTGAAGCAGGCCGAGGACTTCTATGAGTCTGTCGAATATCAGGAACTTTTGCCGGTAAGTCGAAAAGCGGCGGACCGGACGTTTCTGATTGTCGAAGGAATTGAGTAAGGGATCTGGGAGAGGATGGCTGATGTCGATACTCGATGTCATTGCGGAGAGAAGGATTCAACAGGCGATTGATCGAGGGGAATTCGACAGACTTCCTTTTCGGGGAATACCAATTGATATCCACGAGGACTTCTCTATCCCCATAACCCTTAGGTTACTCATGGCGCGTGCCAAATCGACGTTGCAATCGGCGCCTGAGGATTCGCCCCTCATACGCCACTGGGCAATACGACGATATCAACAGCGCTCTGCTGTCAGCGCTTGGCGTCGTCCGTCTCGCTCGCCGCATCCGCCTGACGACGCTCTCTTTTGAGTCTTTCTTGTTTTAAGTCGTAGAGCTGATGAATACCAAAGGCAAATACCAGTAAAAAAACGCCAAGTTCAATCCAGATTCCCATCCTATCCCCTCTACGAACAGCAGTTACTTCGGTTTTTTTACTAGATTCAGTACCCCGGAATTGCGGGGCGATTTTGAGAGGCTTTCTCCTCGTCCCGCTCACCGCAAGCCGACAAAGACAACGCCGCTAACCACAAGAGGATCACGATTCTCATCATCGATTTCCTTGCTGAAGCGGGGCCACACTGAACACTTTTCGCACTTTAATCTCCGCCGGTTGTTGAGCTAGCAAATGCAGTATGCCACCAGACACAGTCACTGTTCCGGGACTCTCCCCCAACTTGCCGCCAAAGTAGCCACCACCTCTTGCCATGCTTCTGGTCCGGTTACAGGATTTCGTCCCGAATGGACCCCTTTGCCGGGATTGGCGCCATTTGGAACGTTTGCCCTGAATCTGACTGTGCCTACGGGATTATCGAAATCATGGTGACTGTCTGGGTAAACGATTACCTTTGCTGACGTTCGGCTGGCCAGCGCAAGGCACGGGGCTGCTGGCGTCCAGTCGTCTAATTCACCCAACAGCATCAAAAGAGAGGCCGTGGATCGATAGCCAGATCTCAATGCAACGCTACACCCCGGATAAAAAGCGATGGCAATACTCGGCTGCAGCAATCGGGTCGACACGGCAGTGTCGTTTGCGTCTGTGGCAGCTAGCACTGTGCTGCCGCCATGTGACCATCCGAGTAAGGCAATCTTAGTGGTATCGACCCAGTGCTGCGCAGAGAGCCAGTTCAGCGCCCCGTTCACATCATTTCGTCTGTGTGCCTGATTAACTCTGCGATCTCGAATTTTCTGCGAGCAGATACTCTGTTCGCCCCGAGCACTAAAGCTATCGGGGAACAAAACCGAATATCCATTTGAATTCAATAGCCGAGCCATACCCTCGTGCCGAGCATTCAGTTGCCCATTGCGTGGCCCGCGAGTCGCATAAAGTCCAGCGCAGCCATGCAAGGCGATCACTACCGGACGCGGTGAGTCAAGCGACACACCCGGAGGGTGAACTAACCAAGCCCTGAGTTCAGTGCCGTCAGTGCTTCGAAGCGATAACGACTGGTGGGGGTAAGTCCAGCCAAATACTGGAAATGCCCACAACAATAAGGCACCAGAAATCAAGAGAAGTTTCAAGTTCTTTCTGCCGCCCCTCTCTTCGGAAGAAGGCTCACCCCACCCACGGCTCATAGGTGATGCCGTTGCCAATGAGGCTAACGACACCGGTCTGGTTTTCAGCAGACTCTGCAAAGTCCGCCAAGACCTTGGCTTTGGTTTTGGTGGGGTTGGTGTTCAGTTCATTTAGCCACCAGTTAAATCCAGATGCCTCGGGCTGCCTGCCCAGGACGTTGGTGTAGAGCTTGGTTAAGAACTGCTCGTTAGTCGGATTCGTGCCATAGAGGCTTCTGAACTCATTGGAGTCCACGAACCGGGCGGCGACCTCCGCAAGGGTCATTCCCCGATCCATCTGGCCAATCCAGTAGCCCAAGCCCTTGGTGTCGCCCTGCATGGGATCTCGGTTAAAGGCCGCTTTATAGACCCGATAGGCCTGGCCGGAATTGCCATCGAAATCTAGGGCAACTGAGAGATCATTAAACCTAATACGTTCGACATTAATAAGCGTGTCTATCTCGCCCACTAAGGGATTCGAGACAGTAAATACACCAACCGAATTTTTAGCAATCAAATATTCACGGATATTTCTTGTAATGAAAAAAATATCCAGTCCCGAATCACCATCGACGGTATCATTCCCGGATAGACCGGTGATTTGATTGTCTAACGCGTTTCCACTGATTCGATCGTTACCTTGCGTGCCTTTGATCGCAATAGGCTTGGGAATATCACTTCCAAACGCAGTTCGCTCCCAAATTGTTCCCTGATAGCGAAAAATTTCCGACCAAGACAGCACTCCATTACCGTAACCAACAGATCCACCGGTTACCAGATTCTGATAGTTCTGACCCGTAATTCCAAGATCGGAAGCCTGGTACTTTGTGAAGTGCCCGAACCCGTCATTGAGAAAAAACCCCGCATGGAAAGCTGAGGGAATAAGATCGTAGGCTCCGTCACCATTTACATCCCATAAATAAGTAAAAGGAAACCATTTCGCACTCGTTGAGACTCCGGGCGTTCCGCTTGTATTGGCCCCAGGCTCAAAAAACTCCGCTGATACATCTACGTATTCACTACCGGATTTTGCAAGGATCTGGATAGCCCACCCATTATAGTAAGGGCTATTCTGAGTTGAAGTTAGTATTAATTCTTTTATCCCATCAGCGTTTAGATCGATGGCCTTAATATCCAATACTTGCTCGTTTTGAATTCCAAAATAACCAGTCGGAATAAGTGCTTTATTTGTCATTGAATAGCTGCCAGCCTCATTCCAATAAATAATAGATTTAGAGATGCTGTTGGCTCGGTCTCCAGAGTTGCCAATGATTAACTCGGGATACGAATCACCATTTAGATCCTCTAATTGGGCGGCATAGAAGCGGGTCTGGCCCCTAATTTCCTGCGGGACAGATGCTGCCTGCTGAGTAAAGCCACCGCGACCATCTCCGAACAGAAAATAAGCACTCTGTGGTGCACCACTGGTGTCAACACTGCCGACAAATAGGTCGAGATTTCCATCTCGATTAACATCCCCAACTGCGGCGCAATGCGTAAAGTCAAGCACCTGGGGGAGATTCGCCGAAAAGTCTTGCCATCCATTTGAGGTAGACAGAACAAGTCTATTTTGCGCGCCGGGAAATGGACTCGTGTCCCATCCGTGATCGGCTATGAAGATATCAATCCTCGAGTCTTTATTAAAATCTCCGTATAGGATTGCTCGAGGATGCGTGGTTTTGGGCAGTTGGAATCCGTTAAACGGCTCATAACCGCCTTCGGCGCCGCGAAGTGCAAGCCCGGTCTGTGGTTTGTTGGTTGCCCCGGTGATCCAGGGTCCAGTAAACCCGTAGAGAATTAAATCCAGTTTTCGGTCTTGATCAAGATCGGTACGCTCTAAAAAAAACGATAAAGAGTCACTTGTATCGGCAGCAATCGAACGGCCGTCTATATACTTGAAAATACCAGTTAAATCTGCTTTCAATTTCGCTCTCTATGTTTTCAGTCTAGAGCAGACAGTAGTTAGTTCTTTACCTAGCGAGCTCCCCCTGTCGTCCTTGTCTACTTGAATGGACGCGCTCTGATGTAGCTCAAACGGCCTGAATCAACACGGAGTAAGCACCGCTGTCGTGCCCTCCCACGACGATCACGGTACTGGTGGTCTCGGCGATCGCGAAAGATAAGGATGAATCAAGCCCGGTGCTGCCGCCGTTATCGTCCCAGATTGCGTCACTAAAATCGTAATCGGTATCGACATAAATGTATGGGTCGTCAAGCGGATCAGCACCGCCGGACGACTTTACGGTAACGCGATAACTGCCTGGATCAAGAGTGCCCGTATAGAAATCAAAATCGTAGGCTTGGGCGAGTTGACCGTTGGCCGAGACGCCCAGCGACAAGCTACCGGCCTGGTAGATATTTCCTAAATAGTCATCGGTCTTAGTCTCGGCACTTAAACTCAGCACATATTCACCGGTTTCGCGGTCAGTGTAGGCGCTGGCAGCGATGTAATAAGTTCCGCTGCTTTTGGGGGTGAACTGCAGCAGGGCGTTTTCTCCATCCCCACCGTCATCATTGGTGGCTAAGACCTGGCCGTCGCCATCGTAAAGTGTGAGATAGCTATCTGAGAGGCCGTCCAAGGAGAAGCTGTATTCCATGCCGACCTCAAGGTCGACGCTGTACCAGTCCTCATCTCCACCAAAGTCGATATCACCACTGGCGCTGGCTCCACTCACAAGACTGGCCTGGCCAGAGGCATCAGGCACATCCGTGGAGCCCTCCCCGACCGCCTCACTCTCGATCTGAAGCGTATAGCTGCCGATATCGTCGACAGATAGGGCCGATGCACGCAACGTGTAAGCGCCCGTATTAGCAGGCGTGAAGTGCAGCTCCGAGTCGAGAACGATCCCTCCGTCATCATTGGAAGCAAGCACTTGACCGTTTTGGAGTAACTCGAGGAACGGATCACTGAGCGTACCAGCACCCGAGTCGGCGCCGCGAAGCGAGAATGTATAACGCATCCCGGCGTTGAGCGTGACATTGAAGCTATCCCCATCCCCGCCGAAATCAATTTTTCCTTTCACCTCTATTTCGTCGCTGTCGACATCGCTGCTATCGTCTTGATCGCTGGCTTGCCCGGCGGATATATCGAGCGTATAGGTGCCGGTGGAACCGTTTAAATAAGAATCAACCAACACATAAAATCGACCGGTCGCTGGGGCAAGGAAAGTCAGCCCGGGATCAAGATCATCGCGATCGTCATTTTCGGCCAACGACACACCTTTGGCGTCAAACACACGCAGGTAAGGGTCTTTCAAAGTGCCGCCAGTGATCTCAATATCGTAGGTTTGCTGAGCAACCAAATCGACGCCGAACCAATCACGATCACCCGCTGGTGTAAGCGATCCGGCGATAGTCTGCCCTGCTCTGATGCTGCCAGCCGTCTGCAATGTATCGCCGAAATCATCTTTAGGAGCAGGCGCAGGCGTTGGACCCGAGGATGGGCTTGGAGAGGGGCTTGGGGCGGGAGTCGGGGTTTTCGTACCTCCGCCAAGGGCCAACACCGCCTCGCCCATCGCCTTAATGTTGAGGTGGCGAAAAGGCGCTTCAGAATTTTTAACGCCATCAGAAGGAATCTCGCGGTCAACAAAACTTGACGCACTTGACTGCAACACGCTGTAGACCTCTGAGACAGTAAGACGTCGGCCAAGTGTTTGCTGAGCAATTTCCTGCGCCAGCGCCACCGCACCGCTGACAATTGGGGTAGCCATGCTGGTGCCGCTTAGGGCTACTGTGCCGCCGAGGGCGCTCGCTGCAAGAATGCCTTGACCTGGTGCCACGATGTCGGTGAGCGCGCTACTGCGTTGCGAGAACGCCGCCAATGCGCTGATACTATTATTCGACGCGCTCACACCAAGCGCATTGGGATCAGAGGCGGGCGAACCAACTCCCTGCGCTTCGTAATTTTCGTAAGAGTTACCCGCAGCAACAAGGGGCACTATACCGAGACTCACCAGCGCAGCCATCTCGTCGGCATAAAAAGTTTTTCCGGCGACGTTGAGATTGTTGTCTTGACCAAGCGACATATTTACCGCAACGATATTGTAGAGCGAGGCGTTCTTGATAACCCACTGCAGCCCTTGCTGGATGTCGTTGCTTGAGCCTGTGCCCTTCTCTGTCAGCACCTGCAGCAGGATCAAGTTAGCGCCCGGCGCCATACCCGGTGCAGTCAGCGATTCCGAGGCGACTAAGGATGCCACGTGAGTACCATGCTTATCTACGGCGTTACGCGTTTGGGCGCCGTTCCGCTCAGGCGTAAAGTCAGCCGCATAAAGGATGCGGTCCGCCATTCCATTGCGATCGGCATCGGCACCGAAGACCGGGTGAAGGAGGTCAAACGAACTGTCGAGCACCGCTATCGTCTGCCCCTTTCCCGTAATGCTGGAGAACCGTGTATCAGCGAGAAAATCGTCGAGGCCTGCCGTCTTAGTAGTATTTGAGCTGACAATCGCAGTTGCCCGCGCGGTGAACGATACAACCGGCGTTTCAGAACTGCTCAATGAAAAGATCGGGCCAATCTTACCGAGGTCTCTCTGCGAGGCTACCGACTCTACCGCTGTTGGCACGGCCGACAACGCCCGAGCGAGGCTAGTTGCATCAGAACCAACGGTGCTCAAAAAACCACGCGCCGCAGCAGCAGCTGAATCCCCTACGTAGGAAGTTGCGACGTCGCCACGTGTTGAAAACTGCTCGACAAAGCGCTCCATCACCTGAAGCTTATTGGCGACGACCAAAGCATCTTCGTTCTGAGCGCCCCGCAGAACAGACAGAGCCATCTCAGCAAGGGTTGAGCGTCCGGACAGAATCTCGTTCGACCAGTAGGCAGCGCCAGCGCGCTCGGCGACGCGTCCAAATAAGTTAAGGTAAATCGAATTGACCTGCTCCGCCACAGAGCCACCAGCATAGAGCGCCTGAGACTCGGCCGACGCACTAAAAGCCGTAATGACGGAGGCCTGCGATGCACCGGTATAAGCCGCAAGCCCAGACTTATCAGGCGGACGTCCAAAATAAGCGAGATAGGCTTGGTAAACGGCGCGTGCGTCCATGGGCTGTCCTTTGATCGTCATGGTTTCTGTCTAAGTTGGCCGACAGTTGGCTTTGTTGAACGGGTTTCTTCCAACGCTCCGATCAAAAAGCCAATCCGAGCGCTGTCGATAAATCCGGCAATCATCTTTACACAATCGATGCAGTCAAAACAACCACAATAAGAAAAAGGGTAAGCCCAGCAACGATAATGGAGGAAGATCGGTCCTTGCCACGCGGTGGACGATCGGCCTCACTGGCCTCCAACCTGGTTTCCACTAGCTGGTGCCTACCCCGCTTCTTTTTGGCGGCCTGAATCAGATTCTGAACAAGTACCGGTTTCACCGCTGCGATCCTTTTGACAGCCTATTCCAAATTTCTCGCTCTTGGGCGGTAGCACGTGTTTCATCGGAAAAAAGCCGATTCACAGCCTCGGTCTGTGAGACCGAGGCAATCTGGCGTAACTGCCCCACCACTTGACGGAATTGCTCAAAAGCAACTTCGGGCTCTCGCTTGATGAGATCAAAAGGCAGGTGTCCGCTGGTCGTTGCCTCGCGCTCCTGGCGAACGCGTTCAATTAGCAAATCTACCTCTTCTTCAGATATGTGAAGACGTTTTGCTTCCTCATAAATGATCGCTCGCTCTGACTCATCCAAGACACCGTCTTCCATGAACCTATAAAGCTCGTTATGCATCAGCTCACGGTCTTTGTGCAACTGATCGTTGAAGGCGGTCGATAAAATTGCAGCGGGTACCGCGAAAATACCGATGCCAACCAAGGCCATAATCATGGTCATTAAGCGGCCGACTGGTGTTACTGGTGAAATATCTCCGTATCCGACCGACGCAAGGGTCACTACCGCCCAATAAATGGATTGGGGAATATTTTCAAATTTATCGGGCTGAGCCTCATGCTCAAAGAGATACCCAAGACTGGCGGTAAGCACAACGAGCAAAAGCATAATAAATGTTGAAGCTGCTATCACTGGCCACTCACGCTTCAGCGCTTTAAACAAAGTACCTGTAGCCTGTGTGTAGCGAGTTAGCTTTAAGAGCCGCATCAATCTGAAGATCCGCAGGAATCGCAAATCAACGACCTGATGTAACAACACTTCCAAATAAAATGGAAGAATTGCAAGAAAATCAATTATTGCGATCGGCGTTTTAGCGTAACGAATCCGCCCGGCTATGGCACCGTTAAACCGCGGATCCTCGACACACGAATATAGGCGCAAGATGTACTCGATGGAAAAGATCATTACAGCGATCGCATCGAGTACGACGAACTCTACGTGGAAGATTCCCTCCAAGGTCTGAACTGACTCAAGAATAACCGCCGAGACCGAGATGAGTACCCACCAGACAATCATGGTGTCGAAGTACTCGTGAAGCTTGCCTGAGGTATCTGTAGGGTTAATCAGCGCATATACCTGCTGGCGAAACGTTTTTCCTTTATTGAGCTCCCTGAACTCTCGAATCGCAGGTGCAAGAACCCGCAGGAGCTTAAAGAGCCTTAAAAGTCGTAAAGCACGAAGTACCCTAAGGTCTGCTTCAAAAAACGCTGCCAAATAGAAGGGCAGTATGGCTGCGAGATCGATTAGCGCAAAAGGGCTCTTTACATATGCCACTCTTGGTGATCGCGATGAGGCGAACTCCGGATCCTCGGGTGCGACATAAAGCCGCGCAAGATATTCGATCGTAAAAATTACTACTGAAGCTTTGTCAAAAATATGAAAGAGAGTCGCATTCGCGTCGTGAATTGCAGGGATTGTCTCCAATACCAAGGCAATCAGATTGACGATAATCAGTGCAGCAATAAACGCATCGATCTTCTTACCGTAGCCATCGGGATTATTGGGATTAAACCCGTACTGGTAGAGATAAGTCCGTAAGGATTTCGGCGAATGGGTCGCGGTTGTCATGGTGAGGCCTAAAAGATGGTTTCGCCTACGTTCATAGGATGAAAAGAACGGCCGCATATAAAGATCTTCAATGGCAGCTTTCCGTTTAGATCCTGATGCTGGGGCATCTTGGCGTACACCAGCGCACTCGGATCAAGCGGCTTTGGATTGCCGCGCTCAATCACAATTGCCCCGAGAGTTTTTAGATCACCGCGATCGCAGCTATCCGAAAACACTTTCCCGCTGGGCTCTAAATGATTACGGAACGCCTCAAAGGGTCCGCCAGGGGCAATGATGGCGGCCAAACAGCCATGCCAGGAGTCCCTTGGGCTGTCACAGCCCGCGAGGATTTGCCCTCCCTGCTCCCGCGCCTCACCCTTCTCGCCAAGCCACTTAAGGAGGTCCTCGGCGTTGGTTTTGATGGTGGCGACCCGGTGAGCCTCTCCGTGATTGTGAAAACCAAACCAGAAATTAACGGCCACGACAGCAGCGAGAAGAGTCATCCAGAAGATGTCAGCCTTGAGTAGGTACTCTGCTTGCGAGGGCTGATCTCTCGTATCGTCAGCCTCGGTGGCCGCTGGTTGGGGAATCTTCGCCATAAAAGACCACTCCACTACTATGGTTATAGAACATCTCTTCTCCGGACATCATATCCCCTTCCACACGGTAGGGTGTGACCGATTTTCGACTCACGACGGTTGGCTCGATTACTCCCGCCAGAATTCAATCGTGAATAGGGCAAGAAACGACATCATTTCTAAGCGGCCCAGAATCATCGCCAACGAACAGACGTTGGCCTGAAAGTCGGTCAGCCCCGCGTAATTTCCTGCCGGACCAATTTCATTTAAGCCTGGACCCGCATTGTTCACGGTCGCCACGATTGCACTAAAAGCAGTGTCGAGCGGCATATCGGTTAGCAGCAACACAAAAGTCAACGCGAGAATGGTCCCACCATAGACCAGCATAAAGGCGAGCACCGAGAAGACCGTACCGTTGGCGACGGGCGTCCCGCCGATCTTCAAGGTATCCACCATGTGGGGATGAAGCATTCGCATGATCTCGCGACGTGTCTGCTTTACCAGAATAATAAGACGCGCCATCTTGATTCCGGCGCCAGTTGACCCTGCGCTCGTTGCGACACCCGATAAGAGAAGCATCAATACCGGCGCGAAAACCGGCCACTGGTTGTAGTCTGTGGTTGCATAACCGGTTGTCGAGCCTAACGAGATCGTATTAAAGAGCGCGGTGCGTAACGCCTCTAGGGGATTCTCGTAAACATCATGAATCATTATCAGGCAGGCGATCAATACGCTTGCGCCAATTAACAAAGCAAAGCTTCCCAGCCACTCTGGATCGCGAAACACAAGCTCAAAGCGGCGCTTATGAAATGCCACGAAATAGAGTGCGAAGCTACCGCTTGCGATCAGCATATAAAAAATTGCTATCCACTCAAGGGTGGGTGACGCGAAAAATCCAAAACTGGCGTCATGAGAGGAGAGGCCACCGAGACTCATCGTCGTAAACATATGAAGCCAAGCATCACCCCAAGTCATGCCCCCTGCCCAATATGCGAACAAGCAAGTCAAAGAGATCCCCGAATAAACGGCCCAGAGTCCCTTTGCGGTCTCTGCGATACGCGGCGTAAGTTTTGATTCTTTTAAAGGGCCAGTGGATTCCGCTCGAAACAGTGACCCCGCACCAGCGCTCACCAGCGGCAGAATTGCTACGGCAAGCACCAAAATGCCCATACCACCAATCCACTGCAAAAAGCAACGCCAAAAGTTTATCGAATACGGTAAGTCGTCAAGACCTACCAATACAGTTGCGCCAGTTGTTGTGAGCCCGGAAACTGCCTCGAAGTAAGCGAATGACCAAGAGATTGGCTTACCGAGGTCTTGAAAATAGATGATGAACGGCAGACAAGCGAGCGCAGGCAAAACTGTCCAACACAGGGACACCAATAAAATTCCATCCCTCGGCCTAAGGTCCGGCATTTTCTTGCGCAACACTGCTGGGGCCACGCAGAGCGCTCCCAGTAGCACAGTAATAACAAATGGAATCCAAAAATCGTTGCTCGCACCATCATCGCCAAGCAAGGCAAGTGTCTCAGGAATCAGAAACGCGATTCCAAAGGTAATCAAAATGATGCCAAAGGTAGGTAGGATGCGAAAAAGAATTTGCACTGAACTTAGTTTATGAGGCTTGATATTTCTCTCATTTAACTCCCATAGGATTCCCGCCTGGATTTTGCAATAGCCGAGCTCGCGAATCGATCACTCGATTTCTTGTGTCACGGTCAGACTTTTCTAGATCGTTCGTAAAAAGCTTGGCAGCGCTGGATCTACAGGTATGTGGTCTTGGGCTGCGATCAGCCGAAATGTTGAATCATTTGCGCTTTCTACTGGGGTTACTCCATTTTTTAGAAATCGCTCGTAGGCGGTGAAGATATCTGCATCAAGTTTTCCGCCATGAATAAACGCAAAGATATTCCCAACCTCAACATTTAGAAGATCTTCGGCACAAAGCCCGGTAGCCTGCGCGCAATCCCGAAGGCTGAGGCGCCGGCGTTGACGGAGTCGACATAAGGCCTCGCCCGACTTGCGCCAAAAGCCTAAGTCTCTGATTTGATCCATGTCGCCTCCCTTGGCGATACAGCCCATCGATTTAAGGCTAATTATACGAGTGAGTCAATTGATTGCTGATGCTGCAACGCAATAGCAGGCCCTACAGGGCTTGCGCACTCACAAGCGTTTTTAGAAAAATATTATTCCGCCCGAATGACGGCACAACCTGGTCTTGGACCAGCGTTTCCAGTGGGTTGAGTCGTGTAGTCATCAGGATCACGATGCACGATGAGTCCCCTGCCCACGACACTTGCAGGCCCTGCATCAACAGTGAGCTTTTTTACCAAGGCATTGATTTCAGCAACTCCGCTAGCGTCTGCTTTTAACGCGGGCAGATCACCTGCGTGATGAGCATGACCGTCGTGCTTGCCGTGCGGAGCGCCATCGGGGTTAAAGTGGCCCTTGGTTCCTAAAGCATCGCCAGCGCAATCGGCAGCCTCATGGACATGGAATCCGTGCTCCTGATTTGGTCGCAGTCCCGTAATTCGACCGGAGACTAAAACGCCGTCTGCACGCTGCTGAAACCGAATCGTTCCCTGAGGATTCATGGATGCGGCCGCTGCCACTGCAGTCGGCGCAATGACGCCCACAGCCTTGGGTCCAGAAGTCTCACCATACATCGAGCAACCCGAAAGCGTTGCGACTACCCCAATGACGCTGAGACGCAAACAGCTGCCGATCAATATTTTATTCATTTTCGTACCCCCTTCAATCAAAACAGAAAGTATCTACCCTACGCTGCTTTACCTTAGAGGCCAGCACCAAGGATACGCTACTGTTAGATCGATCCCGATACGCGATCGCTAATAAATTGAGTCCTCTGGATCGCGCTTTAACTTTATGAGATTCCAGCGAATGACCAGGGCAGCCAACGCCAATAACAGCACCGCTGCACTCTCATAGATAAGGTCAATCGTGCTGATGCCCTTGCCTTGCAGAATAATCAGTCGGCAGAGCGCTGTAATCGCAATGAAAATGGGGATCGTGATGGGTATTTTTCGTGAACGATAAAACCCTGCCACCATGCCTAAGACCTCAGCGTAGATAAACATCAGAAGCAGATCAGTTAGCTGTACGTTGCCCGACTCGATGACTTTATTCATCTCCAGACCCACACCGTAAATGGTAAAAAGCGCGATCAGCACTAGGATCGCCTTCTCGGCAAGGGTGATGTAACGGTAAAAATCGATCATGGCGGGCTCCAATTGCGACGTATTTTCTTGAGCCTCCTTTATACCCGAGCCCCCTCGACAAAGGAGTAGTCAGAAGCGAAAAAGCCACCGCGGCTTCGCTGGCGCGCCCGCCGCAGGCTGTGTCAACCAGGTTGTCGTTATTCGCGTTTAAGGGACAGGAGGGCGTCTGCCCGTCCCGCCAGGGGTTTTACCCGCTGGCTTGTACCCACCACTCACTAAAGGGAAACCGAAATGAACAAGATCGTTGCTGCCATGATTGCCGGTGCTATCGCCTCGACTTCTTTTGTCGCGATTGCTGCAGACAAAAAAGATGAGAAAAAAGCTGCTCCAGCCCCCAAGGCTGAAGCCAAGAAAGACGAGAAGAAGAAGTAATCGTTTCTCGACGATTTGCAAACAAAAAAGGCAGGGGTTCTCCCTGCCTTTTTCATTGGTCCAAATTCTGAGTGCTTTGGGCGACTAGGCCTTTTTCTGGTACGCGCTACACCAGCCATTAGCGGCAACTTGCTTACCCGGGAAAATCGCACAGCCCCCGCTGTCGGCAGACTTTGGTTGATAAAGCGTGCAGTTGACGCACTTTTGCTCGGCCACATGTTTGGGATACTTTTTCTTGTCAACTTTGGTCGTATCGGCTTTATAGCCAAGCGAGGTTGCCTGAGGGTCGGTCTCGGCGACCATGGCCTGGGCTTGTACCCTACCAGCCACGAGAACTCCGATTGCGCCTAAGCCACAGGCGGTCTTTGTTAAAAATTCACGACGGCTTTTCATTTTTCGAATCTCCTTGTGGGGTGAGGTTGTGTAATGGATTCTGCTCTTGTGTGAAAGTGCTCGCAAGCGGGGTGAGGAGTCTTGCTCTCTTAAATAGCGCTATTGAGTAGGACTACCAGGAAGTAATTTCCAACCCTCTGGGCATGCCCTGACATGAGGGTAGTAGTTTTCTGATGAATCGCAGTAGTAATACATAGCTGGCTGTGCAGGAGGCTGCCCCACGACGACGGGGGGCGGATAGTACGCAGGCGGCTGCGCGTAAATCACGCGCGGCGGAATCAAAGCATAAGTTACAAATCCGCCAGCAATCGCGGGCGCTACCCAATGCCAGCCCCCGGGTCGACCGTGTCTTGGCCCGTGATGATGGGGCCCAGCGTTTGCCGCTGATATTAGAAAAGCGCAGGCTGTCCCCGCCGCTAACAATCGGTATCCAAGCTTCATGAGAGCCTCCGTCTCCTATAGCTGAATAAACGCTAAGCCCAATGGGAGGTTGACAATCGTCGCGTTCATCCCCCTCTATTTGGCAAGTATTTTTGGCGTACCCTCGAAACTCAACGCTGCCGAGTCGTTGAAATTTGAAGCCTTAGGTGATACAGCTCGGCAACAATCAAGAACAAGGGCAACCTCAGCCAACGGCTCCCTCGGTCGTAATCCGACAGAAGATCTTTACAACCCTATATTCAACTGGTTAAACAATCCTAATTGAAAGATCTGGCAGTCTTTCTAACCGGCAAACGATTACATCACCGCGCACCACAGGGCCTACATTCTCTGGCGTTCCCGAGTAAATAATATCGCCCGGAAAAAGCTCGTTCGCCTCGGATAGCTTCGTGATCTGCTCTGCAACCGACCAAATCATATGGGCAAGCGTCGCGCGCTGCTTCGTTTGGCCGTTAACGGATAACGAAATAATTTCCTTCGTGAAATGACCTCCTAACTGCTGAATCGTGTGTAGTGGGCCAATCGGTGCCGATCGATCAAAGGACTTACCAATCTCCCAGGGTTTTTTCTCATCTCCCATTGCTCTTTGGAGGTCACGTCTTGTCATATCCAGGCCCAATGCATAACCATAGACGTGCTCAAGCGCTTTTTCGATCGGAATATTTTTTCCCCCCGATTTCAAAGCGGCCACTAACTCGACCTCATAGTGGTAATTTTTTGTTAGTGATGGATAAGGATGATCAACAATCAGCCCGGGCGCAACAAACTGAATCGCGTCGGTCGGTTTTTGAAAGAAAAATGGTGGCTCCCGAGTCGGATCAGAGCCCATCTCCCTTGCGTGAGCAGCATAGTTACGCCCGATACAATATATTCGACGCACCGGAAACATCTCCGATCTCTCGACAATTGGAATGTAAGTTTGCGTCACCTGGAACGGAGTCTTCGGGACGCTTGCCTCTAGACCCTCAGATTTCATCAATAACGTGGAGCCAATGGCAGCAGCCCCAGCCTTGATCACTGCTCGTTTTTGAAGGTTCATTTGAGTCTCTCCGAGAAAATATTCCTCAACACTTTGCAGTAGTCCGACAGAGCCAAATAGAACGGGCCCTTGGCGGAGAGGGTGGGATTCGAACCCACGGTGGAGTTACCCCCACGCCTGATTTCGAGTCAGGTACATTCGACCACTCTGCCACCTCTCCGAGCGGCGTATTCTAACTGAGCTCGCCGGGCTAGCCCGGGGATCCGGCACCACTAGCGGTCGTCGAATGTCAGGATGACCTGTGGGCTCGTTGCCGTGGCCTGGCAGGTCAGCACATAGCCTTTTTCGACCTCATCTTTCTCTAGCGTGTAGTTCTTGTGCATGGTGGCGCTGCCCTCCAGGATGCGACCGCGGCATGTGCAGCAGACACCCGCCTTGCAAGAAAACGGAACATCAAGGCCCGCATTCATTGCGGCATCCAGAAGCTTTTCGTCTTTGCCGATGCGCAACTCATGCTCATGACCATCCACGATTACTTTCAGCAGGATGTCTTTATTGGCGGCGGTACGCACCGGCGCAGTATCGGTATCCGACTGGACTTTTTCCGCCTGCTCCCGGCTTGTCGTGAAGCGCTCAAAGTACACTCGGCTTTCGGGCACGCCGGCCTCGACCAACGCCTGCTGGGTGGCCTCGATCATGGACTCAGGGCCACAAATAAAAACCTCGTCCATGCTAGCCACCGGCAGCAATGCCTTGATCACCTGGCGGACCTTATCGCCATCAATACGGCCTTCCTGCAGCTCAACTTCCTGGGCCTGCCGCGAGAGCGTATGAATCATCGTGAATCGGCCTGGAAAGCGATCTTTTAAATCCTGCAGGGACTCATTGAACATGACCGAGGACATCCGACGATTGCCGTAGATCAACGTAAATTTCGACTCTGGCTGCTCTTCAAGGGTCGTCGCCGCAATCGAGAGTATCGGGGTAATGCCCGAGCCACTCGCAAAGCCAACGCGATGGATCGCCCGATCTTTTTTGACTGTAAAGCGACCATCCGGCGGCATGACTTCAATCGTATCGCCGGCCTTGATGTGGTTGACCGCCCAATTTGAGAACACGCCCTCCTCCACTGGCCGAATGCCAATTTCAAGCTCGTTGCCGCGAATAAAACGGCTGCGCGGGCTGCTAATGGAGTAGTTACGCCGCACATCTTGGCCATTGAGCTGCGCCCGCAGGGTCAGAAACTGTCCCGGCTGAAACTGGAATAGATCTTTTTTCTCGGGCGGAATCGCAAATGTGATGGCCACGGAATTCGCCGCCTCTGGGCTGACACGTTTAACTCTCAAAGGATGAAACTGAATCGCCATGGCGCCTAATCTCCCTGACTTGGCTTTTGTCTTCTCATCAATACGGCTTGAAATAATCAAATGTCTCGCGGCAATCCAGGCATCGATAGAGGGCCTTGCAGGCAGTCGACCCAAAATGAGCACTCTCCACCGTCTGCTGAGAGCCGCACTGCGGACATGGCACCACCTCGGCTTCTCGCTCAGTGATACGGGGCATGAACTTCATCGCCGCCACATCGCTGACTTTGTGTACTGGCGGTGCGATGCCGTACTGCCGAAGTTTTTCTTTTCCTTCATCGGTCATCCAGTCGGTCGTCCATGCTGGCGACAAACGTGTGATGACCTTTGCACTAATGCCCTGCTCGGCAAGAAGGCTGCGGACGTCGGCCTCGATCTGCTCCATCGCTGGGCAGCCACTATAAGTCGGCGTAATGACCACCTCCAGCCCGCCCGCGGACTCACGAACCTCGCGCAAAATGCCGAGCTCCCGCAGCGAAATCACCGGGATTTCTGGGTCGGTGAGTTGCTCTAAAAGCGCCCAGACGTCTTCAATTTGCGTGGTGGTGGTCATGACTTAAATCACCAGACTGCGTTCGGATGCTGACGCACCAGGCTCTGCATCTCAGCCAGCACATACTCAAGGTGCTCGGAATGAACACCCACCTTGCCTTGAGTGACATAGCCGGTGGTCTCTTCTGGCCGCGTCAGTGTGGCTTCGGTCAGCGCATCGTTGATCAACACATCCCACTGCGGCTTTAGGCGGGCCACATCCACGCCGGTGCCATTTGCAACGGCCTCGGACTCTGCGGGGCTGCTGGCCCAGAACTCCTTGGTGTAAGGCATCAAATGCTCAAGGGCCGAGCGCGCGCGGGCATGCGACTCGTCGGTGCCATCGCCAAGCTTCACGAGCCAGTCGCGGGCATGGCGCAGGTGATAGCGAACTTCTTTGACTGATTTTTCGGCGATCGCAGCAAGCCGCTCATCTTTGGATTGCTGCAGTTCTTGCCAAAACAGTGCCATCAGGCTGCTGAAAAGAAAGTTACGGACTATGGTGGTAGCGTAGTCGCGGTTACTGCGGGCATAACCCGATAGTGGGCCGCAATGCGGGAGTTCCAGCAAGGTGTAGTTGCGAAATTCCCGGACTTCCCGCAGGTAGGCAAGCTTATCTTCGGTAGAGCCGCCTCCTCTTAACTCCGCCGCGTATTGGTAGAGCAGTCGGGCCTGGCCGATAAGATCAAGGCTCATATTTGCTAAGGCGATGTCCTCTTCCAGAATCGGGCCATGGCCACACCACTCCGCGTTACGCTGGCCAAGAATTAAAGCGTTATCGGCGAGATGCAAAACATAATCAACAGGCGCTTTCATTACATGTGCCCCACTTCTTGCGGAATGTCATAGAAGGTGGGATGACGGTAGATCTTGTCTGAAGCGGGATCAAATAGCTCGCTTTTGTCATCCGGATTATTGGCAGTGATCATGGCCGAGGGCACGACCCAGATCGACACGCCCTCTTGCCTTCGGGTATACACATCACGGGCCATATCAAGGGCCTGCTTTGCATCGGCTGCATGCAGGCTGCCGCAGTGCTTATGCTCCAGACCTTGCTTGCTGCGAACAAACACTTCCCAGAGGGGCCAATCTTTTAGAGCAGGTTTGGTGCTCATGCTGCCTCCCTCATACTGCGATTTCTTTGTTTTTCAGCATAGGCCAACGCGGCATCACGGACCCATTGGCCCTCCTCGTGGGCCTTGACCCGGGTAGCGAGCCGCTCTTTATTGCAGGGGCCATTGCCGTTGACGACATCCCAGAATTCATTCCAGTCGATTTCACCGAAGTCGTAATGGCCGCGGGCCTCGTTCCACTTCAGCTTTGGATCGGGCAGGCTGACACCGAGAACCTTGGCCTGCGGCACTGTGGCATCAACAAATTTCTGCCGCAGTTCATCGTTGCTGATGCGCTTAATACCCCACCGCATACCCTGAGCGCTATGGTGGCTGTCGCTGTCAGGCGGACCAAACATGGCAAGACACTTCCACCACCAACGGTTGACGGCGTCTTGCACCATGTCACGCTGCTCTTGTGTGCCCTTCATCATGGTGAGCAAGGACTCGTAGCCTTGGCGCTGATGAAAGGACTCTTCTTTGCAGACCCGGACCATCGCCCGTGCATAGGGGCCGTACGAGCAGCGGCATAACGGAATCTGATTCATAATCGCTGCGCCATCGACCAGCCATCCCACCACGCCAATATCGGCCCAAGTTAGCGTCGGATAGTTAAAGATGGAGCTGTACTTTGCCTTGCCACTGTGCAGGGCATCGAGCATCTCGCCACGGCTGGTTCCGAGTGTCTCGGCTGCAGAGTACAAATACAAACCATGCCCGGCCTCATCCTGGACCTTGGCCACCAGAATGCATTTACGTTTTAGGCTTGGCGCACGCAAGATCCAGTTGCCCTCGGGCAACATGCCAACGATCTCGCTGTGTGCGTGCTGGCTGATCTGGCGGACTAAGGTCTTGCGATAGGCCTCGGGCATCCAGTCTTGCGGCTCAATACGGCCGTCGGCATCGATGCGCGCCTGAAATTGTTCCGCGAGTTTGGCGTCTTCAGCGCTGGTCGCCTCCACGGCCTTTAAGCCGGGACCATCCTGCACGCTAAACGATTGGGTGTACATAACAGACTCCTTGTAAATTTAACGACTGCGGACTGCGTTTACTGCTTCATTCACGCTTGAAATCATTCTAGAATTCAGAAAGCCAAGCGGGTTGACGTTTCTCAAGAAACGCGGAAATACCATCCTTAGCCTCTGCGGTGGCGCGACGCTTGGCAATCCGCCGAGCGGTCTCTTCACTGGTGGACTCATCAATGGGCCGGCCGGTGACTGCAGCGATCAGATCTTTCGAGGCCTTCTGGGCCTGGGGCGCACCGATAATCAGGGCCTGAACAATTTTTTCAATCGTCGCATCCAGGGCACTTTCTTCGGCAATCTCGTTGACCAGGCCAATCGCGTGGGCCTGCTGCGCGCTGATGCGCTCTGCAGTCTGAAAATAGCGCAGTGACTGCCTGGGGCCAATCGCCCGCAGCACATAAGGACTGATAACCGCAGGAATAATTCCGAACTTCACCTCAGAGGTTGCAAACGATGCATCCTGTGTTGCAACCGCCATATCGCAGGCTGCGGTAAGCCCCGTTCCACCGCCAAGCGCAGCCCCCTGGACCCTGGCAATTGTGGGCTTATTGAGCTCTGATAAGGCCCGCAGCATTGCGGAGAAGCGTTGGGCATCTGAAATGTTTTCAGCCTCAGAGGAGTTCGCTGCCCGCTTCATCCAATTCAGATCAGCGCCTGCCGAAAAATGCTTGCCCCGGCCGGCAAGCACCACCACACGAATGGTGTTGTCGTCGTTGAGCGCCTTGCAGGCATTGTGAAGATCTTCAATGAGCTGCTCGTTAAAGGCGTTAAAGACCTCAGGCCGGTTCATCCAGATGGTGGCGACACGGCCTTTACGCTCGATCTCCAGTGTGGAATAGGCAGACATGGCGAATTTCCTGTTAGCGGTTTTTAAATGTGGGTTTACGCTTTTCAACAAAGGCGGCCATGCCCTCTTTCTGATCCTCGATTGCGAAGGTGGCATGGAACACGCGGCGCTCAAATAAAAGACCTTCGGTGAGTGAGCTCTCGAACGCGCGATTCACGGACTCCTTGGCCATCATGACTACGGGTAGTGAGTAGCCTGCAATGACTGCGGCGGCTTTCAATGCCTCATCCAAGAGTTGATCGGCGGGCACCACGCGGGCGACTAGGCCGGCGCGCTCGGCCTCAGCCGCATCCATCATGCGGCCAGTCAGACAGAGATCCATGGCTTTAGCCTTGCCTACGGCACGCGGTAGACGCTGCGTGCCGCCGGCGCCTGGGATGATTCCGAGTTTAATTTCGGGCTGACCGAATTTCGCAGTATCTGCTGCAAAGATCATGTCGCAGGCCATGGCGGTCTCACAGCCGCCGCCCAAGGCAAAGCCTGCCACTGCAGCGATCACTGGCTTTCTTGCTGTACGCAGCCGCTCCCAGTTACGGGTAATGAAATCGGTTTTGTAGGCGTGCATGTAATCGAAATCCTTCATAGCGCCAATGTCAGCGCCGGCGGCGAAGGCCTTCTCGTTACCGGTCAGGACCATGCAACCGATATTGTCATCGGCCTCAAAGCGATCAATGGCTGCGGAGATGCCATCCACCACGTCGTTATTCAGTGCATTCATTGCCTCGGGCCGATTGATGCGGATCAATCCAACCTTGCCGTGGACTTCGGTGATTACTACACTGGTGGCATTCACGCTGCATATCTCCTATAAAAGATTTAGACGTCTAAAAACTAAGACTTCGATCCAACACGCTCAGACCCGTTCAATCACCATCGCAATGCCCTGGCCCACGCCAATACACATCGTGCACAGCGCGTATCGGGCCTGACGCCGATGCAGCTCTGCTACAGCGGTCGTGACCAATCGTGCGCCGCTCATGCCAAGCGGATGGCCCATCGCAATTGCCCCGCCATTTGGATTGACGTGCGACTCTGCATCGCCCAGCCCCAGATCACGCAAAACCGCTAAGGCCTGGGCTGCGAAAGCTTCATTCAATTCGATCACGTCCATTTGAGCTAATGAAAGCCCAGTCTTCGCCAGGACCTTACGAACCGCTGGCGCAGGGCCCACACCCATAATCCGCGGCAAGACCCCGGCAGTCGCCATACCGATCACCCGCGCTCTTGGCGTGAGGCCATACCGGGCCGCAGCCTGCTCAGAGGCCATCAGCACTGCACAGGCGCCATCATTGACCCCGGAGGCGTTACCTGCGGTTACGGTGAGCTCAGGGCCGTTGACTCCTTTGAGTTTCGCCAGCATCTCGAGCGTGGTTTCAGGCCGCGGATGCTCATCGGCTGTGAAAATTTTGGGGTCTCCCTTTTTAGAGGGAATCGTGACCGGCACAATCTCGTCTGCAAATCGGCCCGCGGCATGAGCAGCTGCCCAACGCTGCTGAGAACGCAGGGCAAATGCATCTTGGTCTGCGCGCGAGATATGAAAGTCCTCGGCCACGTTATCTGCCGTCTGCGGCATTGAGTGGGTATCGAAGAGTTTTTTCATCAGCGGATTAGGAAAGCGCCAGCCGATAGTGGTGTCGTAGATTGCAGCACTGCGTGACCAAGCGGTCTCTGCCTTACCCATGACAAACGGCGCCCGCGACATGCTCTCCACGCCGCCCGCGATCATCAACTCTGTCTCGCCTGATTTAATGGATCGGGCCGCAAGGCCAATGGCATCCATGCCTGAGCCGCAGAGCCGATTCACCGTGGTGCCGGGCACCTCCACTGGAAGTCCGGCCAGCAGGCCCGACATGCGGGCAACGTTACGGTTATCCTCGCCTGCCTGATTGGCGCAACCATAGATGATGTCCTCGACCGCGGCCCAATCCACTTTGGGATTTCGCTGTATCAAGGCTTTTAATGGAATTGCGCCTAGGTCGTCGGCACGAACACTGGCCAGCGTACCGCCATAGCGGCCGATGGGGGTACGGATGGCATCACAAATAAAGGCGGTGGACATTGGAATACCCCTCTGATTAGACCTGCTTGGGCCGCTGATCGATGACGCGCTTGGCTTTACCGACCTCGATGCGGGGGATCGTGCCTGCCGTGAGCACAGAGATCTTAGTAGTCACACCAACAATGGTCTTAATATGGTTTTGCAGATCTTTGGCCAACGTCTGAGAGTCAGCGGCATTAATTTTTCCGGAGACCTCAGGCTGAAGCTCGCATCGGACTTCCAGGTTATCGAGATGGCCATCGCGGGTCACAATAATCTGGTAGTTACCGGACAACCTAGGATCTCGAAGGATCTGCTCTTCGATCTGGCTGGGAAACACATTAACCCCACGAATAATCAGCATGTCATCAGATCGGCCGGTAATTTTTGCAAACCGCCGAAATGCGCGTGATGTGGGCGGCAGCAGCCGCGTGAGATCCCTTGTCCGATAGCGAATGACCGGAAAGGCCTCTTTGGTGAGCGAGGTAAAGACCAGCTCGCCTTCTTCGCCATCCGTTAGGACTTCCTCTGTTTGAGGGTCAATGACCTCGGGATAGAAATGATCCTCCCAAATCACGGGGCCATCTTTTGTTTCAATGCACTCACTGGCAACGCCCGGCCCCATGACTTCGGTCAAACCATAAATATCGACAGCATCAATGCCCAGCTTGCGCTCAATCTCGCCCCGCATGCCCTCACCCCAGGGCTCGGCTCCGAAAATTCCACAACGCAGTGAAATCTGATCGGGGCCAATGCCCATTTTTTCAAATGCCTCGGCAATCACCAACGAATAGGAGGGCGTCACCATGATGATGTCCGGGCGGAAATCCAGAATCTGTGAGACCTGCTTTTCGGTCTGACCGCCCGACATTGGCACCACAGTGCAGCCCAAGCGCTCAGCACCATAATGGGCGCCTAGGCCGCCAGTGAACATGCCATAGCCGTATGCAACATGCACCATGTCGCCCGACCGGCCGCCCGCTGCATAAATCGAGCGGGCCGCTAAATCAGCCCAGTTGTTTAAATCATTCATGGTGTAGCCGACCACGATGGGCTTACCCGTGGTGCCGCTTGAAGCATGCAGCCGCAGAAGTTTCTCGCGTGGCACTGCAAAAAGACCAAAGGGATAGTGATCCCGCAGATCCGATTTGGTCATGAAGGGAAACTTTGCGAGATCTTTTAACTGCTTTAAGTCGCTGGGATGGACTCCTTTTTTCTCACACTTTTCGCGATACGGGGCCACATTGTCATAGGTATGCTTGACCGACCACTTCAGCCGCTTTAACTGGAGTGCCGAGATCTCATCGCGGCTTGCGCTCTCAATCGAATGCAATCCGCCCGATGACTTTGGTTTTCGCTTTGGCATATGTGGGATCTCCCTTGGTCAACCTATTTTCTTTATTAGCTCTGATCGGCCTGCTCTAGGCCAGCAATAACTTCTCCGCTGATGCGGTAGCTTTTGCCACGAAAAAGTGCAATGGCCTTGCCGGAGTCATCGCGCACCGTGACATCGTAGACACCGGTTCTGCCAGATAAGGACTGCTCTTGGGCCTCGGCGGTCAGCACGGTGCCCTCGCGGCCCGGTGCAAGAAAATCAATAGTGCAGGCCGAAGCGACCGTGTTCTTGTTGTAACTGTTGCAGGCGTACGCAAAAGCCGTATCGGCAAGCGTAAAAATCATGCCGCCATGGCAGATGTGGTGGCCATTGACCATATCGCTGCGGACCTTCATCGACAGCACTGCAACGCCGGGGCCAATAGACTGAATTTGAATGCCAAGCGCCTGAGCGGCCCGATCCCGTGAGTACATGGCATCGCGTGTTGCCTCCGCCAGTGACTGGGCCTGGGCTGCGGTTAACCGCACATCAGACATGAAATCCCTTTCCAGCGTACGCACGCTGCTGGATCAACGGAGAGATCCGATAACGATCCTCGCCATAGCTGTCAGCGAGATGGCCAAGGACCTCGCGGACCCGGCCAAGCCCAATCTGATCCGCCCAGGCCAGCGGCCCAACGGGATAGTTCACGCCTAGACGCATGGCTGCATCGACAGAAGGCACATCACAGACGCCTTGATTAACTGCATCTGCTGCTTCGTTGGCGAGCATGGCCACCGTGCGCATCACTGCCAGGCCCGGCACATCTGAGAATCGCGACACGGCATAGCCCGCTGCCTGCAGCAGGCCAATGGCGGCTGCGGCGGCATCGGCGGCACACTGATCCGCAACGCTGATGGCCAGCCGTTTTGCTTTGCTGTAATCCAAGGCCAAATCAATGAGCACTACATTGCGATCCGACTGAGCCGCAGCCCGGCGTGTTGCAGTTCGGCCATCGGTAACATAAAGCACAGCACCCAAAACTTCAGCAATCCGGCCATCCTGAGAAGGGCCGGCTGTTGAGGCAACGCCTGCCGACTGAAGGCGTGATGACAGGGCCTGTGCGGCAGCCGACTCGCCGCAGACCACCACACGGGCGGTCTTTAATGCAGCCATCGCCTGCGATTGGGGCTCGGTCTTGGGTGTGGGTGCAGCAGCGCCCTCGCGATAGTCATAAAAACCGCGGCCATTTTTTCTGCCCAAAAAACCTGCATCGACCAATTCCTGCTGAATCAGCGACGGCAGAAACCGCTGGTCGTTGAAAAACGCATTCCATACGCTGCGGGTGACTGAGAAGTTCACATCATGGCCAATCAGATCCATGAGCTCAAAGGGCCCCATGCGAAAGCCACCCGCCTCACGCATACAGGCATCCATCGTGGCGGGATCGGCAGCACCTTCCTGCAAAAGACGCAGGCCCTCGGCGTAATACGGCCGGGCCACACGGTTCACGATAAAGCCAGGTGTGGAACGCGTATGCACTGGGGTTTTGCCCCAAGCAGCGGCAGACGCGAATAGCCGCTCTGCGATCTCACGTTCGGTGCCCAAGCCCGAGACAATCTCCACCAACGCCATCAGCGGGGCAGGATTGAAAAAGTGTAGGCCTGCGAGACGGCCGGGCTGGGCAAGTACGGCGCCAATTGCGGTGATCGAAATGGATGAGGTGTTGCTTGCAAGGATGCAATCTTTTGAGACGATGGCCTCAAGATCCAAAAACAATTTGCGCTTGGACTGCAGATCTTCAACGATCGCCTCAATGATGAGGCCGCAATCGGCAAGATCAGAAAGCTGTGCTGCAGCGGAGAGCCTTGCGGATGTGTCTTGCGCCGCCTGCGCAGTGAGCTTGCCCTTTTCGGCCAAACGATTGAGCTGAGCAGCAATACCCTGCACCGCTTGGGCGGCGGCCCCGGGACGGTTATCCAAAAGCTTAACGGGGTGGCCCGCGCTTGCGGCCACCTGCGCGATGCCTGCGCCCATGGCGCCTGCACCAATAACCGCAATCGGCGTTGAAGCAGAAAGAGCACTATTCATGATTTATCGGCCGGTGAATTTAGGCGCGCGCTTTTCCATGAAGGCGGCAACACCTTCTGCGTAATCTGGACTCCAGCCCAGCTCACGCATAAAGCCTGCCTCAAAAGAAAGCTGCTGTTCAAGGGTGTGGGTGGGCGCGGCCTGCATGGCCTGCCGAATTCTGACCAATGCCTTGGTCGGCATCACTGCGAGCTGCCGCGCAAGCTCATCAACTGTGCTGGCCAGCTGATCGTCGTCAACGCAGCGCCAAATTAAGCCCCAGGCCTCGGCTTTTTCTGCGGGCAGTTTTTCTGCCAGCATCGCTAAGCCCATCGCGCGGGCCATGCCAACACGCTGCGGCAAAAACCATGTGCCTCCGGTGTCGGGCACCAGACCAATTTTGGAAAACGCCTGCAGAAACGATGCAGACTTTGCGGCAAGCACCAGATCGCAGGCCAGCGCCACACTCACGCCGGCGCCAGCGGCGATGCCGTTGATGGCGGCAATGGTTGGCACACGTAGATTCGCAAGCCGCATGATGAGCGGCTTGTAATTACGCTCCACCACATTACCTATGTCAGGCACTTTGCCATCCACCATCGCCATGCAGGGGTCGGCGAGATCCTGGCCCGCACAAAATCCACGGCCAGCGCCGGTGATCACCAGAACACGGACAGAGGAATCGTTTTGAATTTGATCCAAGGCATCGCGGACCTCGGCGTGCATGGCCTCGGTAAAGCTATTGAGCTTATCGGGCCGATTCAGCGTGAGCCGGGCGATGGCATCTTGAACGGAAAACAAAATATGCTGGTAGGCCATAGAAGTCTTTCCTAGGCGTGATAGCGGCGCTGTACAACACGGAAGCGATTGGCAACAAACGCTGAATCCGCATACGACGCATTCGCAGCGGGATTGCCACCTGTGCCGTGAAAATCCGAGAACGCCGCGGATTGGTTGACAAACACGCCACCAGTGAGATTGATGGACAGCGCAACCTTGGAGCGCCATGTTGCTGCGGTCATTGCATCGATGACTTTGGCATCGGTGGAATAGACACCGGCCGTCAGCGCACCGTGAGTGCTGGTCACGCGCTCGGACAGCGCAATTGAAGCGGCCGTATTGGCAGTCTTCACCACAAAACTGATGGGGCCGAAACGCTCTTCCATATAGGCGGCCTCATCTGCAGCATCGCAGGCGATTAACACGGGCGTGCGGACATCGGCCTTGGGAAACTCGGGGTTTTGCAGTGGGCCGGACTTCAGCACCACCCGGCCATAAGCACCGCTATTGGCCTGCTCGATGCGCTTGACGGTGTCAGCCGACTGCATTGCGCCTAAGACTGCGCAGGCGACCTCGGGCTTAGAGAGAAAGCCCTCAATCGCTTTGGCCAGATCCGTGCAGACTTCATCAAATGACTTGGGCCCTTCATCGGTCTGGATGCCGCCGGCGGGCACGAAAATCGCCTGCGAGGTCGTGCACATCTGGCCCGAATACAGCGACAAGGTGAATGCCAGATTGCGCATCATCGCTTTGTAGGCATCGGTTGAATCCAGCACGATATTGTTGACCCCGGC
>JAGWWC010000083.1 GCA_018970545.1 Betaproteobacteria bacterium | reverse complement strand
GATTACCTGATATCCGCAATGAGCGTGATGCCACAGCCCGCGGCAGTAAAGGGCTCCTGTCAGCATCAGACGCTTTTTATTGACTTGGCCGAGTTGCATGCCGGGGCCGAGAGCTTGGAGAAGGCCAGCAAGATTGTGCAGATTCTCGCCGGCCGAATCGAAGAGACTGCCGAGGGACTGCGGCTGATTCTGCCTTCCAGCTTGAGTCGACTCAGAGCAGTGCCGTTTGTGCGCAACGGGCTGACTTACGCCGTCAGCTGGGCCCAATTCATTCGTGCGGAGACGGTCAAAGGTGCGGAGTCCGGCCCCGATGATCTGCTTGGCTCAACTCAGGGCGCGCGGCTGTGTCTGCGACTGAGATCGGGTGTTGATGAGGTGGCTCTGTATGCCGACGAGGTCCGGCCGTTTGAAGTCATGAATGCCTTTTTGCTGCCCCCTGCCGTTGAGGCGCCAGAGTGGGTGGCGGGTGTTTTGGTCGGCGCAGTGACCGAGCCGGTGATATGGGTAGTCCCGGCAAGTTCTTAATTTATTTGGTCATCGGGCTGGCTGGCCTGATGCTGCTAAGCCAAATCGCCCAAGCCCAGCGGGCCCTGGAGGCCTCGCGGTATGAGCAGGGTAGTGGAGCGGCCACTGCCGTCGAAGAGGACCTGCCTGCCGAGATCGTCGAGCGCATCATCAAGATGGTCCGCGGCCACCCCAGCCTCTCGGGCTTAAAGGTCGAGGTCAGGGTGGGCCGGATTCGGCAGCGCTTGGCGGACTGCCCCGCCGCCCCGGAGGTGGCCTTTGCCGCTCCCAAGGCCAGGCCTTGGGGCAGTTTCAGTGTGGTCGTGCGCTGTGCCAAGCCGTTTTGGGGAGTGACCGTGTCGGTGCAGACCCGGGTTTTTGGGCCCCAGGTTGTGGCCAAGCGCTACCTCGCCCAGGGAACGCGGCTTAAGGCCGAGGACTTAGAGGCCGTCTCTACTGATATCACCCGTACCCCGGCCGACCTGGCCCGCTCGGTGGAGGAGGTCCAGGGCAAGATCCTCAGCCAGCCTCTGGCCCAGGGGGCTACCTTGGCCCTAAACATTCTTCGCGAGCCATCCGTAATCAAGGTAGGAGAAGGGGTCCGAGTCCAGATTCAGGGCAAGGGCTTTCAAGCCAGTGGCGAGGGCGTGGCAGTTACCGCCGGAACAATTGGCGATAGTATTCGGGTGCGGATGCCCGATGGCCAGCAGGTGTCTGGCCGGGTGATTCGTCCCGGAGTGGTCGAGGTAGTCATCAACTAGCCGATTCGGCTAGGGCTGTAAATTGGGGCAACAGGAAGGTTGGCTATGAAGATTGATCCGTCAAAGATCGTCGAAACCAGGGTAGATCAGAACCGTCGGGCTCAGGCTGAGTCGGCGCAGTCGATGTCGACCCCTACGGCCACTGCAAATCCGGCTGCGGCGGGCGCCAAGGCGGCCTCTCCTGCGGCATCCCTGGATATCAATGTGGCGGCGGCCCTGGCCAATGCCAAAAGCGTTGATAAGACAACTGACATTAAATTGCTCGACGAGATCCGTTCCAAAGTGGCGGCAGGTGAGTTTGAAATCGATTACGACCGCGTGGCCGAGTCGATTCTGAACGATGCCATTGCCTCCTCGATGCGTCGAGCCAGGTAATTGTCAGCCCCAGAGGTCGCAAGCGTCATTGAGCAGATGGCCTCATCGGTGGGGGCACTGCGTGCGGTCTTGGAAGCGGAACGCATCGACGAATACCCTTCTGCAATTGACGCTGCCCAGAAAGCTCTGGATGCAATCGCCGGCTATCCCGGGGGCATCGATAGCCTGCGGTCGGCGTTAGATCGCGCGGCCGAGCAGGAAAAACTCAGGCTTCGCGAACTCATCACCAAGGCATCCATTGATCACAAGGTCAATGGGGAGCTGATTCGGATTGCCATGCAAAAAAACGCCGCCCTTCAAGCGACGGTGGCGCAGCAGTCTGCCGAGGCCACTTATTCCGATCGGGGCCATGTGCCCAGCGTTTTGGGCAGCCTGTTATCGCGCAAGGTGTAGAGAAGTGTTGGGCCCGCAGTTAGGGCCCTGTGCCCCTAGGCCTGAAAGCTAAGGTCGGAGCCCAGATGGGCGCGAATGCGGACCATGGCCTGGGTGTGGATCTGGCTGATGCGCCCTGGGGTCAGGTCCATCACGTAAGCGACTTCGCGAAAACTCAAGTCTTCTTGGTAGTGCAGCGCCACCACCATGCGTTCTTTTTCGGGCAGGTCTTTGATCACGCCAGCCAGCTGTTTTGCGAGTTGTTTAAACGACGTGATCTGCGAGGGGTCGGCCCCCTCGGCAATGGGCAGCAAATGTTCAGGCACATCATCAATGGCGGTCATGCCCACTGCGGTATCTAAGGTCTCGTGATATTGCTCAATGGAAATCTCGCAGGAATCTGCGATTTCTTGTTCAGTGGGTGAGCGGCCCAGAGACTGTTCGAGTCGCCGCACTGCTTTTTCCAATTCTGAGAGCTTGTCGCGCTGATTGCGCGGCAGAATGTCGTTTTCGCGGCAGCTGTCGTAGATGGCTCCAGTGATGCGAAATCGCGCATAGGCCTCAAAGTTCAGCCCAGGCCGGGGCTCGTAACGCTTGACGGCATCCAGTAGTCCCATCATGCCTTCTTGAATCAGATCATCGAGATCGACATTGGGCGGCAGCCTTGAGGCAATCTGAAAGGCCAGCTTACGCACCAGGGGCGCGTATTGGGTCACGGACTCCGCAGGGTCAAGGGCGGTGGATTGGGCGTAGGCGTTTTTTCGGGCAGACATCAGGTCAGCTGGAGTGTTGTGCCTGCGAGTTTCGCATACAAGGTTGCAGGCAGGATCAATCCCGCTGGCTGCTGGGTTTTCTTGGTTGAATTCGGCACCGTTACGGCCGCAATCCAGCCCATCGATTCCAAAGGCTGCTCCATGAGCGACTGCGAGGCCTGCTGCAGCCGATCAAAGGCTTCTTGCCCGACGGACTCGGTGTCACCACCGATGATCAGCACGGGAATTTTGGCGCCATCCGTGCGATAAGAAATGCTGCGAACGAATTCCAAGGCGTGAATCATGCTGGCCTCTTCGGGGGCGCAGACCACGAGATGCTGAATGTCATGGGCGTAGGCCCGAAGCACGCCTTCCACCGGATTTTTGGTGGCCAAGACAACCAGATCCAGCTCGATTTTGGCTTTGACGATTCGCTCAATGAGCGAGGGGTGGCGCAGCTTGTGCTTCATGTAAGAGCGTTCCATGCGCAGGCCCGTGGCATACCAGAGGTTCTCTTCGGCCTTGCAGATGGCTTTCTCTAGCGGAATATCGTTTTCCAATACCTGGGCGATGTCATAGCGCACGGGATAGGCCAGCCCATGAATATCGCGCCGCTCTTGCAAAGGGATTTCGTCCACCAGCAGCACCCGCTGGCCCTGTTGACGCAGTGCATGGGCGGTGCCCAGTGTCATGGTGCTGGCAGTGTCGGCATCAAGCGCGCACGACATGCACACCACCCGCGGCGCACGGTCTCCAAACATGGAACGCAGGCCCTCGGCCTGATCCGTTTTGATTTCAGCGGGCTGATCTAGCTTGGTGTCTTCGACCATTGCGCAAGATTGTCAGCAAGTACAGCGGGAATCTGCTCGGCTGAAATGCCGGACTCTTCAGACAGCGTGCGCGGATGCATGGCGCGGTGGGCTAGGTATTGCGGATTGGGGGGATTGAGGTCCTCGGGTACGCGCTGCCCGTTGGAGATAAAAAGCAACGGCAGCTCATAGCGAATCAAGCAGTCCAGGATTGGCGCCACCAAGGCGGCCTCATCGGTCTTGGTGACAATGACGGACTTGATTCGTTCGGCAGAATCGGCCCGGTTGTGCAGCATGATCACATCTTCTTGGGTGCGCAGATCCGTGGTGGCGCTCATCACCAGAATTCGGTGTGAGTTGCCCGAGCCCTTGGCCAATAGCTGGGTCTGATCCACCATCAGCGTGTCACGCTGGCCGACACCGGCGGTATCCAAAAGCACAATCTTGCGCTTGGAGGCCTCTTTGAGCTTTGCGGCCAGGTCATCGCTGTCGCGCACGGAGACTACGGGCAAGCCAAGAATCTTGGCAAAGACCTTGAGCTGCTCCTGTGCGCCAATACGATAGGTGTCGGTGGTGAGCAAGGCGACCTGATTGCGGCCATAGCGCAGCACACAGCGGGCCGCCACCTTGGCCACCGAAGTGGTCTTGCCCACGCCCGTGGGCCCGATGAATGTGAAGATGCCACCCTCATCAAACACATCGATGGGATCTTGCACCTGAATGAGGGCTTCCAAAATATCGCTGACGCGCTTGAGCAGCGTTGGGGTATCGCCGTCTTTGGGAATGGCCTGCACGATGTCGGCGCAAAGCTTGGGTGAAAACCCAGCGTTGATGAGCGTTTTCACCACATCGGCATGGGCCGGTGCGTTTTGTTGGAGGTTGCTCCAGAAGTTACTGGCCAGATGGGACTGCAGCAGGTTTTTCACCTGGGCCATCTCGAGCACCAGCCGGCTCATCTCAGCAGCATTGGCAGAGGCAGCAGCCAATGCGCTGGCCGCGATTTCAGAATCACGGGCGGCGCTGGCGCGGGCGCTACTTGCGGCAGCTGCCGGCTCAGGCCGCTTGCCCTTGCCCAGCTGCTCGGGCGTATAGACCGGCGAGCCATCGAGGTTGCGCTGTGACTTGATCACATCGGAGATCACCAACTCATGTGGAAACGAGGGGCCAGAGGGGGCTGTCGAGCGCCGCGGCGGCGCGCTGTAGAGCTCGGCGGAGCCGCCACCCGGCATCGCGCTGACCGTACTGCGGCCCAAGCCTGCAGAGAGTTGATCCAGCGCATCCGGGGTAATCGCCATGATCTCAACGCCATCGGCAGTCTCTTTGGTGGAGAGCA
>JAGWWC010000013.1 GCA_018970545.1 Betaproteobacteria bacterium | reverse complement strand
AGGAAAAACGGAGTGGGAGGTGTTTGTGGGCAGGCCGCGGCAGTTTGCGGCCGAACTCACCTCGCCCGCCTTGGCGTCCGCGCGATTGCGCTGGGGTCTGCATGAGTTTTACACCGTTGGGCTGCATGCGGAGCGGCTTGCATCGCGACATCGCCAGAGCCTTGAGCTGAATTCGCGAGCCTTGCCCAGCATACTGGCCACCGCTGCGATCGGCCAGTCTTGCGAGGATCACGGATGCACACTTCAGTGGTTTGCAGAGGCGCGCGCAACACTGAATAAACGGCTCACCGGAATTCTTGCTGCCTCTGACCTTACCCCGATCACGTCGGGCGCCCAGCCACAGCGCGCCGTGCAGATCACACTCTCCGGTGCCATCACGCCGCTGCTCACAGGAAACGTGCATCTCATCTCGCAATTCCAGGAGGCGGAGCCCGATCAACGCATCACCGCAGTCAGTCTGCAGCGCAGACTCTCCAGCCATGCCAGCCTACAACTTCAAGCACGGCATCACCTCCTTGCGGGAGATCGGGGATGGAGCGGGCTACTGGGGTTCTCTTATTCCTTCGCCCGCCATCACACCTCGGTCAGCAGCGCACTGAGCATGGGCTCAAATCGAGTCAGCCCGAATCAAGGCCCAGACCTCAGAGTGTCAGCAAATCTCAATAGCCCGAGTCTTTATGGCCCCCAGATCAATGCCGCCCAAAGCACCGGGCCTGCCGATCGCACCGATGTCTTTGCCCGTTATGCCAGCCCCTATGGGGATGGATCCATGCGGGCTGACTCGGTGACAAATAAGCTCTCCTGGTCAGCATCGACACGGCTCTGGATGACTTCTGAGGCATTTCTGTTTGCGCCTGCCGGTGAAGACAATCTGGTCATCCAGCACATCGGACAGCCGGCAGTCCGCCTGCGACATGGTGGCCGGGATACACAGGTAGCGGACGCACAGGGTCGAGTGATCTTTCGCAAAGCACCGCCCTGGACCGATTCAATCTACACAGTGGACCCCAAGTCTCTGCCTTTTGGCGCAACACTGGCTGCATATCGGGCCGCCATCCCGCTGGCCAACAACCGGGCTTATCTCGTGGATTACCGGGGGCTTTGGTCCCGGGCGCGGCACTGGCGGATCCTTGCGCCCGAGTCCATCGGATTAACGGAAGCAGTCTTGGCACGTGATCGCCATGGCCGCCCAGTCTTTGTCACCGCCGATGGCTACGCTGATCTGCAATCGGCTGATAGCCTGCCACTTTCCTTGCAGCCCAAGGCCCACCCGTCCCTGCTCTGCACGCTGATGCGGCCACCCGCGGCCCATGAGACCGAGGCGCTTCTGACTTGCACCGACCAGCAGGTGCTTTAAATTACAGCCCCAGTGATTTGCACAAGGAAGGCCATGATGTCCTCTGATTCCAGCCGCGTGATCTCCACATCAAATCTACCCGACCCTGAGCCTCAGGCGCAGCATGCGCGGCAGCTGATGCATCAATTGATGAATCAGCTCGAAATCATTTCGGGCTGCGCCCATCTTGTGGGCTTACATCCCGCACTGGGCCCTACCGAACGCGATGATCTTCAGAAAATTCTCACAGCAGTTGGCCAGAGCCGAACACTTGCACAGGCCCTCGGTCAGCGACTGATTAACCCCGGCCAATAAACGGCATCTTGGTTGCCATGACGGTCATAAACAGCACATTGGCCGATGGCGGTAAGCCCGCCATATAGGCGACCGCATCCGCGACATCTGCAATCTCCATTCGCGGCTCCGCCATGCGGCTGCCATTGGCCTGTAATGCGCCGGCACCGAAGCCGGTCGTCATCTCTGAGGCGGCATTGCCAATATCGATCTGGCCACAAGCAATATCAAAAGGCCGACCATCTAAGGACAAAGACTTGGTCAGCCCTGTGATTGCATGCTTTGTGGCGGTGTAGCCGACCGACTGGGGCCGGGGAGCGTGGGCGGAGATCGAGCCATTATTGATAATGCGGCCGCCCTGCGGCGACTGACGCCGCATCTGCGCAAAGGCAGCCCGGGCACACAAGAATGCGCCAGTCAAATTAATCTCGACGGATTCTCTCCAGCTTTGAACTGAAAGTTCATCGATCAATTGCCCTGGAGGAAAGATTCCAGCGTTATTAAAAAGCACATCGACTCTGCCCCACTTGCTGACCACAGTGGCAACGAGCCGATCCACATCGGCCTCGATCGAAACATCACCTGTCACGATGAGGGCGCTGGCCCCTGACTTTCCAGCCGTTTCGCGCAATGGCGCCTCGCGCCGGCCAAAGAGTGCCACCCGCCAGCCAAGCGCCAAGAGACGCTGGGCACTTGCGCGGCCAATGCCGCTTCCGGCGCCCGTAACGATTGCGATGCCAGGCGCGGGCTTTCCTGATGATGGGTCAGATGCAGTCATGCGGCGGTTTCCTTTGCTCAAGTAAGATGGGGCTTCACTAAAGCTCAGAGTGTAATTTCAAATTGAAGCCCACCACGGTCGTTTACCTGCACGGATTTCGCAGCTCGCCTCAATCGTCAAAGGCTGTAATGGTGTGCGCTGATTTGGAGCAATTCGGCATCACCGCCCGCTGCCCCCAGTTGGATATCGCGCCCAAGGTCGCGATGGCTCAGGCCCAAGAGGAAATTGATACGGCACTCGCTCGCGGCGATCGGATCCGGCTCATTGGCAGCTCGCTCGGTGGATTTTTCGCCAGCGCACTAATGGAGCGGCATCCACAAGCAGCCGAATTTAAAGCTGCGCTCTTAAATCCTGCGCCCTGGCCTGCCCGCGATCTTCAAGACCATGTCGGCGAGTTGCCGGCCTGGCACACCAATGAAGTCCTGCATTTTCGGGCTGAGTATCTCAACGATCTGAAGGCGCTCGAAGTCGGCATCAGCCTTCCGCAACGCTATCTGCTGGTGGCGGCCAAGGGCGATGAGTTGTTGGATTGGAGAGAAATGGTGGCCCGCTATCCAGGAGCGCAACAGTTGGTTCTAGAGGGCTCGGATCACAGCATCAGCGATTTTGATCGCCACTGGCCTGTCGTTCGCAAGTTTCTACTGTCTTGACTGGGCGTCGCGGGCACCCCGCTGAAAATCCACGCGGGACAATAACAGCAGACCCACAACAAAAAATAGTCCTGTAAAAAGCATGGCCGTTCGATGGGCGTTGTCCGTGATCCAGGTCACCAGCCCATAACTGACCGGGCCAAGAATGGCGGAACAATTCACCGCCAGTCCCCAGAGGCCGAAGGTCTCCGCCTGATGGCCCGGCCGGGCGAGAGCCGCAACCGCTGCACGCGCGCCGCTTTGCGAGGCACCCATGGCAAGTCCCGCAAAATTGGCGGCAACCCAGAAAAGAGTTGGGGTTGTCGCGCTCCATGCGACTGCCACCATACAGATCCAAAACACGAGGGCCAGCATCAGCCCGCGGGCATGGCCAAGCCGATCCTGCAATAAACCAAAGCCCCAGGCGCCGAGGGCTGCAGTGATGTTGACCACCAAAATCAATAGGATCGTCTGCGCAAGCGTAAACCCCATTACCTGCTGTGCGTAAATGGCGGCAAGTGCAATTACCGTCTGGACTCCAGCGTGATAAATCGTCACGCAATACAAAAAACGCCGCAGATCAGGCTGCCGAGAAGACAGCCGCCAGGTCTCGTGTAGCCTGCCCCAGCTTGCGGCGAGCCACTGCCGAAGGCTCCAATTCTGCGTGGCCGCCGCGGGCCGCGAGCGCTCACGCATCGTCATCAGGGCAGGAAGGGCGACCAGTAAAAAAATTGCGGCAGTCAAAAGCATCGTGCCGCCCACAGTCTGCTGTGCATCCATCTTCTGTGATTGCGCCAAGCTGACCCAGGCCAGCGATGCGGCAAGCGCGATGAGCCCGCCAAGGTAACCCCAGGCCCAGCCATAGCCCGAGACCCGGCCGTACGCGTCCGGGTTTGCAATCTCCGGAAGAAAGGCGGCGGTCATATCCTGATGCGTGGCATAACAAAAGTTTGAAATAACCAAAAGCAGCATGGCCCAGGCCCACATGCCCGATCCAACAGTAGCCAATAAAGCGGTCGCTCCCGCACAACCAAACGTCGTGATCACCAGCAAAGTTTTTTTCTGTGCCCGCAGATCTGCGTACGCCCCAAGAATCGGGGCTGTGATCATGACCAGGGCATAACTGATGGAGAGCACCAGGGTCCAGGCCAGGGTGGCATGAGCAGCCCCCGACATCACAGCCGAGACAAAATACGCGTTGAATACGGCAGTCAACACCACCGTGGTGTAGCCGGAGTTCGCAAAATCCAGGCTGGCCCAGGCAACCGCTTCTTTGCGGCTTAAGCCCTCACGCAGCAATGATGGGGATGGGTGCATAAGGCTGCATGATGAGGCAAAATGCGGCCTGCGTCCTCCACTCCAACCCCTGGCACGACGCGACCAATATGACCGAAAAAAACCCCCGCCCAGCAGCCAAGCCGGCTGCCCCTCAAAAAGTATTCGTGCGCACCTTTGGCTGCCAGATGAACGAATACGACTCCGACAAGATGGTCGATATTCTGGGCGCGCGCCAGGGCATGCAGATCGCCCAGACGCCAGAGGAAGCCGATGTGTTCCTGCTCAACACCTGCTCGGTTCGAGAAAAAGCGCAGGCCAAGGTGTTCTCGGATCTCGGCCGGGCCCGGGAGTTAAAAAAACTCAACCCCAATTTAATTATCGGCGTGGGCGGATGCGTGGCCTCCCAAGAGGGGGAGGCAATTATTGAACGGGCACCCTACGTGGATATTGTCTTCGGCCCGCAGACCCTGCATCGACTGCCCGAACTGATTGAGGCCCGGCGACGCACCCAAAAGCCACAAGTGGATATTCGTTTTCCGGAAATTGAAAAATTCGATCATCTCCCGCCGGCACGCACAGAAGGCCCCACCGCGTTTGTTTCCATCATGGAGGGCTGCAGTAAGTACTGCAGTTTCTGTGTTGTGCCCTACACGCGTGGCACTGAAATCTCTAGACCACTTGAGGATGTCATCGCCGAGATTGCTGAACTGGCGGAAAAAGGCGTGCGTGAAATCACGCTACTTGGCCAAAATGTCAATGCCTATCTCGGGGCAATTGATGCGGCAGATCCGCGGGCGGGCGAGGCGGACTTCACCACCCTCCTGGAATTAATCAGTGAGATGACAGGAATCGAACGCATCCGTTACACCACCTCACATCCTCGGGAATTCAATCAGCGGCTCATTGAGGCCTATGAGCGACTGCCCAAACTGGTCAGCCACGTGCATCTGCCCGTTCAGTCAGGATCCGATCGGATTTTGGCAGCCATGAAGCGTGGCTACACTGCACTGGAATACAAATCCATCATTCGCCGGCTACGTAAAATTCGTCCGGACGTTGCCGTATCGACCGACATTATTATTGGCTTTCCCGGGGAGACCGAAACAGATTTCTCAGCCACCATGGCCCTGGTCAACGAGATCGGCTTTGATACCTCCTATAGTTTTGTCTACAGTGCGCGGCCGGGAACACCGGCCGCAGATCTTCCTGATGACACCCCCAAGGCCACCAAATTAAAGCGGCTTCAAGAGTTGCAATCCACCATTGAGGCCAATGCCCGATGCATCAGCGATGCAATGGTGGGCACTGAACAGCGCATCCTCTTTGAGGGGCCGTCTAAGAAAAATCCCTCTGAAGCGCTCCAGGGCCGAACAGAAAATAATCGTGTCGTGAATGTCGAAGTGCCATTGGTGCGACAGAGACAGCTGATCGGCCACCTCTGTGCCGTGCGGATCGTACAGGCCCATCCGCATTCGCTGCGCGGTGAGCTCATCTAATTGGTACAGCTTCGTCTCAGCGTTCAATTTCAATCAGGCGCTCGGCCCGAGGATTGGCCGCTGTCTCGGCCAAGATTAAGACGTCTCATTCTGGCGAGCCTTCCCGCCAGCTGCACAGCGGCAGAAATCAATGTTGTGGTGATGGGCACCGCCAAGGCCAGAAAATTAAATCGCGATTACCGCGGCCAGGACCATGCCACCAATATTCTGACCTTTTCCTACGGTCAGGCAGCCGGACTATTTGCTGACCTCGTGCTCTGCCTGCCCGTCATGAGGACGGAAGCGCGGCAGCAAAATAAACGACTAGATCACCATGCCGCCCACCTCATTGTTCACGGTGTGCTGCATGCCAGCGGAATGGATCATCAGCGCAAAGAGGACGCCGATGCAATGGAATGGCTTGAGGCCGCCATCCTCAGCCGTTTTCGTATCCCGAGCCCTTACGCCGCCTTAGCCAAGCAGAGCAATTCCTGACCCCGGCGACAGGCCCGCGGCCTTGTGGCACCATACAAGTCCCTTAACTCTGACTTCACCGAATGGGTGATCGACCCTCCGGCGACCCGCGCGCCGGGTTCAAATCTCAGTTTGAACGCCTCATTGCCCGGCTCTTTCGCCGGACCGATGACAAAGAAGACCTCATGGAGCAGCTCCGGGAAGCCCAGGAGCATGCGGTGATTGATGCCGATGCCGTCTCGATGATGGAGGGCGTCATGCAGGTCGCCGACCTTCAGGTACGCGACCTGATGATTCCGCGCTCGCAGATGGATGTCATCGATATCGATGATCCGCTGGAAAAAATCTTGGAGACTGTGGTGAGCACAGCCCACTCACGTTTTCCGGTGATGGAAGGCAAGCGTGACAACATCATCGGTATCTTGCTGGCAAAAGATTTATTACGCTGCCTTGCCCATCAAGAAAATGATCTGCGCGGCATGCTCAGGCCTGCGGTATTTGTGCCGGAATCAAAACGTCTCAATATCATGCTGCGGGACTTTCGCGTCAATCGAAATCATATTGCAATGGTGGTCGATGAGTATGGTGGTGTTGCCGGCATGATTACGATTGAAGACGTGCTAGAACAAATTGTGGGTGATATCGAAGATGAGCACGATATCGAAGAAGACGATGACAACATCGTGGCCATGCCCCGGCAGCCAGGCCGCTTCCGGGTCAGGGCGCTGACCCCGCTGGAGCAATTCAACACTGCGTTTTCCTGCACGCTTGCTGATGATCAGGTGGACACCATTGGGGGGTTTGTCACTGACCATTTCGGCCGCATGCCCCATCGTGGCGAGCAAATCGATATCGAAGGCTTTCGGTTTGAGGTCCAGCGGGCCGATGCGCGCCAAATCCATGTGCTGATCGTTCAGCGGAGCTCCGCCGTCGCCGACGCGACATGATGCGACTTGCCAGTCTTGCAGTGGTGCTGGCCTACACGGCGGGACTGCATTGGATTTACATTAGCCTGCACACGTATGGCGAAATGCCAGCTTGGTTGGCTGCACTCGCTACCCTATTGCTGTCACTGTATGTCGCGCTCTATGCGATCGGGGCCTTCGCACTCATTCGCTGGCTAAGATTGGGCACCCAACAGTGGGCTGCGCCCTTTGTCATCGCGGCGGTGGTGACCCTCGCGGAATGGTGTCGCGGCACGCTCTTTACTGGCTTTCCCTGGCTCGGACTGGGTTACCTTGCCATTGATACGCCACTTGCGGGCTATGCGCCTGTCATCGGGGTCTATGGTGTCGGCTTTCTGTCGGTGCTTGCCGTGATGTGGGCAGCGCAGACGATTCGCCATCGGTCCTGGCCGGCCTTTGGTGCATTGCTGCTGGTAGTGGCTGGCGGATTTGGACTTGGCCATCACCACTTCACTGAGCCCACAGGTGCGCCACTCAAGGTGGCGCTGGTTCAAGGCGCAATTGAACAGTCCATGAAATTCGATCCCACTCGCGAGGCCCAGGCACTGCAGACCCATCTTGAAATCGCCCGGCCGGCCGCGGGTCCCGGCGGTGCGCATCTGATTGTCTTTCCGGAGACCGCCATGGTCCGGCCCTGGGAGCTCGCCCCGCCCGATTATCGAGAGGCTTTTTATCGGCTCACGCAGACCGCTGGCGCCTCGGTCATGCTGGGGCTGCCGCTGCGCGATACCGATGGTTATCGCAATAGCCTGATTGCAATCCATGAGTCCACGCCGCTGGGAAGCTTTGCAGCCCGCTACGACAAGCATCACCTGGTGCCATTTGGAGAATTCATTCCCTGGGGCTTTCGCTGGTTTGTGGATCTGATGAAAATGCCGCTGGGAGACTTTCAACGTGGCGCCAAACGTCAGGATCCGATCGCCGTTCGGGATCAACGGATCGGCGTGAATATCTGCTTTGAAGATCTATTCGGCGAGGAAATCATTGCGCCGCTATCACCGGAGGTACCCGCCGCCCAGCAGCCCACCATTCTTTTGAATATCAGTAATCTTGCCTGGTTTGGAAATACGATTGCCCTCTCGCAACACCTGGCCATCTCGCGGATGCGAGCGATGGAAACGGGCCGGCCCATGATTCGGGCAACCAATACCGGCGCAACTGCAGCGATTGATCATCGGGGTGCGGTGACTGATCAAATCGCATTCGGCAGTCCAGGCCTGCTGTTTGCGCAAGTCAGGGGCATGCAGGGCGTTACGCCGTATAGCCGCTGGGGCAACCTGCCTGTTCTCGCGATCAGTCTTCTGTGCTTTGTGATTGGAATCGCTCTCAAGGCCCGTCGGGCATAGCCGATGTGCACGGGTCAGCTAAAATGCAGGTCATGCAAAGCTTTCAAAGCATCATTCTGACGCTGCAACAGTACTGGGATGCGCAGGGCTGTGCCCTATTGCAGCCCATTGATCTTGAGGTGGGCGCTGGCACCTCACACACCGCCACTTTTCTGCGCGCGCTCGGGCCTGAGCCCTGGCGCGCCGCCTATGTGCAGCCCTCACGCCGGCCAAAGGATGGCCGCTTTGGTGAAAATCCAAATCGGCTTCAGCACTACTATCAATATCAAGTCGTGCTGAAGCCCTCTCCTGAAAATATTCTTGAACTCTATCTCGGCTCTTTAAAGGCCCTGGGTATCGATCCAGAGATCAATGACATTCGATTCGTCGAGGACGATTGGGAAAACCCAACGCTCGGGGCCTGGGGTCTTGGCTGGGAAGTCTGGCTCAATGGAATGGAGGTGACACAGTTCACTTATTTCCAGCAGGTAGGCGGCCTGGATTGCGCCCCAATTACTGGCGAGATCACTTATGGGATCGAGCGACTGGCCATGTATCTGCAGGGTGTTGAGAATGTCTTTGACCTGACCTGGACCGAATGGGAATCACGCGGTCAGAAACAGCGGCTGACTTATGGCGATGTTTATCACCAAAATGAGGTCGAACAGTCCCGCTATAACTTTGAGCACAGCAATGTGCCTGTACTCTTTACACGTTTTGCCGAGCACGAGGCCGATGCCCAGCGCCTGCTTGAAGCCGGCCTGACGCTACCAGCCTACGAACAAATTCTAAAAGCTGCCCATACCTTCAACCTTCTTGATGCGCGTGGCGCCATCTCGGTCACCGAGCGGGCCCAATACATCGGACGTATTCGTAATCTCTCGCGTGCCGTGGCCCAGGCTTATGTCCAGTCGCGCGAGCAGCTTGGATTTCCGATGCTCAAGGATCGGCCAGCATGACAACTGCTTCACTGCTCGTGGAGTTGCTGACCGAGGAGCTCCCGCCGAAAGCATTAAAGCGCTTAGGGGAAGCCTTCGCCGATTCGATTCTGAAATACCTGTCGCAAGATAGCCTGATCGAGCCCACGACACAGTGTGAGCGTTTTGCAAGCCCGCGGCGCCTTGCGGTGCACCTCACTGCAATCCGGCCGCAGGCACCCGACCGGCCAAAAAAAGAAAAACTGCTGCCGACCGCAATTGCATTGGATGCCAGCGGTAAACCGACCGCCCCTTTGATCAAAAAGCTAGCCACGCTCGGTGTCACACTGGGCAAAGATTGTGAACTCACCGATCTTCAGCGCGAGCACGATGGCAAACAGGAACAGTTGTTTTATGAATTCACCGCCAAGGGCGCATCGCTGGCCCAATCACTGCAGTCTGCCCTCACGCAGACCATCGAAGGCCTGCCAATTCCAAAAGTCATGAACTATCAGCTTGAGGATGGTCAGACCGTGCATTTTGTGCGGCCAGCCCATGGATTGGTGGCGCTTTACGGCAACGAAATTCTGCCCATCTCAAGCCTAGGCCTGACTGCAGGCCGCACCACCCAGGGCCATCGCTTTCATTGCCCGAGGCCAATCCAGCTCGATCATGCCGATCAATATGCAGCGCAACTTTTCAAAGAAGGTCGGGTCATCGCCTCATTTGATGAGCGCCGCAGCCGAATCGAGAAGGCCCTGAACTCCAAAGCGGCTCCCGATCGGGCGGTGATGCCCGATGCGCTTTTGGATGAAGTCACCAGTCTAGTCGAGTGGCCCGAAGTCATGGAAGGCCGCTTTGAGGCGGCATTCCTGTCGGTACCGCAGGAATGCCTGATTCTGACCATGCAGCAGAATCAAAAATACTTTGCGCTGACCGATAACGAGGGCCGGCTCACCAATCGCTTTCTGCTGGTGGCCAATATCCAATCGAAGGATCCTGCCGTCTTGGTCTCCGGCAATGAGCGCGTGCTGCGTGCACGGCTATCGGACGCAAAATTCTTCTTTGATCAGGACCGAAAACACAGCCTCGCATCGCGCGTTGATGGTCTATCGTCCGTGGTTTATCACAACAAAATTGGCAATCAACGCCAGCGCATTGATCGCTTAGCCCGGCTGGCCCGGCAGTGGGCGGCGGCTGTTGGGTCGCTGCCTGATCAAGCGGAGCGGGCAGCATTGCTTGCAAAAGCTGATCTGCTGACTGACATGGTGGGCGAGTTTCCAGAATTACAGGGCATTATCGGTACCTATTACGCGCGGCACGATCAGGAAGCCGAAGAAGTCGCCTTGGCCATCGAGGGCCATTATCGTCCTCGCTTTGCGGGTGATGAACTGCCGCGCAATGCGACCGGTATCGCCTTGGCACTGGCCGACAAAGTGGAGACCCTGGTCGGCATCTGGGGCATTGGCCTTGCGCCGACGGGCGATAAGGATCCGTTCGCGCTTAGACGCCATGCCCTGGGCGTTGTCCGCATCCTAATTGAAAAAGATTTATCGCTCGATCTGAAACAGATACTCTCGCAGACCCAGGCGGCCTTTGAGGGTATCGCTGCTGTCAAGCCTGATCTCAACGCACTGCAGTCCTTTATTTTGGACCGATTGCGGGCGCAACTGCGAGAGCAGGGCCATCGTACGGAGGCCATTGAAGCCGTACTGGCCCAGTGCCCCGATCGACTGCACCAAGTGCCCAAGCGTCTCAGTGCACTCGCGGAATTCATGATGCGGCCGGAGTCCGAATCACTGTGCGCTGCCAATAAGCGAATTGGTAACATTTTGAAAAAATCCGAGGCTGCAACTGCAGTCGTTGAGCCTCAGCTTTTAAAAGAAAACGCAGAGCGCGCACTTGCACAAATGCTCACTGAGATAGGGCCAAAGGCCGAAGCCGCCGTGGCCAATGGCCGCTACAACGAAGCGCTTGCCGGGTTATCAGCACTGAAAGCGCCCGTCGATGCCTTCTTTGACCAAGTCATGGTCAACGCTGAGGATGCCCAGCTGCGAGCCAATCGGCTGGCCTTGCTGGCCAGCCTGCACCGTGCAATGAATCAAGTGGCTGACCTCTCCCGAGTCGCTGGCTAAACCATCCTCGACCAAATGCTTCAGCACTCCACTTCAGCTCCCCTGATCATCTTGGATCGCGATGGGGTGATCAATTTCGATAGTGATGCTTACATTAAAAGTCCGGAGGAATGGCTGCCAATTCCAGGCAGCATCGAGGCGATTTCCCGGCTGACTCATGCCGGCTGGGCGATTGCGGTCGCCACCAATCAATCCGGCATTGAACGCGGACTCTTTGATATCAATACCTTGCATGCGATCCACAACAAAATGGTACAAGCCGTCAATCAGGCTGGTGGACGGCTCGATGGAATTTTCTTTTGTCCGCATACAGGCAGCAGCGGGTGCGCGTGCAGAAAGCCTGCACCTGGACTGATGCACGACATCTCGCGACGGTTTAAACGCGACCTTGCAGGCGTTTCCGTTGTGGGCGACTCGCTGCGCGATTTGCAGGCAGGCGAGGCAGTTGCCGCCGATTTGTGGCTCGTGAAAACTGGAAAAGGGCCACGCACCCTGCAGGCGGCTCAGGCTGATGCCGACAAGCAACTGCCGAAGGGCACACGCATTGCGGAAAATCTCGCCGAAGCGGTTGATCAGATTCTGGTGGCAGCCGCAGGGGCATCCACCTAATGCCAGCGGCGAGGGCTGTCGTTTTCTTATTGTTTCAAGGTGGATCGCTGGCCTTCTGGGCGACACTATTTGTGATCACGGGCCCGTTTCTTCCTTTCGAATCCCGCTATCGGCTCGCCATTCAGTGGCCAAGGATGATGGTGTGGGCCTCGCGAGTGCTCTTGGGCATTCACTATCGGGTGCTCGGTGCAGAGCATCTGCCCAAGGGGCCAGCGATTCTGCTGTCCAAGCATGAATCGGCCTGGGAGACGCTTTTTTATCCTGCATTTCTGCCCAAAACACTCTGCTTCGTCTTTAAGCGGGAACTGCTCTGGGTGCCATTTTTCGGCTGGGGCATCAGCCTGCTGCGTATGATCGCGATCGACCGAGGCAAGGGCACTGAAGCCTTCGATCAAATTCTTTCACAAAGTAAAAAAGTACTCTTCGACGAGCAACGTTGGATCGTCTTTTTTCCGGAGGGCACCCGCGTCTTGCCAGGTGACTATCGGCGCTTTAAAACAGGCGGCACACGACTCTCCGTTGCAACCGGTGTGCCCGTCATCCCGGTTGCAATGAACTCAGGAGACCTCTGGCCACGAAAATCTTTTCTCAAAAGACAGGGAACCATTACGGTTTCTTTTGGGCCGCCCCTCTTGCCTGAAAGTGAAGATGCGACTACTCTCATGGCTAAGGTGGAATCCTGGATTAATCAAGAGATGCAACGTATTAGCCCCGATCGACCTCGGAGAGCTCCCGCATGACACTGCTTGAGCAGTTTTTGCTGCCCTTCGGCATCGGCGAATCGAAAACGCCATCGCCCACTCCCTCCGCCGGAAAAGTCTCTCGGACTGATCCAAAAACTCCAGACGTCACGCCCGACAGCGCACCAAAAAAACATCGCACGGTCGCCCTTCAGGGCTACACGGTGCCATGGCTACTGAAGCGAACTCGACGGAAAACCGTGGGCATGTCGATTGGCCAAGGCATGATTCAAGTCAACGCGCCGCGTTGGGTACCCATCAGCGACATCGAATACATCCTGCAAGAAAAATCGAAGTGGCTCTTGGCCCGGCTGGCCGAATGGCATCAGTCTGAGCAGCACCGCCTGCTGCCAGAGCAGCAGTGGACCCATGGCGCCTTGCTGCAATATCTTGGTAAGCCGCTCACCCTGCTGCTCATCCCGCAGCTTCGTCAGACACAGTGGGATGATTTTCGTCGCGAGCTTCAGCTGGCACTTCCGGCCGAGGCCTCAATCGAGCAGATCCGCGATACTGTCCATTCCTGGCTTCAGAGTCAGGCCAAAGCACTTTTCGCGCGGCGCCTGAAAGCCATCAGCGAGCAGTCGGGCCGTCGCTACACGAAGTTCAGCCTGAGCAATGCCCGCGGCCGCTGGGGCAGCTGCACCGAAGATGGCCATATTCGGCTGAATTGGCGTCTGATTCATTTTGGCCAGGAAGTGATTGACTACGTGATTGCCCATGAGTTAGCCCATACCCACACCATGGATCACGGCAGAAGCTTCTGGGAAGAGGTCGCAGAAATTCTGCCGACTTTCGAAGAGGGCAAATCGGTGTTACGAAAAGCGCGGCTCGATACCCTGCCGACTTTCTAGCGGCAGACTGGCCACGGCATTGGCCAATCCAACGAATTGATCGACCGATAATTCCTCAGCCCGCTGGGTAGGGGCAATGCCCAACGTCTCCCACTCGAGCATCGCCGAGTAAGTGGCCAGTGACTTGCGCAACATTTTTCGCCGCTGAGAAAATGCCAGTGCGACCACCGCAGCAAAAATCGGCCAGTCCCGAACCTTTACTGCCGCAGACTGCAGGGGCACCATTCGAACCACCGCGGAGTCGACCTTTGGGGCAGGTATGAATGCTCCCGGCGGCACCGCCAGACAACGCTCCATCTGATAACGGGCTTGAAGCATCACGGAGAGGCGGCCATAGATTTTTGATCCGTGACTGGCGACCATACGATCCACGACCTCTTTCTGAAGCATGAGATGCTGATCCGTGATGTGTTCAGCGGACTCGAGTAAATGAAAAAGAATAGGGGTGGAGATGTTGTAGGGCAGATTGCCCACAACGCGCAAAGGACCGCCAAGTTGATGGGCCAACGCAAAAAAGGAGGTGCGGAGCACATCCTGCTCCGTAATGGCGAGCTCAGACTCCGTAAAGCGCTCGCGCAGCCGTGCCGCCAAATCCCGATCGATCTCAATCGCGTGGACGCGGCCAATCGTTGTAATCAATGGCGCGGTCAAGGCGGCTTGGCCGGGGCCAATCTCCACGATTCGATCACCGGGCTTGGGATCAATCGCCTGAATGATGGCTGCGATTATTCGGGGGTCATGCAGAAAATTCTGGCCAAATCGCTTACGCGCGATGTGGGCATCAGCGATCGTCACGCTTGATTTCAACGTAGGCGTTGGCACGGACCTCGCGGGCCCAATCGGCAACGGCCTGGGCGAGCTTTTCGTCACGTAAGGCAAGGCGCGCCGCAGTTCTCAGACGCTGCTCGGTCAACGGCTCACGCTTGCGCTCAAGGAGCTGAATCAAATGAATGCCGAAAGCGGACCGAACCGGGTCGCTGATTTGGCCAGGACTGAGGGCCACCATTGCCTGCTCGAACTCCGGCACCGTATCCCCCGGGTAGGCCCAGTCGAGCTCGCCGCCCCTCGGGGCAGACCCGAGGTCCTGAGAGTGGTCCTGAGCGACCTTCCCAAACTCAGTGCCCAATTCAATCCGCCGGCGCAGCTCGAGGGCACGCCGTCGGGCCTGCTCCTCCGACGTCTGGGCATCCACGCGCAGCAAAATATGGCGAGCCCGGTGCACCGAAACCTCCTGGGTGCGAAGGCCCGATCGCTGATCCTCGAGCTGAAGAATATGGAATCCATTCGGGCTTCGGACCGGCTTACTGATCTCTCCTGGCTTAAGGCCAGAAATCGCATCAAGAAAAAGTGTCGGCAGACGATCGCGAGTTCTCCAGCCAAGGCTACCTCCCTGCTCGCGATCCTGGGCATCGGAAAACTCCCGCACCACACTCGCAAAGCTTCTCGGGGGGCGCAATGCCTCCTGAGCTTTTTTCACACGAGACTCAGCCTCGGCAACAACAGCAGGACTGGGGTTTTCAGGAATCCGAATGAGGATCTGCGCGATTCTGAACTCTTCCGTCTTTTGCAATGACTGGCCCTGGGCCGCGAGAAAAGTATCGACTTCCGCCTCGGTAATTTGCAGCTTGTTATCCACCTCACGCTCACGCAGACGCGTGAGCGTGATTTCCTCTCGAACATCTTCACGAAAAGCAGCAAAAGAGATGCCCTCGGACTCCAGCTGATTGCGAAAGCCACTGACCGAGACGCCATTTTGCTCCGCAATGCGGGCAATGCTTCGATCCAGCGTAATTTCATCGATCCGAATGCCGGTCTCACGGGCCAACTGCAGCATCGCGCGATCGGTAATCATGCGCTCCAATACCTGCTCACGCAGAATGGCTCGGCTGGGAATGGCGATTCCCTGCTGCGTAAGACCAGCAACAAACTGCCGCTCACGGCGGGCCAGCTCACTGGCCGTAATGACCTCTCGATTCACGATCGCCAATACGCGATCAATCAATTGTGTGTTTTGGGTCCTGGGGCTGGTGGCCTGCCCATAGGCGCTGGTCAGAGCCATCACGAACACCATCGACGCCAACCCCAGGCCGAGCAGCACTCGCGCAAGCCCGTCCAAAAGGGGGGCAAATTGTTTCAGTAAAGGGGTGGGTAAAGTGATCATTACTGGAAATTATCAAATTTCGATGGCAAGGGCGTGATCTGGTTAATCGACTGATAGTTCGGAATATTTCTTCTCAACGCCGCTATCGGATCGGTTCCAACCCGCCCCAGTCCATTGAGCTCAATCTGAAAAAACAAGGTGGTGTTGCGCTGGGTGGCGTTGGCTGCGTACTGCTGGGCCACGATTCGGGTGACCCAACAGCCTCCATCGTACTCAAAACCGGCCAGGGCCTCGACCAGGCCAGGATTCCGCGTCTCCTGAGTGGTCCCCACGTTACGCAGGGCTTGCTGGTAGCGGCCCACCGCATACCAATGATTGGCCACAGGCCACTGAACCGCAAGGTCAACCGTATTCGAGGAGTCCCGCACGAATCGATATGCGACGCTCAGCGTGTTGGCAGGCTTTGGATTAAATCGGCTCACGATCGAAAAACTCTGCCACTGCGAGGACTCCAGGGTATAGCGGGCCAAGGAGTCGATGGTCAAATCTTTTCGGGGCCGCACGGTCGCCTGCCCCAGGAGGTCCGAACGGCGATCCGTACGCGCCGTGCCGCCAGGTAACGTCACCCGCTGATCTGAGAAATAAAAACGCTGCCCAACTGCCGCCCGCAGTCGTTCAGCCCCTGAAGACTGCTCGATAAATCGCGTCGTAACCCCCGCTGTAATCTGATTCAGATCCGCGATTCGATCATGCCCGTTGAATGCGCGATCTGAAAACAACTGGGCGAAGTTCAGGTTCGGCGAACCCGAATCAAAGACCGGAAGATGCGACTGATCTTTGTAGGGCGTATAGATATAAGACAGCCTTGGTTCGAGCGTCTGCTCGATGGCTGCATCCCCGATGCTGAGGGGGCGATCAAAGGTGGTGGATACATCGGTGCTGAAGGTCGGCAACACTCGTGTGTAGGCGCTTGCCGCTGCAGCGCCCACGTTGTTGGTGTAAATGCCGAGTGCCGCATTCGAATACCGTTGATTCGTTAGGGCAAGATCCCCGGGCCGACTGCTGGAGTAATGTGTTGCATGCATGGCCAACTTGGGCGTAATTGCCAGTCCCGAGCTGAAATAGCGCCAGGCAACGGCGCCCGTGCCCACGATCCGTTCGCCCTCGGCCAGCGTGGGATGTCGAAAAGAGGCAAGCTCTGCCGATGCATTCCAATCCAAAGGCAGGCGATCCTCACCAAGCACAGCACGGTGGCCTCGGGACGCAACCAATTTTGGCGCAAAGCTATACGGACGGATGAGCGGCGCGCCCAAATCCTGCAACAACTGGAACTCTTGTGCCTCTGCCTGCACCGCCCAGCCGGCCACCGCCGTATTCATCGTAATGGAGCCTGGCAGCAGACGTTGCGCGGAAACCAACAGGGTATTTCCAAGATCAGAAAAATAATTATTGTCAGAGGCGCGCTGAACATTCAGACCGATCGTGAGGCCCTGAATTGGCCGAAAACTGGTGACCACAGATCCAAAGTGTCGCGAGATCTTCGACTGACTGTCGTTGGGCAGCACTTCAAAGGCAACCGTACCGGCGGCAGTCGGCCGTAAGAATCGAAACTCGTTGCCGAGCTGCACCCCGCGCTTAGTGATCAGACGTGGGTAAAGCGTCATGTCGTGATGGGGGGCGATATTCCAATAAAACGGCGCCCGAACATCCAGTCCTAGCCGAGTTGAAGTGGTGTAGGAAGGCGCAAGAAATCCTGTCTTTCTTCCCTCGCCAATCGCAAAGGAGGTATCACCAAAAGGCAGCAATGGCACCTGGCCCCAATACAGAGTTGCCGAGCGTGTCGCGCCCACCTCGCGGACTTGATCAATCAATAACTCACGCATCCGAAGCTCCCAGGCCGGACGATCCCTCGGGCAGGTGGTGTAATTCACTTCGGTTAATCGCGTCTCCAGGGGCTGAATAAATTCGGCATGTCGGGCCGTTCCGCGGCCGCCCGTTGAAACGAGCTGATAAGTCACGTCGTCAAAATAACCTTGCGTAGTTCCCAGCTTCAGGCGAAGCTGCGGGCCTTCGTAATACTCCCCCTCGCGAAAGAGTTTGACATTACCTTCTGCGTACAACTCATCGCGAGTAATGTGATGACGAATAATGTCCCCCTTCACGAAGAGTCCCAGCCGACGAAATTCGGCGGCTCCCCGAGCCTCGATGTCGTCATCGGTCTGGCCTGAAATGCGCTCGCCAAAAATATAGACCGGCGTATCGGTTGTCGATGAGGGCTCGAGATTTAATACGGGATCAAACTTCAGGCCCAACGAGGTCCGCAGGCCCTGAGCGAGCTGAAGCGGTGGTACTGGCCCGTCTGCCAAACTCGTCGCGGCCTGCGCCAGCCGGATCGGCTCGGAGTGATTGGCCGCCGCTGAGCAACTTCCTAGAAGAGGAAGCGCTTGAGCAGAGGCCGCAGACATCAGCAATAAAGCGGCCAAAGGGCCGCCGCAGGCAAGCCTGCCGATGGGGGTCACATCTTGGCCCACCCGAGAGGTGACAGTCCCAAAAAAATGCATGCTCTATTATAGGTAGGGGCTTTGATTTCGCTCCGTCGCCAACCATCCCAGATGAACACCCCCGAAGATTCCCGCCGTATCCTGGCCGAACAATGGCTCCACCAGCAGGCCAGCGCGCTTGCCGAAGTCGGCTGGTTCGTGGATCCTGCCTCCCTCACCGCCGCCTCGAGCGATGCCTCGTTCCGACGCTACTTCCGAATTAGGGGGGAAAAATCCAAAAAATCAATGTCTTTGATCCTAATGGACGCGCCGCCCGACAAGGAGTCAATCGGGCCCTTCATCAAGATTGCAACACTACTGCGTCAGGCAGGAGTCAATGCGCCCAACATCTGGCGCCACGATGCAAGCCAAGGATTTTTGCTCTGCGATGATTTCGGAGCAACAACCTATGCAGCGGCGATCGAGAGTCGGCGGCGCGACGCAACAGCGTGCACGCCGCTTTATCGTGATGCACACCAGGCACTGGTTAGCTTTCAACACTTCAGCCTTCAGCAGCCATCCGCATCTGAAGTCGCAGGACTTGCCGCCTACGACCGAAACAAAATGCTGCAGGAGATGCAGCTTTTCGATCAATGGTTTCTTGTTCATCACCGGCCAATCGCTCTGTCGGCCTCTGACCGCGAGATGCTGGTCAAGACGTACGACTTGATTCTGGATGCCTGCCAGGCACAGCCCGTGACACTTGTGCACCGGGACTATCACAGCCGGAATCTGATGCTGACTGAACACCTCAATCCCGGCATTCTCGATTTTCAGGATGCAGTGCTGGGGCCGATCAGTTATGACTTGGTCTCACTGCTTCGTGATGCGTATATTGAGTGGCCAGAGGAAGTTCAACTCGACTGGGCCATCGACTACTGGGAGCGGGCCCGAAAAGCAAAGCTGCCGATTGCCCAGGATTTCTCGGACTTCTGGCGTGACTTCGAATGGATGGGCCTGCAGCGTCAGCTCAAGGTCTTGGGTATTTTTTGTCGACTCAATGTCCGCGATGGCAAACCAAACTACTTAAACGACATGCCGCGGGTGCACCGTGCCGCCATCTCAACCTGCCGCCGCTATCAGGGCTTGGGGCCACTGGCAAAGCTGCTGGAGCGGTGTGTGTGAGGCCGAACACTGAACGGCTGCATGCCATGATTCTCGCGGCTGGCCGGGGGGAACGGCTGCGTCCACTGACCGACACCACCCCCAAGCCGATGGTGATGGTCCAAGGTAAGCCATTGATTCAGTGGCATCTTGAGGCGCTCGCCGCAGCCCACATTTCCGAGGTTGTGATTAATCTTGCCCATCTCGGGGACCAGATTCAATCCTTCGCCGGATCGGGGGCCGCCTTTGGGCTGAATATTCGCTACTCACAGGAGCCCTCGGGGGCGCTGGAGACAGCGGGCGGCATCGCTACCGCTCAGCCATGGATCGATTCTCTCGGCCAGCGTAGTCCGCAGCCTTTTCTGGTGATCAATGCAGATGTATTCACAGACTGGCCAGTAACCCAAGCCATTTCAGTTGCAAAAGATCTGACTCGCATGAAGTCCGCGCAAGGCGAGGGCTCCTTTCCGCAATGTCATCTTGTGCTGGTGGATAACCCTGAACATCACCCGCTGGGCGACTTTGGCCTGGACGCGCCCGATTCGCAATCGGGCCTGCAATACGTGTCCCGACGGCCAGCCGCAGGCGGCCTGACCTTTTCGGGAATTGGAGTCTATGATCCGGAACTGTTTGCAGCGATTCGCCCCGGCGAACGGGCAGCGCTTGCACCGCTACTGTTTCAGGCAGTCGATCAAGGCCGCTGTGTCGGGAGCCACTTCCGTGGCGCCTGGTCCGATGTCGGAACACCCGATCGCCTTCGCCGGCTCAATTCGGTATAACTTCAATTCAAACGTCACATAGCCCTGCAAAGCCCACCATGAACGGCCCAGCCTTAACGCCCAACGAACTTTTTAATCATTCCCTAGCCGCCGAACTCAAGCCCCAGGAGGTCCCGGCCCCTGTCCACGGCCAGCAACACCGTGCCCGCCAAGCTCGGCTTGCGCAGTGGATTGCACAACAAGGTGGCGGAGTCGCTGTACTGAGTGCTGGCGAAGAAATTATTCGCAATCGCGATAATCCATTTCCGTTTCGTAGCCACAGTGACTTTTTATACCTCACAGGATTTCCCGAGCCCGATGCCTGGTGGCTGATGCGAGTTGACGACAAAGGAAACACGGAGACAGTTCTGGCCTGCCGGCCAAAGGATGCTGAACGCGAAATCTGGGATGGGATTCGGGTGGGGCCGCAACATGCTGCCCAGCGCTTTGCAGCCGATCGCGCGATTGAACTGAGCGCACTTGATGAAACGATCATCGCACTGGCAGGTGATATGCCCGCCTTTTACGCCCATATGGGGCTGGATGCAGGGCTTGATGAGCGGCTGCGGCACTGGCTTGCCGCGGTGCGGGCCAAGGGCCGTGCTGGCGTGAATGCGCCCGATCGAATTATTGATCTTGGCGCTGCGATTGCACGGCAGAGACTCATCAAAGATGTCGATGAAATCGCAACCATGCGGCGCGCGGCCAAGATCTCTGCGCAGGCCCATGTGCGGGCGATGGCTTTTACCCGGCCTGGCCATCATGAGTTTGAGATTGAGGCAGAGCTCTTGCATGAATTTAGGCGGCAGGGTGCGCAGTCGGTAGCCTACGGCAGCATCGTTGCCTCAGGCCCGCATAGCTGCATCCTGCATCACCGTGCTGGAAGCCGGCCAGTCCGTGATGGCGAGCTTGTGCTGATTGATGCCGGCTGCGAATTGGATGGCTACGCCTCGGACATCACCCGCACCTACCCTGCCAATGGAAAGTTCACTGCCGCGCAGCGGGCGGTCTACGATGTAGTGGTGGCCGCCCAGCAGGCTGCGGTCGATGCGACACGGCCGGGCGCACTGCTCTCCGACCCTCACGATGCCGCTGTCCGCGTCTTGGTCCAGGGCATGCTGGATTTAAAACTACTGCCGGCGTCGTCTGTTGATGGAATGATTGAGTCAGGGGACTACAAGCGTTTTTACATGCATCGCACTGGCCATTTTTTAGGCCTGGATGTTCATGATGTGGGTGACGTCAAAACCCCCTTAGCTGCCGGAATGGTCACCACGATCGAGCCGGGCCTGTATATCCGTCCGGCAGACGACATTGCAGCGGAATTCTGGAATATCGGTATTCGGATCGAAGACGACGCCCATCTGACGACAGCCGGGGTTGATCTACTCACGCGAGGCGTGCCCGTGGCGGCAACGGCAATCGAGGGGCTCATGCGTGGTTGATCCCCTGATCCGAATCCAGGGGGCGGGTCCGGTTGGCATCATGGCGGCCCTGTTTTTGGTGAAATACGGCTGGTCGCGATCCGCAATTCAGATCATCGACCCCGCTTTGGACGCGGTCCAGCCCGCAGCGATTGAGGATCCGAGAATTTTGGCGCTGTCGCAAGGCACCTTGAGTCGACTTGCCCAGCTTGGATTGGATTGTCATCCGGTGCGCATTCAAGAGATTCATGTCTCTTCTCAAGGCCAATTTGGTTCGATGCAAATCAAAAGCGAAAACGCAGGTGTGGCCTCTCTCGGGGGGCTGGTGCCGTATTCGCAGCTCTTGGAAATTCTGCGCAGCCGACTGCATGCTGAAGGCATCAGCACGGCGGCTACCGCACCTGCAGCCGCAGCCATCGCCACTCCTGAGGTTCATATCATTGCCGAAGGCGGCCTGTATCAGTCAGCCGATCAGTCTTCCAACGATTACGGCATGCGGGTCGTGCGTGATTATCATCAGCACGCGGTCATCGGCTGGGTCCAGACCCAGCTGCCCACCGGAGCGACTGCTTATGAGCGCTTCACCGCGGACGGCGCCGTTGCCCTACTGCCGATGCATCAACGCTACGCCTTGATCTGGTGTGCCGCTGCAGATAAGGCCCAAATGTTTTTTAATGCAGACTCCACCAGTCAGTGCGAGATGATTGAAAACGTGATGGGTGGACGTCTCGGCCGAATCCGCGCCGTTTCACTCACGGGGAGCTATCCTCTTGGGCTAAAGTGGCGCGAGACTCTAGTCGAAGGCAGCACGGTCTGGATTGGAAATTCTGCCCAGGCGCTGCACCCCATTGCGGGACAGGGACTGAATCTCGGATTTCGCGATGCGGAGACCCTTTCAGCCTGCCTGCTGCAGCGGGGCCGGCCCATTGCAGAGCGTCTTGTAGATTATGCCCAGCGCCGAAAAACAGACCGCTGGGCGGTGCGAACCGCAACCGATACACTGGCGAGGGCTGCATGGGTTCGCCGATCCATCGGCGCCATGGCTTTTATCCCCGGCGCCAAACGCCTCTTGGGCCAAGTCCTCATGTTTGGCGGTTAACCTCCAATGACGCAGCTGCAACGCCACGATGCCGATCTTTCCTGTCTTTAACACCCCGCTCACTATTGGTCGCCATGTGCTGCCGAATCGGGTGTTCGTTGCGCCGATGGCAGGCGTCACCGATCGGCCCTACCGCCAGCTGTGCAAGCGGCTTGGTGCAGGCTATGCCGTCAGTGAAATGGCAGCCTCAAATGCGCTGCTTTGGGCATCCGATAAAACCACGCGTCGTATTAATCACGACGGTGAGATTGCCCCAAAATCGGTGCAAATCGCCGGCGCTGATCCGGTCATGATGGCCCAAGCAGCGCGTTTTAATGTCGAGCGTGGCGCCCAGATTATCGATTTGAATATGGGCTGCCCCGCTAAAAAGGTGTGCAATGTCGCGGCAGGCTCTGCGCTCATGCAAACGCCAAGGCGCATCGCCGAAATTATTCAGTCCGTGATCAAGGCGGTCGGGGCCGATGGCATACCCGTCACGCTAAAGATGCGCACCGGATGGGATCGCGAACACCGAAATGCGCCGGAGATCGCGCGCATGGCCGAAGATCTCGGCATCGCCATGATCACGATCCACGGCCGTACCCGGGCCGACAAATATCAAGGTATGGCTGAATACGACACGATTGCGGAAATCAAATCACATTCCAGGGTGCCGATCGTAGCCAACGGCGATATCGACAGCCCCGCCAAAGCCCTTGAGGTGCTGCACTACACCGCAGCCGATGCGGTCATGATCGGTCGGGCAGCGCAGGGCCGGCCATGGATATTTCGCCAGATTGATCACTACCTGACTACCGGCGAGCTGCTGGCGGACCCCAGTGAGGCGGAGATCGCAGGCTGGCTGCGCGATCACCTACAGGATCACTATGCGTTTTATGGGGAATCCACGGGTGTTCGCACGGCACGCAAACATATCGGCTGGTATTTAAAGGGCCTGCACGGGGCAAAAGTATTTCGTGATGCATTAAACCAGCTGGAATCAACCGAATCACAACTGCATGCCATCGACGCATTTTTTAATCATCGCTATGAGTCAGAATTCCGGCAGGCCGCCTAGGCCCGAGGACACCGGCATCGACGAGACCATTCGTCGATCCCTGGACCAATACTTCAAAACCCTGGATGGCCAGCGGCCCCATGCCCTCTACGATATGGTGATCCAGGCAGTCGAGCGGCCGTTGCTCGATTACGTGCTGGCCCAATATCAAGGCAACATCAGCCATGCGGCCAGCGCCCTCGGACTCACCCGAAATACCCTTCGAAAAAAACTTGCCCACCACCAGCGTAGCCCAGCCGCAATCAGCCAACGCCGCGCGCCACACTCAGCCTAGGAGTTCACTGTGTCATCGGTTGCCCCCACCGCCTCCTCACCCCGGCCGAATCGGATTGCGATTCGCCGCGCGCTGCTGAGTGTTTCAAATAAAAACGGCATTCTTGAATTCGCGCAGGCACTCGTGGCCCGTGGCGTGCAATTGCTCTCGACCGGAGGCACTGCAGCCTTACTGCAGAAATCGGGAATTGCGGTTACCCCGGTTGAGGCCATCACGCAATTTCCTGAAATGCTCGATGGCCGAGTCAAGACGCTGCATCCTGCAGTGCATAGCGGACTGCTGGCCCGCCGAGATCATAGTGCGCACATGCAGGCCCTACAGCAAGCCGGCTTTGCTGCAATTGATCTGCTGGTTGTCAATCTCTATCCTTTTCGTGAGACCCTGGCGCGGCCATCCGCCAGCTATGAAGATGTCATCGAAAACATTGATATCGGTGGCCCGGCGATGCTGCGGGCTGGCGCCAAAAATCATGACGGTGTCGCTGTCGTGGTGGATCCCAGCGACTACAGCAGCCTGCTGGTGGAGATGGATCAACACAGCAACACCTTGGGCTGGCCCACCCGGCAGCGGCTGGCCAAAAAAGTGTTTGCACATACTGCTGATTACGATGCTGCCATCAGCAATTTACTCAACGCTCTACCCGCCAGCGACTGTGCGCCCGCTGACCGCGGCTGCATGCCGCCCGATCCAAAGACTGCCGATCTTTATCCCGACATCTTGACCCTGCAATTCCATCGGGTTCAAGAAATGCGCTACGGCGAAAATCCGCATCAGAGCGCAGCGTTTTATCGGGAATCCGATCCGCAGGCAGGCACACTTGCCAACTACACACAGCTGCAAGGTAAGGCCCTTTCTTACAACAATATTGCGGATTCCGATGCTGCCTGGTCGTGTGTTCGAGGCTTCTCCGACCCTGCCTGCGTGATCGTCAAACATGCCAATCCCTGTGGCGTTGCAATCGGCGACTCAGCGGCTGCGGCCTATCAGAAGGCCTTTAAGACTGATCCGACCTCAGCCTTTGGCGGCATTCTCGCCTTCAATGTGCCGCTTGATGAGCCCACCGCCCGAGATATCGCTCAGCAGTTTGCTGAAGTTATCATCGCCCCAGACTTCTCGGAGGGCGCACTGAAAGTTTTCGCAGGCAAAGCCAATCTGCGGCTTCTGAAGCTGCCACTCGGTGAGGCGGCGGCAATTGCCAGCGGCCGAGAGCTAAAGCGCGTCAGTGGCGGACTTCTTGTGCAGACACCGGATCGCAACACAATGAGCGCATCGGAGCTCAAGGTCGTCAGCCGGCTTCAGCCGACCGCCGCCCAACTGGAGGACCTGCTCTTTGCCTGGAAGGTCTGCACATGGGTAAAAAGCAATGCGATCGTATTTTGTGCGGGCGGCATGACACTCGGTGTGGGTGCCGGCCAGATGAGTCGTATTGATTCAGCCAGGATCGCCGCGATTAAGGCCCAACATGCGGGGCTGAATCTTCAGGGCTCTGCGGTTGCCTCGGATGCGTTTTTTCCTTTTCGAGATGGGCTGGATGCGGTGGCCGATGCCGGCGCCCAGTGCGTCATACAGCCCGGTGGTTCAGTACGTGATGATGAAGTGATTGCTGCCGCTGATGAGCGCGGCCTTGCGATGGTCTTCACCGGCATGCGACACTTTCGTCACTGATCCGCTGCCGCGATCGCCAATCTTTTTTAGATGAGAGTCCTTGGTATTGATCCCGGCTTGCGGCGAACGGGATTCGGCGTCATCGAACTCTCAGGCCAGCGGGTAATTTATGTTGGCAGCGGCGTCATTCGGCCCGAGCTCAGTGGCTCTGAACCCGAACGGCTTGCCGAGTTATTTCAAGGTGTCCGGCAGCTAATTTCAGAATTCCATCCCCATCAGGCGGTGATCGAGCGGGTCTTTGTGAATGTCAATCCCAAATCCACGCTGTCACTGGGCCAGGCGCGGGGCGTAGCCATCGCCGCGCTCGCCGAGCATCAGCTACCGATTGCAGAGATCACGCCTTTAAAAATCAAACAGTCCGTGGTGGGATCCGGCCGGGCCACCAAGGATCAAGTCCAGCGTATGGTGCAGCGACACTTAGCGCTTGCCCGCCCGCCGGGAGCTGATGCAGCCGATGCCCTGGCCTGCGCCCTGGCCTGGTGGCAGTCGCTGGGCATGCAGCGGGCGCTGCGACACGCTGAATCTAGGGGACAATAGCGGCCATCATGATTGGCCGAATCTCTGGAACCCTGATTGCGAAACAGCCCCCGCGGGTGATGATCGATGTGCAGGGCGTGGGCTATGAGATCGATGTGCCCATGAGCACTCTGTATGAACTTCCCGATCTGGGCCGGCCCGCGACACTGTTGACTCACCTTATTGTTCGTGAAGATGCACAGCTGCTTTACGGTTTCGCGACCGAGCCAGAGCGCAGCGCGTTTCGGGAGCTCATCCGCGTCAGCGGCGTCGGCCCGCGGATTGCGCTGGCAGTGCTCTCTGGGCTGTCCGTTGATCAGCTGGTGCAGGCGGTAAGTCTGCAGGAAACGGGCCTGCTTACCCGGGTACCAGGCATTGGCAAAAAAACGGCCGAACGCCTAATCCTAGAACTCAAGGGGCGAATGGCCCAGGCCGTCGGCACGGCGACGGCATCACCATTGACCTCGGGTGCGGATGTTCTCAATGCACTGTTGGCATTGGGCTACTCAGAGCGTGAGGCCCTGCCCGCCATCAAGGCCCTTGGCCCGAATGTCTCAGTATCCGAGGGCATTCGTCAGGCCTTAAAGCAACTGGCTAAGTAAACTAAGACCATGATTGAACACGAAGATCTTTCCGGCGTTGGCGAAGGCGATGCACCGCGCCTGATTTCGGGTCAGTCCAAAACGCCTGCTGAAGAAGCGATCGAGCGGGCCCTGCGGCCGCAGCGTCTAAATGAGTACATCGGCCAAGACAAGGTCCGGGATCAGCTTGGCTTATTTATTCAGGCGGCCCTGCAGCGTGGCGAAGCCCTCGATCATGTGCTGCTTTTCGGCCCCCCGGGGCTCGGCAAAACCACACTGGCCCATATTCTCGCAAGAGAGCTTGGTGTCAATCTACGTCAGACCTCTGGCCCGGTGCTGGAGCGGCCAGGCGATTTGGCGGCGCTGCTGACCAACCTCGAACGCAATGACGTTCTTTTTATTGATGAAATTCACCGGCTCAGTCCGGTCGTCGAGGAGATCCTTTATCCAGCCCTTGAGGACTATCAGATCGACATCATGATTGGTGAGGGCCCGGCCGCCCGCTCAATAAAACTGGACATCCAACCCTTTACCTTGGTGGGCGCAACCACGCGTGCGGGCATGCTCACCAATCCGCTACGCGATCGATTCGGGATCGTGTCACGGCTTGAGTTCTACAACGCCAACGATCTCAAAACCATCGTCATGCGATCCGCGAGCCTGCTGAAGGCCGTCATTGATGAGGCCGGGGCTCACGAAATCGCCAAGCGGTCTCGCGGCACGCCGCGGGTTGCCAACCGGCTGCTGCGCCGAGTCCGGGATATTGCCCAAGTCAAACATGAGGGCATTATCTCGGCTGCCATCGCGGATCAGGCGCTCTCCCTGCTTGAAGTTGACCGCGAGGGCTTTGATCTCATGGACCGAAAGCTGCTGGAGGCCATTATTGAACGCTTTGATGGCGGGCCCGTCGGGCTGGATAACCTGGCGGCTGCAATCGGCGAGGCCAAAGACACCATCGAAGATGTGCTGGAGCCGTATCTGATTCAGCAAGGCTTTTTACAGCGCACGCCCCGCGGACGGATCGCAACCTCAGCAGCGTATGCCCACTTTGGAAAGACGACACCACCGCAACAACACAATGAGAGGCTTTTTTAGATATGACTGCGAGCCCCGATCTCTCTGTCTTAACACTCATCACCCAGGCGAGCCTGCCGGTGCAGCTGGTCATGCTGCTCTTGGTCAGTATTTCAATTCTTTCTTGGA
>JAGWWC010000082.1 GCA_018970545.1 Betaproteobacteria bacterium | reverse complement strand
CCTCACCAATTCGAGTGCCTGCGACGTGTAAAAGCCGCTGGAGATTTTCTGTGTGCGGCCGATGCGAAATGCAGATAACCCAGGCTCATGCTGAATCAGACCGCAGAGCCGCTCGAAGGCCACCGGCTCAATAAAGGGTGCGCGATCACCGCGGGGGAAAAGCTTGCCGATGGACATCATCGCAGCCAGCGCCAGGTTGCGCGGCGGAAAGGTCAGCAAAATGGCGTGCCGAGTGCGGGCAGCAAGGCCTGCCAGCACGCGGACCACATCCGTGGGCTGATAGTGGATCAAGGAGTCCATGGCCACCACCACATCAAACTCACCCAATTGATCATCGAGCATATCGCCTGCGCGAAAATCAATGCGTTGGGCAGCCGACTGCACGCAGGCCCGCTCACGGGCGAGTTTGACCAGCGTGGGCGATAGGTCAATGGCAACCACGTCAGCACCGCGGCAGGCGGCCTCCAAGGAGAGTGCGCCCGTTCCGCAGCCCGCATCGAGAAGTCGCAGACCGGTGAGTTCTTCTGGCAGCCAAGACATGAGCGTTGCCCGCATCCGATCACGGCCTGCGCGTACCGTCGCCCGCACGCCACTAACGGGTGCTGTCGAGGTCAGCCGGGCCCAAGTCTGCGCCGCGGTGCGATCGAAATAATGCTCGACCCGGTCGCGCTGTTTGAGATATTGGATATGGCTTACGTCGTTCATGGCAGTCGATATCGGCGCCGAATCAATCAAATCCCAACAAATCAAAAATATCCCGATCTTTCATCGGATCAGCATTCATTGGATCCACGCCATTCCAGAGTTTTTCTGCCAGCCGGAGGTACTCCTCCTGGACACGCTGAAGCTCTGGGGAGTCTTCCATTTCGAAAAGCGTTGATTTTTTCAGACGACTTCTGCGAATCACATCGAGATCAGGAAAATGGGCCATGGTTTTTAAGCCAATTCGATCATTGAACTTATCGATCTGATCGGTTGCCGCGCTGCGATTGGCGATGACACCGCCGAGTCGGACACGATAATTTTTTGATTTCGCGCCGATTGCCTGCACGATGCGATTCATGGCAAAAATAGAATCAAAATCGTTGGCAGTCACAATCAGGGCCCGCTCCGCATGCTGCAAGGGCGCAGCAAAGCCACCGCAGACCACATCCCCGAGTACATCGAAAATCACCACATCGGTGTCGTCCAGCAGGTGATGTTCTTTCAGCAGTTTCACCGTCTGGCCGACGACATAGCCACCACAGCCCGTGCCCGCGGGCGGGCCACCAGCCTCCACACACATGACGCCGTTGTAGCCCGTAAAGACAAAGTCCTCAATGCGCAGCTCTTCGGGATGAAAATCCACCGACTCCAAGACGTCAATAACTGTGGGCATAAGTTTTTTTGTCAGCGTAAAGGTCGAGTCGTGCTTGGGATCACAGCCAATCTGCAGCACGCGCTTGCCGAGCTTTGAAAACGCCACCGAGAGATTCGATGAGGTCGTGCTTTTTCCAATGCCGCCTTTTCCATAAATCGCAAAGACCTTGGCATTGCCGATCTTTAGCGACGGATCGAGCTGGACTTGGACGCTGCCCTCGCCATCGGGGCGGCCTCCTGTGCGTTTGATTTCAGAAAATGGAACGGTGGCGACATTCATGGTGATGCTCCCTCTATGACCCCCTCGAGGCGGTCTTCTAGTTCTTCTCCGGCCTGCCTGAGTGCAGCCAGTGTTTTTTCATCGGGTTTCCAGAATTTGCGCTCTGAGGCCTCAAGCAGCCGATTGGCAACCTTTGCCGAAGCGGCCGGATTAAGGCGGGCCAGCCGATCGCGCATCTCTGGATCCAGCATGAAGGTCTGGGTCAGCTGCTGATAGACCCAGGGCTGCACCTGGCCCGTCGTTGCCGACCAGCCCATGGTGTTGGTGATGTGAACCTCAATCTGCCGCACGCCCTCGTAGCCATGCTTGAGCATTCCCTCGTACCACTTCGGATTCAGCATCCGGGTTCGCGTCTCAAGGGCAACCTGCTCACTGAGGGTGCGAACAGCGCCCTCTCCTTTGGTCTGATCGCCGATATAGACCGGCGGTGCATCGCCGCCACGGGCCCGCTTCACCGCGCCCGTAATGCCGCCGAGCGTATCGAAATAATTGTCAACTGTTGTCACGCCGAGCTCGACCGAGTCGAGATTTTGATACGTCAGCTGCACATCTTTGAGTACGCTTTGCAGTAACGCTGGCTGCTTGATGGGTCGGCCGGCGCGGCCGTAGGCGAAGCCTTTGCGGCGCGAATAGGTCTCCGCGAGTTCGTCCTCTTCATCCCATCGGCTATTCTCAATCAGGCTGTTGACGTTGGAGCCATACGCGCCCTCGGCATTGCCATAGACCCGAAGCGAGGCCTCCTCGAGACTGCAACCATGTTCAGCCTGATAGGCCAATGCATGCTTGCGAATAAAGTTTGCTTCAATGGGCTCTTCGGCAGTCGCGCAGAGATAAGCAGCCTCGGCCAGCATCTTGATTTGCAGCGGCATCAAGTCGCGAAAGATGCCCGACAGCGTAATCACCACATCAATGCGCGGCCTGCCGAGCTCTGTCAAAGGAATCAGCATGGCACCTGCCACACGGCCATAGCTGTCAAGGCGCGGGGTGGCGCCCATCAGATGCAGGGCCTGTGCGATTGGGCTGCCCTCGGTCTTTAGGTTATCGGTGCCCCAGAGCACCATTGCAATCGACTCGGGCAGAGGGTGGCCATCCGACTGATAGCGGTCCAGCAGCCGTTGGGCCTGCCGAGCCCCATCACGCACGGCGTACGCGCTCGGAATCTTGAATGGATCAAAGCCATGAAGATTCCGGCCAGTGGGTAAAACTTCGGGGGTGCGCAATACATCGCCGCCCGGAGCCGGCCGAATAAACCGCGCATCAAGAGCTTTGAGGATGCCCTCGACCTCAGTCTCGACCAGCAGCATTTGATTGGCATCACGGAGTTTTTCGAAGATTTCCACCAACTGCTCATGACGCTCAAAATTGCGCGCAGCCGCCTCGGCAGGACTCTCCCCATGAACAAGTGCTGCCACGGCCTTGCGATCCAGCACCAGGCCATGGGAGGCCTCGGCCATCGACATCAACATATCCACTCGGGCCTCAGGCGGGCTGGGCTCGCCCACGATATGCAGGCCATGGGGAATTAAGGTGTATTCAAGCTCTAAGACTGCATCCAATAGCTTTCGAATTTCTCGGCCGGCCTGGCTCTCCATGGCGGCCAGCGACTGCGATGCGCCTTCAGGACTCGTGTGATCCCAGATCGGCTCGGCGGGCGCGAGATTTAATTCTGCCGCCTGGGACTGTATCAATACCACCAACTCAGACTGCTCGGGTGCATCGGGTGTGAGCTGTCGCCAACGATCAATTGATGATTTCAGATCCATCAGCCCGCGATACAGGCCAGCCTGCGCCACAGGTGGCGTGAGATAGCTGATCAACGTAGCGCCTGCGCGGCGCTTGGCAATCGCACCCTCGGAAGGATTATTGGAGGCGTAGAGATAAAAATTCGGCAAATCGCCAATCAGACGATCTGGCCAGCAGGCGCCCGACAGGCCGCTTTGCTTTCCCGGCATAAATTCAAGTGCGCCGTGCGTGCCGAAATGCAGCACCGCATGGGCATGAAAGCCCTCGCGCAGATATCGATAGTTCGCTGAAAACGCGTGAGTAGGCGCGAATCCATGCTCAAACAGCAGCCGCATCGGATCGCCCTCGTAGCCCATGCTTGGCTGCACCGTGACAAGCACATTGCCAAATTGGCGGCCGAGCACGAAGATGGCGTTGCCATTGCTGAGTTGCCGTCCCGGTGCCGGGCCCCAGGCCGCCTCGATTTCGGCAAGCCAGGGCTCTTGTCGCACGTGGTCATCGGCCGCAATCAGGGTGTGTACATTCGCATCACTGCCGTACTGCTCACGATTGCCGTGGATGATGCTATCGCGCAATTCATCCACCGTGTTGGGCATCTCGATGGTGTAGCCCTGATCACGCATCGCACGCAGCACGTTGAAAAGCGACTCAAATACCGAGAGATAAGCTGCTGTCCCGGTATTGCCTGCATTTGGCGGAAAGTTAAAGAGCACGATTGCAACACGGCGCTTGGCCCGCTCAGCGCGGCGCAATTCGATCAAGCGTAAAACACGTGCTGACAGCATGCGCGCACGCTCACCACAGGTATGCATGTCTTGTGCGTTATGTGCAGCCGTAAAGGCACAGTGATCGGCACAGCCTTGACAGACAGTTCCGGGCTGACCTGCACGGCCGCCAAACACCATGGGAGCGGTAGCGCCATCCAACTCAGGGATGGCCACCATGATGGTGCTCTCTACGGGAAGCAGGCCGCGCGCCGACCCTCCCCACTGATCCAGTGACTGAAACTCCACCGGATGGGCTGCAAGATAAGGCACATCAAGCCTGGCAAGAATTTCCTCTGCTGCTTTCGCATCGTTGTAAGCAGGACCGCCGACCAAAGAAAAACCGGAGAGCGAAACGACCGCATCTACCGTCGGCTGGCCATCCTCAATAAAGAACTGTTCAATGGCTGGCCGGGCATCCAAGCCTGCAGCAAAGGCGGGCACGACCTGCAGGCCGCGCTCCTCCATTGCACGGATCACGCCATCGTAGTGGCCACTGTTTCCCGACAGCAGATACGAGCGCAGCAGCAGCAGGCCCACCCGGCCCTTGGCATCGGACTCGGCCACCACCCTTGGCAGATCCGCCGAACAATCCGACATGCGAGACTTCATCTTTGGGTGATAAACGCCAAGTTCGGGATACTCAATCGGCAGTGGTGGATCATCCGCGCCGCGCAATGCTTCACGGGGTCCGCTGGCATAGCGATTCACAAGAAATCGCACCATATTCAGCATGTTCTCCTCAGAACCACCGAGCCAATACTGAAGGGCGAGAAAATACGAACGCACATCCTGGGCGGTTCCGGGGATAAAGCGCAGCAGTTTTGGC